>JAYUQC010000137.1:0-10752 GCA_043759735.1 Rhodoferax sp.
TGCCTTTTGCCACCCTGGGGGAGCAAAAGGCAGGACCTGACCCCACACAAGCCGTCACCTTCGACTGCGCCGGGGAAACGCTGGTTGGCGTTCTGGCCACACCGCAGGCTATGGATGGCAACGCACGCACCACCGGCGGCGTCGTGATAGTCGGTGGCCCGCAGTACCGCGCCGGCAGCCACCGGCAGTTCGTTCTGCTGGCCCGTGCGGCGGCCGCGGCGGGGTATCCGGTGCTGCGGTTCGACTACCGGGGGATGGGGGACAGCACGGGGGAAATGCGCGACTTTCTGCATGTGACGCCGGACATCGGAGCGGCCATCGACACGCTGCAGCGGCAGGTGCCGTCGGTCAAACATGTCGTGCTGTGGGGATTGTGCGATGCCGCGTCGGCGGCGCTGCTGTATTGCCACGACACGCAGGATGTGCGGGTGCGCGGGTTGTGTTTGATCAATCCGTGGGTGCGGTCGGAGGCGAGCCTGGCCAAGACTCAGGTCAAGCACTACTATGCCCAACGCCTGAGGCAAAAGGAATTCTGGACCAAACTGGTTAGCGGCAAAGTCGCCATTTCCGCACTGTCTGGTTTCTGGCACAACTTGCAGCTTTTGATCGGCAACCCGGGTAAACCGGCCTCAATGCAGACACTCAAGCCATTTCAAGACCGTATGGCGCTGGCATGGCGCCAGTTCAACGGCCCCATGCTCCTGATCCTGATCCTGATCCTGAGTGGGGATGACTACACGGCGAAGGAGTTCATGGAGATTGCAAATGGCGATCTAGCTTGGGCCGGATTGCTTCAAGTTCCCTGCCTGACGAGAGCTGATCTGGCATACGTGGACCACACCTTCTCCAAGGGCAGCGACCACACCCGGGTGGTAAACCTGAATATTGAATGGCTGAGAAATATGCCAAACAACAATGCAGTACCAAAAATTTGAACAGGGGACGTGGCATTTCCCGAGACCGATGGTACCGGCACTCCCGACTCTTGGGCGGAATTCGATAAGGCCAGCCAGGTCCTCAGCGGCCAGCCTGCTGGGGCGACTACCGAATACGCGCCTCTATGCGCGCAGCCGATATGCATTAGCCGATGCCTATCGTCTTTGCGGCGTTGGTTCTACGACCACATTGCTGGCGCCTGCCTATCATTGCCGAACGATGCTTGATCCGGCAATTCGATTGAAGGCAGATGTACAACTTTATCCACTGCTACCAAACCTCGCGGCCGATTTAAGCAAACTTGATGCATGCGTCGCGGGATGTGCCAAGCCAGTGGCCGCAATTTTGGTTACCCATTATTTTGGGTACCCGCAGGCCCTGGGCGAATTGCTGGATTACTGCAACCGCCGTGGAATCGCACTGATAGAGGATTGTTCCCATTGCCTGCTTACTTCTCGGTCTGATAGGGTCAGTATTGGGCGCCAAGGCCGCTACAGCGTATGGAGCCCCTATAAATTCTTTCCGTGTGACGATGGCGGCATTCTTTGGGGGAACCACGATGCGCCGCTACCCGTTTCCCAACCGCGACTGCCAAGTCTGTTGATGGAGCTGAAAGGATTCATGCGCTCTGTGCAGCGCGGTTGGGAAAACCAAGTAAAGCCGAATCCAGAACTGCTGGACCAAGGCATTGAAGAATTTCGAGGCAACTCAACCTCTGCAACCAACGACATCCTGAATTCGAGTGAAATTCCATCAATTCAATACGATTTGAGCCTCGAAGGCCTGGAGAGCCTGTCAGGCTCCCGATGGGTCATGCAGCACACCGATATTGATCGAGTGGCGACCAACCGAAGACAAAACTATGAACGATGGACATCGATCGTAGCGAAGCTGCCTCATTGCCACTCGCTATACCCCACTCTGCCCGATGGCTGCGTCCCGTATATGTTTCCGCTGCTCATTGAATGCCCGGGAGTCCATTTTCTTGCTCTTAAGTCTCTCGGCATGACCGAATGGCGATGGGACGACATGGCCACATCAAGCTGCCCGGTCGCAACCGCATATCGTCTGAAATTGCTGCACCTGCCTTGTCATCAAGAGTTGACAACGCATCAAATGGATTGGATGGCCGCGGCAGTAACGAGGGTCTTGACGCACATCCCGGTGGAGCAATCCTGATGAGTCGATGTATAGCTCACAAATTGAATGGTGGACTCGGCGAACATGCCGCTGCATGGGACGAATTGCGTCATCGGTTGTGCAAGGCCAACCCCATGCTGAATAGCCGGTTCGTCGACGCCCTGCTGGCCCATTTCGGAGATGGCTCCGAATATCTGTGCATATTGCATGCAGACGGCTTACCCCAGGCAATGTGCGTTCTACGCGCGCAGCGAAATGGCATCTGGACAAGTTTTTTCCCAAGCCCTGTCTTGATTGGCCCCATGTTAATAAGCCGATCGCAAATGGCGTCCGATCTCTTCATCGGTTTGCCGGACGTCGCCAGACACATCACCTTGCTCGGTAATGACCCGGCGTATCAGTTGCCAGCCCAAAAATCAGACCAGAGGATAACCAGCAAGGATCACTCGCTGGTGATGTCCGTCGATTTCGCAGGCAGTTTCGACGACTATTGGTCCACACGCTCCAAGGGACTAGCACATGAGTTTGCGATGGTCGAGCGCCATATAAGTGCGAACAGTATCGCCACAAAATTTCACTGCCACACAAGTCCTGCCGACCTTCTGGACGCAATGACCCACCACGCGGCATTGGAATCGCGGCAACGCGCAGGACACAAGAAGCGAGCTGAGTCGACCAGCAATGTCCATCGCAGTTTTTACCAAGACATTTGCGCCCGCTTCGCACAAACTGGTCACACCTTGGCCTTCCAACTGTGGCTGGATGATCGTCTGGCTGCATCTCAAATTGCCATTGTTGACGGAAGCACGGCGATCATCTTGCTGACTGCAGTTGATGAATCACTCGCCACGTACCTGCCATCGCGATTGATACAACGAAAGGTTCTGGAACATATGTTCAGGACTTATCCGGGCGGGAGAATGGAGTTTTACGACAACGTCTGTCAGGAACAGTTGGCTTGGGCAACTACCCATCGAAAAAGCCAACACATTGATCTCTTCCGTAAATCGCTTTTCATCAATTTGCTGTCCATGCTGGGAACTGGTCGCGCTGATTTATCGGAAGGCGGAACGACCAGCAGCATTCACGCTGGCACTGTCCGTACCTTCCAGCACTTCGATAGACTTCCAATTGAAGTCGAGCAATTATTTCTGGACGCCGAGTCGGTAAACATCGAGTTTGGTCCCACCTGGTACAAAAATCTTGTGGACAGCGTGTACCCAACCGACAAAGGTATTCAAATATTCGTCCTGTATGACGACGATCAACCAGTGGCAGCGATTCCTACTCTTGCGGCTGGGAGTGCCATGAACAAAAAGATCGCGTCACTCAGCAACTACTACTCGGCCATCTATGCCCCGGTGGTCAGGCCTGGGGTCAAAGCTCGCGATCTAGTGCCGCTGATCACTGCAATGCGTTCTTCCTTCCCATTTCTTGGATCGATGAAGTTCGCGCCGATGGACCCGGAGTCAAAGGCTTATGGCTTGTTGTTCGATGCATTGCGAATGGCCGGCCTGCCCCCGTTCGAATACTATTGTTTTGGGAACTGGTTCCTGAGAGTGGATGGACGATGGGCGGACTATCTCAAAGGTCGCAGCGCGACATTTCGAAGCAATATCAAACGTGCCAGCAAGAAGTTCACCGCTGAGGGCGGAACACTGGAACTGATACTTGGCGGAGCGGAACTTGAACGTGGTCTGATGGCCTACGACCGTGTCTACTCGGGTAGCTGGAAAATTCCGGAACCATTCGCCAACTTTGTGCCCGGTCTCATTCGTGCTTGCGCCGTTCGCGGTTGGCTGCGACTTGGAATAGCATGGTTAAGGGGCGAACCAATCGCTGCCCAGCTTTGGATAGTAGCCGGGGCCAGGGCAAACATCTACAAAGTCGCGTACCACGAGGATTACAAGGGCTATGCTCCTGGAACCCTGTTGGCAGCCATGTTGATTGAACACGTCATCGATCAAGACGGGGTAGCCGAGGTGGACTACATGATCGGCGACGACCCCTACAAGAAAACGTGGATGAGTGACCGGCGAGAGCGTTGGGGCATCGTCGCTTATAACCCCCGCTCAGCCGCAGGGCTTGTTGGTCTGGCGTTGGAACTTTCGGGTCGTGCAATCAAGCCAGCGGTTACAGGCGCCAAGTTGATGTCGTCACGAATAAGTGCACGATTTTATGAAATTCGATCAAGCCTTCAAGCCAGAGCCCGTCGTCTTTTCAAATGGCGGGCAACCAATACTGAGTAGGTCGTTGCCGCTTCACACCTATCGGCGCCTCGCCGCCGGGGAACCGTGCCTCGCCGGCCTGATGCCGTCGATCAATGCGCAAAGCGGCTCTCTCAATTGGCCTTGGCTTCTCGAATATCGGCCCACCATTTCCGGACCATCACACTGGACCGAGCCAATTGTCCGCGAAACGTTTTGTTAAACAAGATGTGCATCTTTCTGGAGTATGAAAGGTCCGTCCAATGCGCCTTGTTTGGGTCGGCATCGCCCGCGAGGTCGTATGCTCTGATTCCCCGCCGGGCGAGCTCTTCCAAAAGGCGTGCCCTGAGGACGCTTCCCGGCCCATACTGCTTGTATTGCTCATCGTAGCTACCTTTTTCGCCGACAAACACGTGTGCGTAAGCATAACCGTAGATATAGGCTACGGGCTGTTCGTCGAGCATCAATGCGGCGCCAAGAAACCAATTGTGCCTTGCCAGCGCCGGCGTCACGGTGGCATAAAGCTTCTTCTGCCTTTGACTGCTCGTCAAAGCCGTACCGGCATCTTGCTTCCAAGACCGTTCCTCGACTGCCATCATGAGGTCGAGGAACACAGGTACAGAAGCTTCTGAGTCATGCAGCCGCAGCTCCAACTTGCCGAGATTGCTTAACTGCTTATCGCGACGCCGCACGTTCGCACGCATATTCGACTTAAGACTCCGGGATACTTGTGCAGGGTCCTCCGGAATCGGAATATAAGGTGAACTCCAGCTGCGCTGGAGGTGAGGATACAGATTTCTCCGGCGCATCACGGCACGAACTGCCAGATCCGATGGGCTTTCCTCCACCACCTTGAAAACGAATGTGTCCCAGCCCTCAAGTTCTTCAAATACGTAGGCGAGAAGGCAATCAAGCACCTCGACATTGCCGCCGACAAGGAAACCGGTACGCAGATCATAGACACTGCTTATAAGGGCCAACTTGCGATGCGAAATGCGGCCAATTGTTTCAGCCGTGATGGCACAAGGAAGAATCCCCCGAATACCACTGTCGTCCTCGGCAACCAGCACACACTGAGGAGTTCCATCGTAAAACCACTGCCACAGAGCTTCTGTCCACTCAAACGTTGCCGACACGTCAAACCCCTGTACGCCCTCGCCCTCCATCTCGATCAATCGAGCCCAGTCGCCACGAATCGCACGGCATTCATCCAACGTGCGCAATACCCGAATGCGCAGATTCATCACCACCACCCAGAGGTCAGCAAACTGCACAACATGTCAAGTGGCTCTCACTGCGCCGACCGCAACGGACGCGGGTGACTACCCAATGCAACAACTTCGTCGAATAGTCTTGCGAAACTTGATACGGCATGCGCACGCTCGAAGCTCGAGACTCTATCCGCGGCAATCAACATCGGATCGCCACCTTCGATGTCGTCCAATAATTGGGCCAACGCCGTCGCTATCAAGCCAACATCGTCCAATGGCGCAATAGCGGCAGCAGACTCCTTGCGGATAAGGTGAGCAGTCTCGCCATCATCGTCCACCAGCGCGAGGATGGGGCGCTGTGCCCGGAAATACTCGTAGAGCTTCGCCGGAATCGCCGGATTAGAGGTGTACCCTTGAAAAATGACCAGTCCATCGACATTTAACATCTCCTGCAATGCTTCCTCATAGGGTAGAGCAGGTGCAAAAACCACGTGTTCAGTCAGATTCAAGGAGCCTAGCAAATCCGAATAAAGCGAGTCGACACCCGAAGACCTCAACACCACTTTTACCGGTCGAGCGCCAGTCGGCCTCGCATCCAGCACTTGACGCAGCGCCCGGAAAAAATGCGAAGGGTCGCGATCTGGCGTTGGGTATATCGTTCCGCTATGCAGCAGCACTATGACATTCCCTCTTGCCAACTTATCTCCTGCTGCCCGCTCCGCCGCCACAAACGCCGACTCGTCAAAACCATTTGGAATCACCCGCCAGCGGTCGGCATCAATACCCGAGTAACGATCAATACATATCTGCCGAGCACCATCCGTACAAAAGCTCAGCGCACTGGCGTACTTTGCAGCTCGCATCTCGACTGCAAGCCGTGCGTGCCGCAAGGCAGGCCAATATGGCACCAGTTCGCCAGTCTTGATGTTGCGTTCGACCATGGGGTCCCGAAAATCCGCAACCCAAGGAATTCCGCTAAGCCTGTGAAGTACATATCCGATCCAATGCGCCGAAGAAATCGGGTAGGTACTCCAAATCACTTGGGGCCGATGGCGGCGGACCATTGCCATACCTGCTGGAATCGCCCCCAGCATCCATGTTTGCCAACGGTCCGGCAATGAAAACCAGCGCGGGTACCGCCCGCGGATGGCGAGGTGGCGTGATGCGTCCAGGGCGAACGCACGTTTAACGACGGTCCCGTCCGGAATTTGGCCGAGGCGCTCGTTACTGACCGACGGGTACGCAGCAGGATCTGCCGTAAGCACCAAGGGCTCCCATCCGTGGTTTGGCAAATGGCGCGCCAGCGCGAGCGTTCGCTCTAGGCCGCTACTCACCTTAACCGGTGGGAAGTGGAACGCCACCAAAAGCGCCTTCTTTTCTGACATGCTGGGAATCCCTAGTTCGCTCTGGTTCGGGAGGAGATCGTGCCCTGCGCAAGCATTCGGACAATGTAGTTCATAACAGGACTTCGCAAGGTTGTTCGCCTTGCCATGATCAGTCATGGCTTCTGACCGTGCACCGGCGAGCCAGCCGGGATACTGTTATTCGGCCGCATCGGGCCAGTATCGCTGGCACTATGGCGTCTTGGCCGGTTCGGCAGGAGGAGCCTCCGGCGTATCAGACCATTTTCCGGCGCCAATTAACTGATCTTTCAGGATTGTCGTACGAAGCCCAAGTGCATATGACTTGTGAGCGTGCAGAAGCGCCTGCTCATAGTTCTTGGCATCGAAGTAGACCAAGCCGATATTGTGGAGCGTAAAGGGATTGGCGGCTGCCTGGGTAGATGCAATGACCAACTGTTGCTCGGCTTCCTTTTCCCGCGCTGACTTGTACAGGTACTGCGCAAAAATCATCTTGACGGTGTTGTCATCTGGAAAAGCAGCAATTGCACGCCGGAACCAGCATTCAAGAGAATAAGTCGACTGAAAAGGCTTGCTAGTTTTTTCCTTCTCAGCCAAGGCGAGCATCGAAAACAATGCGCGGTAGTGGTTCGGAATGCGCTCCAACGTGTACGAAATGTCTGCCCCAGGTAAGGTCGTCGATTTTCCACGCCGCAATGTCTCAACGTCCGCCGTGAAATGGGAATCCTCCACAGTCTTCAGCCCTACGCGCGCTCTGTTGTTGGCCGCTGAATTGACTGTGGAAATAGCATTTCGATAATCAACAAAAAAGCCTTCGCCAACCGTGCCGCAACCCGGCACATCCAAGGCGAACGCAAGCTTTGCGGCCAACACCCAAAGGACGATACCAAGGGCAAACACATGCACAGCATGGCGCTGGCAGCGCGCTTGACGCTCGCATTGGAGCAATTTACAGTTCATCGCCAGTCCTTGTGAGTCAATTCAGAAAACAGTTCCCACGGCACAAAGCTGAATACCAATCCCATTTCAGGCAGCCCAACGTACCAATCAGCGAAGTCATAGAGTGAGTCGATCAGGTGAATGCCATATGGCCATGATTTCTGCCTAAGGCCGCCGACACATCATGCCAGATGCATCGGATATTACGCAGTCATTGCCTAAGCATATGGCCACGACGTGAGACTGATCTGTCGTCCCAGATCGGCGTGTCACGGTGACTCGCCGAGACGCTTACAGCGCATGCCGCTGTGGCGGTGATCTTGGTTGTACGAACGCAAGAATTCCGGCACCCAAGCGCGTCCAGCGGCCGGAGCGTCTCAATGACTTTCGGCACCTGACGGAATTAATTCAGTGTGTTGGGCTGATTGGTATTGAGGTTGTTGGAGTCTTTCAGTGAGTTGATCTTAACCGGACCCCGTTTGGTGGACAGAAGCGCGAAGCGCGCCCTATCCACGGACGGCCGTTCGGTCGCTTGCGACGAACCGGAACCGGCCGCCGTCGGAGGGTAACGCGGTGCCGCTCATGACGTCCATCAAACGCGGTCCGGCTCAATCTCTACCCGATCAATGTAAGACGGATTCGCGGCGCGCTTACCAAAATGCCGGCGACTGCGTACACCCTCGACGCTCATCAAAACTGACCCGCCTGTGCTCACGAAAAACTGACCCACCGCTGGCGAGCGCCAACAGCCTCGGAACGGGGTCAAGGGCGGGCTGCCGCAGGCAGCCCGGCGAAGCGAACCCTTGACGCCGTGGAGAGGCAAATACAATTGAAGGTGGCTGTGGGCGCGGCATTTGGCGCCCTCAGCCATGCAAAACAATAACGCCCCACCCAGCCAGAATCCGGTGGGTCATTTCGTGCTTATCCGGTCAGCTCCCAAGGACACTAGTAGTTCGTTCCATCAATACAGTTACTAAATAAATGATAATCGCCATGTTTCCTCTTCAACTCAAGAAGGTGGTGATCATGGCGAGAAAATCTGAACGACCGTCGTTGGTGCTGACGCAAGAGCAACGGACCACGCTGCGAGAACTTGCTTCTTCGCGAGTGTCGTCCGCGCGCGAGGTGGAGCGTGCCCAGGTGATGCTGGGCTACGCCGATGGCGTCTCGATCACCGAATTGCAACGCCGTCTCGGGTTCAGTCGACCGATGATCTACCGGTGCGTGGACAAGGCGCTGGCCGCAGGCGTTCAGATGGGGCTCAAGGACAAGTACCACCGTCCGCACGAACCCGAAATCAGCGACGAAGCCAAGGCGTGGGTCGTCAGCATCGCATGTACCAAACCCAAGGATCATGAACTGGCAGCCGAGTTGTGGTCGATCTCGGCGCTGGCGCGATTTGTTGGTGCGCACGCGCAGGCTGCAGGCTTTCCCCGCCTGGCAAATGCGGGCAAGAGCACCGTGTGGCGCATCCTTGACGATAACGACATCAAGCCGCACAAGATTCGCTACTACCTGGAAAAGCGCGACCCCGACTTTGACCGCAAGATGCAGGAAGTCCTGATGGTCTATCGGGACGTTTCGCTCTACACCGAAGGCGCTGTTCATGATGCGCGGCCCAACCCCATCTTCACTGTCAGCGTCGATGAGAAGCCCGGTGTTCAAGCCATCGGGCTGACCGCGCCCGATTTGCCGCCGGTGCCGGGCAAGGCACCGAGCGTCGGGCGTGACTACGAGTACGTTCGTCACGGCACAGTGTCCATCCTGGCCGGCATCGACCTGCATTCCGGGCATATCTTTGCCAACATCGAGGACCGCCATCGCAGTATCGAATTCATCGGTTTGCTCAAGCAACTCGATGCGCACTACCCCCAGGACGCCATCATCCGCGTGGTACTGGACAACCACTCGGCCCACATCTCCAAGGAGACCATGGCGTATCTCAGCAGCCGCCCCGGGCGCTTCGAATATGTTCATACCCCCAAGCATGGTTCTTGGCTCAACTTGATTGAGTGCGCCTTCTCCAAGATGGCGCGCACATTCCTGCGACACATCCGGGTCACATCCAAAGACGATCTGAAACAACGCATCCTCAAAGGCATTGCAGAGATCAATGCATCGCCAGTGGTGTTTCGTTGGAACAAGTTCGACCTCGGTGTGACTTAATATGTATTTGTTTTAATGGAACTAACTACTAGATGTAGTGGGTCGTAATTTTTTTGCATAGCGTTCAGCATAGGTCGGCGCAGTGACGTTGCCAGCAATACCAAGCAGGGATCGGAAAGCGTTGAGTGGGTAGAAGCGGCGATTGAAGCGGAACGTGAATTCGTTGAGATAGGCTTGCAAGTGCTGCGGGCTGACGCCGTGGTGAATGCCACGTAGCCATGTTTTGAGATTGGAGAACACGAGGTGAACGATGGGCAGGAAGGTCTCGGCAACTTGCATGTCGCCACGTTCCGCGACGGCGGTATGAAGATACCCTCGCTTTCCAAGCGTCGCGTAGCCGCTCCAATCGTCGGTGATGATGGTGGCGCCTGGCGTAACGACGCGCTCGACGAAGCCACCCAACGATTTGGCACTTCGGTCTGGCACCACCGCGAGCCGAACACGTCCGGCGTACCGCCCAGTCCTGCGCTTGTTGAGCGCTGCCACCGTGCTTGCGCTGTCTAACCTGGACAGCACCGGCGACGAGCACCCTGTCGTGAACACCTCGGCCCTTGCCGCGAGTACGGTCGCCGACGTAGGCGTCGTCGGTCTCAATGTGTTCTGCGGGGTTGCAGCCAATCCGATCCTGGTCGGGGCGCACCATGCCGGCCCGCAGTTTGTGAAGGATCTGGAAAGCCGTCTCGTAACGCGGCAGTCCGAGTTGCCGCTGAAACTGGACGGCCGACATGCCGGGCGTCTGGCTGGCGACCAGGTAGGCTGCCCAGAACCACACCGAGAGCGGTGTATGCGTGC
>JAYUQC010000138.1:0-10622 GCA_043759735.1 Rhodoferax sp.
TCAGGGTACCGCGGCGCTGGAACCTGCGGCCGGTTGGACAGCAGGTTTGGATATGCGCTGGTCCGACGCTGACCCAGCGGCCGACCGGGTGATCGGAACGGATGCCAGTTTGCCAGGTGTGCGCTGTGTGATAGCAGGCGCGGCGCCACTGGAACGGCTACTGGCAGCCTGCGCCGCCAGTTGCTGCTTTTGCGCCGGACTCAAGGCCTGGTAGGCCTGCCACTGTGCCTTCTTCTCTTCGCTGGACAGAGCGCGGGTTTCGGCAAAATTCAACCGGGCCCGATTGCGATCCACTGCGCTGAGAGATGCCCATTCGGCCATGCGTCCATGCATGGTCGCCTGCTCGGCAGGCGTCAACCTGGCGTAGTTGGCCGACAATGCGATCCACTTGCGCTTGCGATTCGAGCTGATGTCGTTCCAGATCGGCGCCAGCGGTCTCAAGGCGGCCTGCTGCGATGCGCTCAGCGTGTTCCAGGCGGGATGTTGGTGCGATGGACCGGGATTCTGGGCCTTTTCCGGCGCAGTGGGCCCCGATGCGCCCGTCTGGCTCAATGCCGGCGATCCGGACGTTGACAGCGCCAATGCCAAGAACGACATGCGTAACCATTGCCGGCTTCGCATTGTCGGCGGCGCGTCAACGGGCCTGCCGTATGCAGTCATCGTCAACAACCCGCCTATTGCGACGGCGCGCTGTGAAGCTTGAGAAACTGCGAGAAACCGGGGTCGGCATAGGCCGCCGGCGGTAGATCGTCCATCAGCAAGGCCGCATCCAGCTTGGCGATTTCGGTCGCAACCCGATCGTCCAGGGCGGAATCGATCGCAACTAGTCCCAGCAATAGCGCAAGAGCCGGCAATGCGAGCCCTGCGCGCTGCCACCAAGGCGCCGGGTTCTGCGAACCACCCAGCACCGCACCAGCGCCGGAATACAGCAACACCACGGCGGGCTCGGTTCGGGGAAGCTTGCGTTTTGACAGCGCCAGCACGCGGGCATGGCGCAGTCGCTCGGTAATCTCATGCGGCAAGGCGTTACTGGCATCGGCCAGTCGCGCGGCGATTTTCAGCCCCAGCCGCTCTTGAAGCAACTCAGCCTGGTATTGTTGTGAATTCGTCATAGTGTTATTCCCTTGGCGCGCAATGCACGAGCAAGTGCCTGTACGGCACGCGAACAATGCGCTTTGACGCTGCCTTCCGAACAACCCATCGCCTGAGCGGTTTCGGCAACGTCCATTTCTTCCCAATAACGCAGCACGAAGGCTTCCCGTTGACGCAACGGTAAGAGTTGTATCTCAGTTTCGATGCCGCGCAATGTCTGGGCCCTTTGGGTTGCATCTTGCGCGCTTTCCGTCTGCTGCGACTCATCCGCAGCGGTCAGGACATCCAGCAGGTCAAATTCGCCATCCTCACCCGAAATATCGAAATCCCCCATATTGGAGAACAAGGCGTTGCGGGTCTTTCTGCGTCGAAACCAGTCCAGCGTGCAGTTGGACAATATCCGTTGGAACAGCATCGGCAGTTCGGCGGCCGGCTTGTCGCCATAACTTTCCGCCAGCTTCATCATGCTCTCCTGCACGATGTCGAGTGCCGATTCGTCATTGCGCACATGATAGACCGAGCGCTTGAACGCGCGCTTTTCAGCGCCTTTCAGGAAATCGGATAGTTCTTGTTCGGTGGCCAATGGGAATATGCCAATGTGGAGGTGGCAGGACAGCCACGGTCGCTAGCCCGTCGGGCCAGCCAGGGCCTGATATCGCGGGCGATTATGGCACCCTGGTCGGCGCCTTTTGCCGTTGCCTTGACCGATTCGGCTGCTGCAATGCAATAATGCGGATTGCAGTTCAAATGGCAAACGGGTCAAGGTCTGGCGCATTATTGGTTGCGCCTGTGGCATTGGCCTCAAGTTCCGACGTGGCGTCACAAGCGTTTGCGAAGGAGCACCCAAGGTCTTTCGTCACAGAAATTCGCAAAGGTTCATCATGGAAATATCCAAAGCCGAAATCAATTTGGCGGCAGTGGCTAGCGCCGCAACCCGCAATTCCCCGTCCGCACCCGCTGTCCTCGAACTGCGGGGCGCCGAGATCCTGATCAAGGCCTTGCAGGCCGAAGGCGTCAAATATATCTGGGGTTATCCAGGTGGCGCCGTGCTGCATATTTATGACGCTTTCTATAAGCAGGACACCATCCAGCATGTGCTGGTACGCCATGAGCAGGCGGCGGTGCATGCGGCCGACGGTTATGCCCGCGCAACCGGCGATGTCGGCGTAGCGCTGGTCACCTCCGGGCCAGGGGTCACCAACGCGGTGACCGGCATTGCCACGGCCTACATGGACAGCATTCCGATGGTGATCATCACCGGTCAGGTGCCGACCGCGGCGATCGGTCTGGATGCGTTCCAGGAATGCGATACCGTGGGCATCACCCGGCCCATCGTCAAGCACAACTTTCTGGTCAAGGACGCGCGGGACGTTGCAGACGTCATGAAAAAGGCGTTTCATATTGCGCGCACCGGTCGTCCGGGTCCGGTGGTGGTGGACATTCCCAAGGATGTGTCGTTCAAGATGGTGCCGTATGCGGGCTACCCCAAGACCGTCGAGATGCGTTCCTACAACCCGGTGCGCAAGGGTCATGGCGGGCAGATCCGCAAGGCCCTGCAACTGCTGTTGACGGCCAAGCGGCCGTACATCTATTCCGGTGGTGGCGTGTTGCTCAGCAATGCCTCGGCCGAGCTGCGCACGCTGGTCGACATGCTGGGGTATCCGGTGACCAACACCTTGATGGGCCTGGGTGCGTACCCTGCCAGCGACAAGAAGTTTCTCGGCATGCTGGGCATGCACGGCACCATCGAGGCCAACAACGCAATGCAGAACTGCGATGTGTTGCTGGCGGTCGGCGCGCGATTCGACGACCGGGTGATCGGCAACCCGAAACATTTCGCGCAGAACGAACGCAAGATCATCCATATCGACATCGACCCGTCGAGTATTTCCAAGCGGGTCAAGGTCGACATCCCGATCGTCGGAGACGTCAAGGATGTGTTGTCCGAGATGCTGGCCATGATCCGGGAGAGCGCGCTTCGTCCGGATGCGGACGCATTGGGCGCGTGGTGGAGCACCATCCAAGAATGGCGCCAGCGCGACTGCCTCAAGTTCGACATGGGCAAGGGCGACGTCATCAAACCTCAGCATGTCATACAGACGCTGTGGGGCCTGACCAAGGACACCGAGACCTACATCACCTCTGACGTGGGCCAGCACCAGATGTGGGCCGCGCAGTATTACCGCTTCGACGAGCCGCGGCGCTGGATCAACTCCGGCGGACTGGGCACGATGGGTGTCGGCATTCCCTATGCGATGGGCATCAAGCTTGCCAAGCCCGACTGCGAGGTGTTCTGCGTCACTGGCGAGGGTTCCGTGCAGATGTGCATCCAGGAGTTGTCGACCTGTTTGCAGTACAACACGCCCATCAAGATCGTGTCGCTGAACAACCGTTACCTGGGCATGGTGCGCCAGTGGCAGGAACTCGACTACGAAGGGCGCTACAGCCACAGCTACATGGACGCCCTGCCCAATTTCGTCAAGCTGGCCGAGGCCTATGGCCACGTTGGCATGCTGATCGAAAAGCCGCAGGACGTCGAACCGGCCTTGCGCGAAGCGCGCAAGCTCAAGGACCGCACTGTCTTCATGGATTTCCGTACCGACCCGACCGAGAACGTGTTTCCGATGGTCAAGCCCGGCATGGGAATCACCGAGATGTTGCTGGGATCAGAGGACCTGTAAACAACCTGCCCAATGCCATGGCGCCCGCCCCCGGCCCCGTGCCGGCCCGCGTGGCGCTTATCCCGCAGTCGATGCGTCTATTGCTTGCCAAGTCTGGTTGTTACCGCAACCAGGGGAGGGCGGCGAAAAGAGGAATCCATTCATGAAACATATCATTGCCGTCCTGCTCGAGAACACGCCAGGGGCTCTGTCCCGCGTGGTCGGGCTTTTTTCCGCCCGTGGCTACAACATCGAGTCGCTGACCGTCGCGCCAACCGAGGACGCCAGCCTGTCGCGGATGACCATCCAGACCACCGGGTCTGACGATGTGATCGAGCAGATCACCAAGCACCTGAACCGCCTGATCGAGGTGGTCAAGGTCGTTGACCTGACGGAAGGCGCCTATACCGAGCGCGAACTGATGATGGTCAAGGTGCGTGCGGTCGGCAAGGAGCGCGAGGAAATGAAACGCATGGCCGATATTTTTCGAGGACGCATCATCGACGTCACCGAGAAAAGCTACACCATCGAGTTGACCGGTGTGCAGTCGAAGAACGACGCCTTCCTCGAGGCGATCGAACGCAGTGCGATTCTGGAAACGGTGAGGACCGGATCGAGCGGAATCGGCCGCGGCGAACGGATTTTGCGAGTTTGATTTACCAGTTTAGGAGAAGAGAAATGAAAGTCTATTACGACAAGGATTGTGATCTGAGCCTGATCAAGGGCAAGACCGTCGCCATCATCGGCTATGGCAGCCAAGGCCATGCGCATGCGCAAAATCTGAACGACAGCGGCGTCAAGGTCGTTGTCGGACTGCGCAAGGGCGGTGCATCCTGGCCCAAGGTCGAGAAGGCCGGCCTGAAGGTAGCCGAGGTTGCCGACGCGGTCAAGGCCGCAGATGTCGTCATGATCCTGCTGCCGGACGAGCAGATTGCAACGGTCTACACGAACGACGTGGAGCCCAATATGAAGTCGGGTGCCTCGCTGGTATTCGCCCACGGATTCAATGTCCACTACGGACTGGTGACGCCACGCGCCGATCTGGATGTGTGGATGGTCGCTCCCAAGGCGCCCGGCCATACCGTGCGCGGCACCTATTCCCAGGGTGGCGGCGTGCCGCATCTGATCGCGATTGCGCAGGACAAGTCCGGTCGCACCCGCGACCTGGCGCTGAGTTATGCCATGGCCAATGGCGGCGGCAGGGCCGGCATCATCGAAACCAACTTTCGCGAAGAAACCGAGACCGACCTGTTCGGCGAGCAGGCGGTGTTGTGTGGTGGCACCGTTGAACTGATCAAGGCCGGTTTCGAAACCCTGGTCGAGGCCGGTTACGCGCCCGAGATGGCCTATTTCGAATGTCTGCACGAACTCAAGCTGATCGTCGACATGATCTATGAGGGAGGCATCGCCAACATGAATTACTCGATCTCGAACAACGCCGAATACGGCGAATATGTGACCGGCCCGCGGATCATCACCGAGGAGACCAAGAAGGTGATGAAGCAGGTGCTCAGGGACATCCAGTCCGGCGAATATGCCAAGAGCTTCATCCTGGAGAACAAGGCCGGCGCACCGACGCTGCTCAGCCGTCGCCGGCTGATGGGGGAGCACCAGATCGAGACGGTCGGTGAGACGCTGCGCGCGATGATGCCGTGGATCAAGAAGAACAAACTGGTTGACCAGTCGCGCAACTGATCGTCGTTCCGAGTGATCAACGCGAAGGCCACGCTCGTGGCTTTCGCGTTTTTTTAGCCAGGCAATGTATCCGCTGCGCCGATGGGCCTGACTTACACTGGGTGCCGGCCACCGCTGTGAACGCACTGGAGATACACGACATGCCTTACGGTCCGGATTCTGAGTTGGTGGAGACGGAAACCATCGTCGTTCGCAAACGGCGCAAGGGCTTGTACATCCTGCCCAACATGGTGACGCTGGCCGCGCTTTTTGCGGGGTTTTACTCGATCGTCATGGCCATGAACGGCCGCTTCGACATGGCTGCGATCGGTGTATTTTGCGCCATGGTGCTCGACAGCCTGGATGGTCGGGTGGCGCGCATGACCAATACCCAGAGCGCCTTTGGCGAGCAAATGGATTCCTTGTCCGACATGGTGTCGTTCGGCGCTGCGCCCGCCCTGATTGCGTATGAGTGGGCATTGCGCGGCCTGGGCCGCTGGGGCTGGATTGCCGCCTTCGTTTACTGCGCATGCGCCGCACTGCGACTGGCCCGCTTTAACGTGAATACCGGTGTCGTGGACAAGCGCTTCTTCCAGGGACTTCCATCGCCCGCCGCCGCTGCGCTGGTTGCGGGGTTCATCCTGGTGATGGCCGAACTCGGCGTCAAGGGGCCGCAGGTGGCATGGCCGATGTTCGGGCTGGCCCTGTATGCGGGCCTGACGATGGTCACCAATGTGCCGTTCTACAGCTTCAAGGATATCAGCGCCAAGAAAAGCGTGCCGTTCCCTGTGATCGTGTTGCTGGCGCTGGCCATTGGCGCGATCAGCGTCGATCCGGCGAAGGCCTTGCTGGGCCTTTTTGCCGCCTATGGGGTCAGCGGCTATGTGGTGTATGTGTGGCGGCGTTACAAGGGCGAACCGACCAGTGTCATCAGCACCTCGACCGAAGACCCTGACGAGCGCGGATTGCATTGAGCCATGGCCGGGCCCTATTCTTGTGCTACATTGCAGCCATGAAACGGATCGTGCTAGCACTACTACTGGGAACCCTGTACGGGCGACGACGGTAGCGTGCGCTAATCGATCAAACGGCTCGTATGCACCAGCAACGAGCCGTTTTTGTTTTTGCGTTGCTGGGACCAACCGCCCCAACACCCCAATCCAACGCACCGTTTTCTCGAGGAGCTATTCATGACCGACAAACTCATCATTTTTGACACCACCTTGCGCGATGGCGAGCAGTCGCCCGGCGCATCCATGACCCGGGACGAGAAGCTGCGCATCGCGCGCCAGCTCGAGCGTCTGCGCGTGGACGTGATCGAAGCCGGTTTTGCCGCCAGTTCCAATGGCGACTTCGAAGCAGTGCAGGCCATCGCCAACGCAATCAAGGACTCCACCATATGCTCCTTGTCGCGTGCCAATGACCGCGACATTTCCCGCGCGGCCGAGGCACTCAAGGGCGCCAACAACGCGCGCATCCACACCTTTATTGCGACCTCTGCCCTGCATATGGAGAAGAAGCTGCGCATGACGCCCGAGCAGGTCTTCGAGCAGGCCAGGCAGTCAGTCCGATTTGCGCGCAACCTGGTGGCCGATGTCGAGTTCAGCCCGGAAGATGGATATCGCAGCGACGTCGATTTTCTGTGCCGTGTGATCGAGGCGACCATCGACGAAGGTGCGACGACGATCAACGTGCCCGATACCGTGGGTTATGCCATCCCCGAGCTGTATGGTGCATTCATCAAGACCTTGCGCGAGCGCATTCCGAACAGCGACAAGGCGGTATGGTCGGTGCATTGCCACAACGATCTGGGCATGGCGGTGGCCAATTCCTTGGCCGGCGTCAAGATCGGCGGTGCGCGCCAAGTGGAGTGCACCATCAATGGCCTGGGTGAGCGCGCGGGGAACTGTTCACTGGAAGAAATTGTGATGGCGGTGAAAACCCGCAGGGACTATTTCGGGCTGGACATGAACATCGATGCGCTGCACATCCTCGCGGCGAGCCGGATGGTGAGCCAGACGACCGGATTCGTTGTGCAGCCAAACAAGGCGGTGGTGGGGGCCAATGCCTTTGCGCATGCGTCGGGCATCCACCAGGACGGCGTGCTCAAAGCGCGCGACACCTACGAGATCATGCGCGCCGAAGATGTGGGCTGGACCGCCAACAAAATCGTGTTGGGCAAGCTCAGTGGCCGCAATGCCTTCAAGGCGCGCCTGACCGATCTGGGCGTGCAAATGGAAAGCGAGGCCGATGTCAACACCGCCTTTGCCCGCTTTAAAGAACTGGCAGACCGCAAAAGCGATATCTTTGACGAAGACATTTTGGCCCTGGTGAGTGACGAAAGCGTCAAGCACGACAACGAGGAGTATGGTTTTGTGTCGCTGTCCCAGCACAGCGAAACCGGTGAGCGCCCGCAGGCAAGCGTGGTTTTTACCGTGGCGGGCAAAGAGTTCAAAGGCGATTCGGACGGCAATGGCCCGGTGGATGCCTCTCTGAAAGCCATTGAATCGCACGTCAAAAGCGGCGCGGAGATGGTGCTGTATTCTGTGAACGCCATCAGCGGCTCCACGGAGAGCCAGGGTGAAGTCACGGTGCGCCTGCAAAACAGTGGCCGCGTGGTCAATGGCGTGGGGGCTGATCCCGACATTGTGGTGGCCTCTGCCAAGGCTTATCTGAGTGCTCTCAACAAATTACACAGCAAAGCGGAGCGGGTGCCGGCACAAGGATAGGGTTTACCCTCTATTTGAATGTATTTGATGAGATAGTTATCGCAAGTAGTTGATCTGATGTAACAAACCTGGATATGTTGGTGCGGTCGTGTGACAATACGATCCGCCGAGTCCGTTCCTTTGGCTACAAGCTGCCGTTATGTTGCATCAGGAAATACTTTGAAACTCTTAAATACTTCGCTCCTGTCTGCCCTCTGTGCCTGGGGGTTACTGCTCGCTGCAGCGGGTTCCGCAGGTACCGCTGAGGCGGCACAAAAGAGCAAGGGCAGCGCCAAGCCCGTGGCTTACACCCGGGTGGCTGAATCGCCGCAAAAGCGCAAGGTCTCCAAGTCGGTCGCTGTCGCAAAGCGCAAATCTGCGCCCAAGCCCAGCCGACCGGTGGCAATCATCCCGGCCAAACCTTCTTTTGGCGAAGTGGCTGGCCTGCATGGCGCGACCGACGCGCTGGATTTGAAGTCCAGCGTCGCGCTGGTGATTGACCAGGATACGCGCGAAGTTCTGTTCAGCAAGAACGATCAGGCCGTGCTGCCGATTGCGTCGCTGACCAAGTTGATGACGGGGCTGCTCATCAGCGAGGCCAAGTTGCCTGCGGACGAACTCATCATGATCTCGCAAGCCGATGTGGATACAGAAAAAGGTAGCCGCTCGCGTCTGCGCGTGGGCACCGAGCTGAGCCGGGGCGAGCTGATGCATCTGGCGCTGATGTCCAGCGAAAACCGCGCCGCGCATGCATTGGGGCGCACCTTCCCCGGCGGCATGGTGGCCTTTGTGCGCAAGATGAACAGCAAAGCGCAGTTGCTGGGCATGAAAGATACGAAGTATGTCGAGCCGACGGGCCTCTCCAGCGACAACCAGTCCAGCGCGCGGGATTTGGCGCTGTTGGTCAACGTGGCGCATTCCGACAAGATGCTACGCGAATTATCAACCTCGCCGGGTTACGAGCTGGCCGTCGGGGACCGCACCTTGCAGTTCAACAACACCAATCGCCTGATCAAAAACCCGACCTGGGACATTGGCCTGCAAAAAACTGGCTACATCTCGGAGGCGGGGCAGTGCCTGGTGATGCAAACCAAGGTGGCAGGGCGCAAGCTGATCATGGTGTTTTTGGATTCTGCCGGCAAGCTCAGCCGCTTGGGTGACGCTGAGCGCGTTCGCAGATGGCTGGAGACTGGGCCCGAACCCAGGAGTGTCTCGACGGTCGCACTACCTAACGCGAATTAGCTCAGGTCAATGCGCGCTTTCGGCGCGTGAATCTAGCCAAGCTTTCACGCTGGCGTTGAACTCAGTGGGCTTGTGCATCATCACCCAATGCCCGGTCGCAAATTCTTCCACTTTGCTTCCGGGAATCTGAGCGATCTTCGCGAGCCACTGCGGTGAATGAAACATGAACGGCTTCTTCGCGCCGTAAATGTAGAGCAGCGGCCAGATCGGCTTGACCCGGGAGGTGGCTTTGAGCCCGCCGCTTTCGCCCAGCCAGGTCATCGCATAGGGGTAGTTCATTTGCCAGCCCATGCTTGCAGCCGGCGTGCGGCAGCCGATGGTCTGGGCCATCCAGCGCGTCATGCGATCTGCCAAGCCCGTACTGAGATGATTGCCGATCTTCCACGCGACAGCCAACCACATCTGGTAAGCGAATGCACCGACTTTAGCCTTGCTGCTCAAGCTGCGCAAATAGTCGCCAGAGTTGAAGTCACCGATGTCCACAGCAATGACAGACGCAACACGGGAGGCGTGACCGCTGGCAAATTCGTAGCCAAACATGCAACCCCAATCGTGCAGCAGCAGCGTCACAGGTGCCGTAGGGCTGACGGTTTCCACGATTGAATCGATCAGCGCTGTGATTTTGTCCAAAGACAATGCTAGGGGCGGCTTGGACAAATCAAAGCCTGGCAGCGTGAAACGCGCGCAGCGGTAGTCCGCTTTGAGGGCCTCAACCGTGCCGTCCCACAAGCGATGGGTATCGGGCCAGCCATGCAGCATCACCACCGTTTGCGTGCCGGTGCCCTCGACAAAAACATCAACACCTTGAACCGTGCAGGTTGGAGCAATCACAAAAAGCCTCTAAAAACTGTGCCAAGATCATGCCATGACTACTGCCTTGCCCATCAATTGGCTCACCCCTGAATATTTGCGCGATTTGCACGTGAGCCCGCACCAGCACCCTCGCGGGCAAGCGCACCTGAGCGCGGCCAGCGGACTGGTGCAGGTTGGGGGGCATCTTTTTGTAGTGGCCGATGACGAGCTGCACTTGGGCAGGCTTGATGCGATTCGTCCAAACGAACCGTCGCCGCGCCGCCCCGAGCCTGTCGAGCTGACCCGGCTGTTTGAAGGTAACTTGCCCAAGGACAAAGGCAAGCGCAAAAAAGCCAAGCCGGATCTGGAGACATTGGCCGTGCTGCCCAGCTTGCCCGGTTGTCCTTACGGTGCATTGCTCGCGCTGGGTTCGGGATCCAAGCCCACCCGACAA
>JAYUQC010000139.1:0-10575 GCA_043759735.1 Rhodoferax sp.
GCACAGTCATAGCTCGGGCTATGGCGAGCATTTGCAACGACGAGCGGGCGTCTTTTGGCGTGATGAGCGGGCATGATCGAAAGACTCTCAGCCTCTCAGGCCCAATCCGCGCCCCGCGTGAGAAACATCACGGAACGGGCGTCAACCTGGCCACTGACAATGCCAGCCATTTGACGCCGTGGCGCGTAAAACTGATCTGTGCCCGGGCGTCGGCATCCGCGCCCTCAAGCACCAGCACCGTGCCCTCGCCGAACTTGGCGTGGAACACCTTCATATTGGCGCGCAGGCCATGGCCGGTATCGGAGGATCGCTGCACCGGCGCAGCAGCGGCGTGTGAAGGAATGCTGCGCCCGGTCGCGCCGAATTCGCGCTGGCCGAAACCCGATGCCGGTTGCGGAAAATCCCCGAACCCGGCGCGTCTGGGGGTCAGCCATTTCAATGCCGTCTCGGGCAACTCGTCGAAAAAACGGCTGCGCATGTTGTAGCGCGTCTGGCCGTGCAGCATCCGGGTCTGGGAATGGCTCAGGTACAGGCGCTGGCGCGCGCGGGTGATCGCCACATACATCAGGCGACGCTCTTCCTCCAGCCCGTCATGGTCACTCATCGAGTTTTCGTGCGGGAACAGGCCCTCCTCCAGCCCGCCGATAAAGACGCAATCGAACTCCAGCCCCTTGCTGGCATGTACCGTCATCAGCTGGATCGCGTCCTGTCCCGCCTGGGCCTGGTTGTCGCCCGACTCCAGCGCCGCGTGGGTCAGGAAGGCGGCCAGCGGCGACAGCGTCTCGCCGGTCTCTGCATCGGGCGGCGGCGCGAGTTCGTCGATCGGCAGGGCCACCGCATCGCGGCCGAACCCTTCCTGCGTGACGAAGCTCTCGGCCGCATTGACCAGTTCTTCCAGGTTCTCGATCCGGTCGGCGCCTTCGCGTTCGGTCTTGTAGTGCTCGACCAGGCCACTGTGTTCCAGCACCCGCTCGATGATCTCGCGCAAAGACAAGCCCTGCGTCTGCTCGCGCAACACGTCGATGCGGGCGACAAACCCGCCCAGGTTGGCGCCGGCCTTGCCAGCTACCCCGGTGGTGGCATCATGCAACGAACTGCCCGAACTGCGTGCGGCATCCTGCAACTGTTCCAGGCTGCGTGCGCCGATGCCGCGCGGCGGGAAATTCACCACGCGCAGAAAACTGGTGTCGTCGCCCGGGTTGTCCAACAGGCGCAAGTAGGCCAACGCATGCTTGATCTCGGCGCGCTCGAAGAAGCGCAGTCCGCCGTAGACCCGGTACGGCATGCCGGCATTGAACAGGGCCGTCTCGATGACGCGGCTCTGGGCATTGCTGCGGTACAGCACCGCGATCTCCTTGCGCACCATGCCGTCACGCGCCAGCTGGCGCATCTCCTCGACCATCCACTGCGCCTCGGCCAGGTCGCTGGGCGACTCGAGCACCCGCACCGGCTCGCCCGGCCCCTGGTCGGTGCGCAAATTCTTGCCCAGACGCTTGGCGTTGTGGCTGATCAGCGCATTGGCGCTGTCCAGTATGTTGCTGTAGCTGCGGTAGTTCTGCTCCAGCTTGATCTGGTGCTGCACGCGGAACTCGCGCACGAAGTCGGCCATGTTGCCGACCCGGGCGCCCCGAAACGCATAGATGCTCTGATCATCATCGCCCACCGCGAGCACACTGCCGCTGGCATGGAAGTCCGGATCGCCGACGATGGTGGCGCCGCTGCCGGAGCCGGCCAGCATCTTGATCCACGCGTACTGCAGCTTGTTGGTATCCTGGAATTCGTCGATCAGGATATGGCGGAATCGCCGCTGGTAGTGCTCGCGGATCGGATCGTTGTCACGCAGCAATTCGAAACTGCGCAGCATCAGTTCACCGAAATCGACCACGCCCTCGCGCTGGCATTGCTCTTCGTACAGCTGGTAGATCTCGATCTTCTTGCGGGTGTCGGCATCGCGCGCCTCGACCATGTTGGGCCGCAGTCCGTCTTCCTTGCAACCGGCGATGAACCACAGGGTCTGCTTGGGCGGGAAACGCTCGTCATCGATGCCGTACTGCTTCATCAGGCGCTTGATCGCCGACAACTGGTCCTGGGTGTCGATGATCTGGAACGTCTGCGGCAGGTTGGCCAGCCGGTAGTGCGCGCGCAGGAACCGGTTGCACAGGCCATGGAAGGTGCCGATCCACATGCCCCGCACGTTGACCGGCAGCATGCTGGTCAGGCGCGTCATCATCTCCTTGGCCGCCTTGTTGGTGAAGGTCACGGCCAGCACACCGGCCGGCGAGACCTGGCCGGTCTGCAACAGCCAGGCGATGCGGGTGGTCAGCACCCGCGTCTTGCCGGACCCGGCGCCGGCCAGGATCAGCGCATGCTCGGCTGGCAGCGTGACGGCGGCGCGTTGCTCCTGGTTGAGATGCGCCAACAGGCCTGCGGATGGGGTGGAATCAGAAACCATGCTGCGATTGTAGGAACCGCAGCGCTGGCGACGCTGCTAGAATCAAGCACCGGGCCCAAGCATTTGTGGCCCGGTTTTCGTTTCCGCGCCAATTGCTGGCGCCGCGACCCGACCGGGCCCCGATCCAAGCGCTCACCTGTTCAACCGACAGCCCTCTTACGCTTGGGAAGCCATCATGGAAATTTTTGACTACGAGAACATTTTGCTGCTGCCGCGCAAATGCCGCGTGGAGAGCCGCTCCGAATGTGATGCAAGCACCGAACTCGGGGGCCGCCAGTTCCGCATCCCGGTCGTGCCGGCCAACATGAAAACGGTGGTCGACGCACCGATCTGCGAATGGTTGGCCCGCAGCGGATACTTCTACGTGATGCACCGCTTTGGCCTGGACAACGTCGCGTTCGTGCAGGCGATGAAGGCCAAGGGACTGTATGCATCGATCTCCCTGGGCGTGAAGAAGCCCGACTACGAGACGGTGGACCGCTTTGTTGCGCTTGGGCTGGCGCCGGACTACATCACGATCGACATTGCGCACGGCCATGCCGACAGCGTGAAGCACATGATCGAATGCCTCAAGGCCAAGCTGCCGGGCGCGTTCGTGATCGCCGGCAACGTCGGCACTCCCGAGGCAGTGATCGACCTGGAGAACTGGGGCGCCGACGCAACCAAGGTCGGCATCGGCCCGGGCAAGGTCTGCATCACCAAGCTCAAGACCGGCTTTGGCACCGGCGGCTGGCAGCTGTCGGCGCTCAAATGGTGCGCCCGGGTGGCGACCAAGCCCATCATCGCCGATGGCGGCATCCGCGACCACGGCGACATCGCCAAGAGCGTGCGCTTCGGCGCCACGATGGTCATGATCGGCTCGATGCTGGCCGGCCATGAAGAGAGCCCGGGCCAGACGGTGGAGGTCGATGGCCGCCTGTTCAAGGAGTACTACGGCTCGGCCAGCGACTTCAACAAGGGCGAATACAAGCATGTCGAGGGCAAGCGCATCCTGGAGCCGATCAAGGGCAAGCTGTCGGAGACACTGGTCGAGATGGAGCAGGACATCCAGAGTTCGATCAGCTATGCCGGCGGACGCAAGCTGATGGATATCCGCAAGGTCAATTACGTCACGCTGGGTGGCGACAACGCCGGCGAACACCTGCTGATGTAGATTGCCGGCCCTGCGCGCTACAGCGCGCAGGCGGCCGGCATCAAAGGCCGAGCAGATCGCGCGCCAGCCGGTGCAGCCGATGGCCCGGCGCGACCAACGCATCGAGCACGCTGAAATGGTTCAGGCCCGTCAGGGATTCGCACACCGGCACCACCTGGCGCCCCCAGCGCTGCTGGATCAGCGCGTTCTGGCGCAGGAACTCGGCACTCTCGGCGTCACCACACACACTATTCAATACGCCCACGCGCGGCGCCGGCATCCAGGCCGGGCTGGCCTTGCGTGCGTCTTGCGGCGTCAGGCGCAGGTCCTGCTGCAGAAACGGCGTACGCCGGATCGACTCGAGCTCATGCAGGCCGGAAATCGACAATGCATTGCGCACCAGGTCTGCCGGCAGGTCGTCTGCATGGGCCTGCCACTCGCAGGCCAGCATCATCGCTGCCAGATGTCCGCCCGCCGAATGCCCAACCACCGTGATGCGCTCTGGGTCGCCACCATACTGGTCGATATTGCGCCAGACCCAGACCAGGGCCTTGACCATCTGCAGGCTGATATGCGGCACCGTGACCGGGTGAATTTCCGTGCCGGGGCACAGCGCGTAGTTGGGCACCACGACACAGGCGCCGGCATGGGTAAATGCGGGCGCAACAAACGAATGGTCGGACTTGTCCAGCGCACGCCAGTAACCGCCGTGCAGGAACACCAGTACCGGTGCCTTGGCGGCGCCGGCGCCGGCCACTGCTGCCGACCGGAATACATCCAGCGTCTCGCCGTCGCCAATGCCGTAAGGCACATCGAGTTGGCAGCCTGGCGCCTGTCGCGCATCGATCGAATGACCGGTCCAGGTGGCCAAATAGCGGGCGAAATCGGGCACCAGAGCGCGGTTGTTGTACATGCGGTCGAACCACTGCGGGCTAAAGTGTTGTCCTGCCATCGGTGCCTCCTGGAAGTTGTTGGAGCGCATTGTGAACCACGCGGCTGCGCACGATGCTCGCGCAGCCGCGAATCGATTGCATTGAACGCCCCTTCGTGACTAGAATTGAAGCCGGGTTGGGGGGGGTAGCTCAGCTGGGAGAGCGCTGCGTTCGCAATGCAGAGGTCGGGAGTTCGATCCTCCTCCTCTCCACCACTCGTATTGGGCCAGACTTGCTCTGGCCTTTTTCGTGGGCCCGGGAGGCCCGGTGCTGGCGGGGCTCCGGGGGAAATGCGAATGCGGGGAGCCCGGATACGCACCTGTATTTGGTCGCCAAATCCGCCCTTCCCGTCTCTAATCTCTGTTTGTGCGGAGGTCGCCATTCGCACGACCCCCAGGATCCATGCGGGTTTTGGGGCGGTGGTTTGCACTGAACATCGCATGGCAGTCGGGCAAAACAAATGGATTCCAGCCCCGGCACCTTCTGTAAACTGCTGGAAAATCGCGAAAAGCGGCGCCAGTGGGTCCATACTCAATATGGACCAGAGATGGCGATGCCGTACGCAATCGAATGGGAACATCGCGGGGCGATCAAGCACTTCTCGGGGGGAAGCAGCCGGCCACGACCAGATTTGAATCTGAGCATCGGATCGCCAGCCACCCGAACTTCTCGAGCCTGCGGTACGTCGTCTCGGTCTACCTGGATGCCCAACGGATGCTCGCGGCGGCTTGCTTGGCGATCATAGTGATGCTCCGGGTTGGTTGATGACGCCACCATTCAGGCACTGATCGATCGAGAAACCAATCGGCCCAGCCCCTCGCTGGCAATTCCTGACCCCCGAGACCCGGTTCTATTGCCTTGCGGCGATGTGTATCGCAGCGTGCTCGCCCTGGCCGCAGAGATAGCTGTCGGTTAGACTGATAACGATTTAGGACGACTTTCGAGATATGACATGAGTGCCAAAGCCATGAATGCTGAACCGTGGGTCACTGCGAGCGAAGTCGCCCAGCATCTGGGCGTCGTGAAGGACACCGTCTATCGCTGGCGTGAGGGCAAAGGACTGCCCGCACACAAGATCGGCCGACTGTGGAAATTCCAGCTCTCCGAGGTCGATGAATGGGTACGCGCCGGTGGGGCCGATGACGAGCCCGAGAGTGGGGAGGAACAGAAATGAAGTACACCGAGAAAAGGATCGTGTGAGCCAGGAGGGGCAACTCTTCGACCAGAAGTCCTTGCGCGCAGTGACCGGCAAGACGGCAGACTGGAACGAAATCGCCAAGGATTGCATTGCCTTTGCCAATGCAACGGGCGGTCGTCTGCTGCTGGGCGTCGAGGAGGGGCAGGATGCCCCGCCACCCGGCCAACAAGTCCCTGCCGATCTGCCCGACACTGTTCGGCGCAAGCTGGCGGAGCGCACCGTCAACGTTGCTGTGCTGCCCGATGTCGTCACCGCACCCAATGGCGGCCAATACATTGAGCTGCGCATTCCGCGCGCCCTGGCGGTGGCATCGACCACCGATGGCCGGTATTTCCTGCGCGTGGCCGACCAGAGCAAGCCTGTCACAGGCGACGACGTGATGCGGCTGGCCAGCGAGCGTTCGGCGCTGCCGTGGGAAACGCAGATTACTCTCCATATTCCTCGCGTCGAAGCGGATGCCGTCAAACGCGACAAGCTGTTGCAGGCTCTGCGCGCATCTGACCGCGTCAAGGCATCGGTCAAGGAGAAATCCGACGATGAACTGCTCGACCACTATCAGCTCGCACAGAGACATGACCTCACCAATCTGGGCGTGCTCTGCCTTGGCTGCCAGCATCACCGCGCCCAGCTGACCACGTCGCCAGTTATTTAGTTCATCAAGTACGACGAGCACGGCCAGAAGGTCAACAAGCTGGTGTGGGACGACCACACGCAAAGCCCGATGGAGCTGATCGAGGCGGTTTGGCTGGAGGTGCCCGACTTCCGCGAGCGCTACGAATTGCCCGATGGCCTGTACCGCCAAAACGTGCCCGCCTTCGATGAAATCGTGGTCCGTGAACTGATGGTCAACGCGCTGGTCCATCGGCCCTACACCCAACGTGGCGACATATTCCTGAATCTGCACCCTGACCTGTCGACTGGAAGTGGTCAACCCCGGTCCGCTGCCGCTGGGAGTCACACCGCAGAACGTTCTGCATACCACCGTACGCCGCAACGAACACCTGGCCCGCCTGTTCCACGACCTAAAGCTGATGGAACGCGAAGGCAGCGGCTTCGACAAAATCTTCGAGGTTCTGCTGTCGCAAGGCCGCCCCGCACCGGAGCTGATCGAAACCCACGACCGCGTGCAGGTCACCATACGCCGACGCATCCTGAAACCTGAGGTCATCGATTTCATCGCCAAGGCAGATCAGACCTACCAGCTCACCCAGCGCGAGCGCATTGCACTGGGCCTGCTGGCCCAGCACGACGCGCTGACTGCCCGCGAGCTGGCCACTAAGCTGGAATTGCCCTCAGTCGAAGCACTCCATCCCTGGCTCAAGCGCCTGCTAGACTGGCACTTGGTGCAGAGCGCCGGCCGCACTCAGGCCACGCGCTATTTTGTTGATCCGGGCCTGCTGCGCAACCTCAAGTTCGTTGGCGAGACGACTCTCAAGCGCGTTGAGCCGCACCGCTTGGCAGCGCTGGTGCTCGAAGACCTGCAGCGCTACCCCGAGTCTGCCATCAGCGACATCCATAGGCGTGTCGGCGGGGAGATCCACCCAAAGCAGGTCAAACGAGCGCTGGAAGATCTGATCGAGCGCGGGGCGGTGCGCTTTGAACGCAACAACCGCTGGCGGCGGTACTGGGCGGTGATATGAACAGCCTATCGGACAACTTGCACCATATGGGCGATAGCGGGACGATAGACAGTGGGCGATACGCCGGCGCCGGCGCCGTAGATCAATGCGTTCTATCGACCATCCTCGGTGCGCCGTGGGCGATAGCCGTGCAACCGAACCTATCGTATTTCAGGACGCATCCATGAGCGCCAACTTCCAACAACTCGCCAACTTCATATGGTCCGTCGCCGATTTGCTGCGCGGCCCCTACCGCCCACCGCAATACGAACGTGTGATGCTGCCACTCACGGTGCTTCGCCGATTCGACGCCGTGCTCGCGTCCAGCAAGGACGCGGTGCTCAAGCGCCATGCCGAACTGAACAGCAAGGGCATCGCCAATATCGACGCCATCCTCAACAATCAAGCTCGAAATGGAGCACAGGCGCCCTTTCGTCTCGTGGCGCACGATCGAAAACGTCGTGACCGAACGCGTCCCTTCCGAGAACTGGACGGGCGCGTACAGCGTCGTTCCCGTTTCCGCCGGTGAATTGAGGCGGAAACTGCTCGCAATGACGACAGACGGTGGCCCAGCGGATACCGCCTCGCGTTGCCTGATCCACATCGCCGAGATCAGGGACGACTACGGGACACCGGATTCCGAATTGAACCATCCTGATCTTGCGTCGGGTAGGCCTTGGCCGATCATGACGCAGGACCCGGACTGGACAGGACGAGAGTAGGTCGACTTCGCGAAGCTGGCGGCACGATGGGATTTGAATGTGCTCCTTACGTCCACCCGAGACGAATTAGCACTTCCAAGAAACAAAGGCTCATCCAAAATTGATAGCATCTGCGCTATCATTCAATGAATGCCAATCGTGGTTCTGGACACCAATATCGTGGTCGCAGCTTTGTTGCGCGGTGGCGGTAGCGCGCGTGCCGTGCTTCGAGCGTGCCTGAACGGGAAGTACCAACCGGTGCTCGGCCCGGCGTTGCTGGCAGAGTACGAAGATGTGCTGGGTCGGACTGATCTCTTTGTGGACTCAGTGCTTTCCGCGATCGAACGCGACGAAGTGTTCGACGGTTTTCTGAACCGCTGCCGCTGGGTGGAGGTGTTCTACGCGTGGCGCCCGAACCTGCCCGATGAAGCCGACAACCATCTGATTGAGCTAGCTGTGGCGGCACAAGCCGATGCCATCGTGACTCGCAATCTGCGCGATGTATCGCACGGAGAGTTGAAGTTTCCCTCGCTCAGGGTGTTGTCACCCGAGCATTGCCTGGAGGTGTTCCCATGTCTACCCTGACGATCCGACTGCCCGATGACAAGCACGAGCGTCTGAAGGCACTCGCACGGTCCAATGCCATCAGCGTCAACAAGCTGATGGACGAACTAGCCACGGTCGCGTTGGCCAACTTCGACGCGAGGGTGCGCTTTGAAACGCGTGCGGCCCGCGGCAATCCGAAACGGGCACTGAAGTTGCTCGACAAACTGGACCGTGCGGGGTGACTGCCGGCCGATCCGCATCGGGCGGACAAGCACCCGCACTCGCCCTCACTTGCTGATTAGCCGGGTTTGCGCTGAACATCGCATAGCAGTCGAGCAACACAAACCCCAAACGGGTGAGTGGAGCTGCTTGACAGACTTGATCGGTCGCACCGGCGCCGACGAGGGCAACGAGTGCCACAAGGGGAGTTTTCCGATCTCTTTGGCATTTCGTGACGGCGCCATATACTTTGATACTTGGCATTAGGAGAACTGAAATGGATCAGCGCACCGCCCGGGTCGGCAAGAACAACCGCGCCCAAATAGTCACCATCCCACTCGAGTTCCGGTTCCCCGAGGGGATGAAGGAGGTATTCATCCGAAAGGTGGGCGATGAGATCGTCTTGTCCCCACGGCCCAAAGACTGGAGCGGATTTCTGGCCGCCCCGGTTCAGGTGAGCGAAGACTTCATGGCGGATGTAGAAGACCTTCCCCTCCAGGAGCGCGACACTGCATAACAACTTGTACATGCTGGATACGGACACTTGCGTCGTCATTTTGCGGCGGTCGTCGCAGGCTCTGCTGGATCGAATCCAGACGGTTCCGCTGGAACGGCAGGTCATGTCGATGGTGACCCTGGCAGAGTTGCTGTATGGCGTACAGATATCGAGCCGAAAAAAAGAAAACCGGGCTGCTGTCGAAGTGCTGACCCGCCATTTGTCGGTCATCGACTGGTCACGCGATGCTGCCGAGCACTATGCCGAGATCCGAGCGGACCTCAAGAAGAGAGGTCAATTGATTGGCGCAAACGATTTGATGATCGCGGCGCATGCGCGCAGCCTGGGCGCCATTGTGGTGACGAACAATGTGAAGGATTTTCGGCGGGTCAAAGCGCTCAAACATGAGAATTGGATAGATTGAACTGTCGAATCTGCCGCATGCAGACCGGCGGCGATGAGACGCCCAAGTCGCCGGCCTACCCCACCCCGAGAATCCAACCTTCGACCTCCGCCACCATGCGGTCAGCCGGCGAAAGGTTCGGCGTCAAGGCCGCGCGCAGGCGCCCGTCCTGATCCGCTTCGCGCAACCATGTCGCAACAGCATAGGCGTCGTGTTGGTCAAGCACGCGCGCGCCAAGGTCCTCGCGCGATCCAACGCGATCAGCATCAACAAGCCAGACTTGCTCTGGCCTTATTCCTGGGTCGGGGAGGTCCGGGTCGCCCCTCCTGCGCGCTGCACCGCCGCTTCGAATTCACGGATCTCTGACAGCACTGCACTCAGGTTCATTTCGCCGGCCTCCAGGAGTTTGTCCATCAGGTGTTCGGTCAGCGGCTTGTGACGGGCCAGCACGGCCTTGGTTTCACCGTACAGGCGCTCGCTCTGTGCTTCCATGATGGCGCGGGTTTGCGCGTCTGGGTCGCGCTCTGCGCCGTGGCTGTCCTTGGCAAGCGCGCCGTAATTCAGCCGGGTCTTGCGGTACATGCCCATCTCGGCGACCGCGTGATGCAGCAGCTTGGTGACCCGTGTGATGTCGTTGTGGGCACCGTTGGTGGTGCCTTCCTCGCCGAAGAACAGCTCCTCGTTCGCCATTCCGCCCAGCAGCACACGCACGTCGTGCTCGATGTCGGCCTTGGTCTTGAGCAGGTTGCTGCCCTGCTTGTGGAACACGAAGCCCAGTGCGTTGTTGCGCGGGTTGGCCTTCAGCGAGATCTTGATGGTCTTCATCTCCGCCTGCAGCTTTTCCCAGTCGCTGCTGGCGCGCTTGCGCTCGAGTTCG
>JAYUQC010000140.1:0-3739 GCA_043759735.1 Rhodoferax sp.
CCATTGCATGTGGCTGCGGTCTGTCCCACAAGGCAAACCTCCGACAAAGTGTTGAGGACAGAGCTTGCCCATTGCATGTGGCTGTGGTCTGTCCCACAAGGTTATTGGTTTCTGTAAACCGTCGCCACCGGCTCAAAGGTGGCGCCTTCGTCCAGCGGATACAAGGGCCGCGCGCAAATCGTGTGGCCAAGCGACTTCAAGTTGGCCGATGTGGCGCCCGCCACGTCGATGTTGAAGTTGTTGTCGACCCAGGCGTCGTACATGTGGTGCTCGGTGTGCGGCGACTTGACGACGATCAGGTCGAAGTCCTGCGGATCCAGGCCATTGGCGTAGTACATCGCACGGTCGAACAGGCTCAGTGTGCGGCTGAATACGACTACGGTGAAATTATCGAACTCCAGCACCGCCGTCGGGCCGGCATCCAGGCCGGTTTTCATGGTTTCCAGCCGCGCCTGCCCGTCCGACAACAGGCGCACCTTCGCCGTGACCTGCATCGGCGAGAAACGGCCCGGGTCCATTGCGCCGCCCAGGCCCACCGTGATGCTGGCGCCCACGCCGGCCTTGTGCGCGGCCGCAGCCGCGCCGGGATCGACAATCTGCGCCAACACGCGCTTGGTGTAGCCCGCGTCGCGCAGGCCCTGGAGGATCAGGTTCGAGTCTCCGGTGGCGCCTGAAGACGTGGCGTCCGCCGCATCGGTGAACAGCACCGGCCCGGCGATCGACCTGGCCTGGCCGATGGCGCGCTCCAGTGGAACCAGCTTGCCCTGCATGCGGTGGCGCAGCGGCCAGAATTCGCGCGCCAGACGCAAGGCCTCGTTCTTGGCCATGGCCTCGTCGCCAGCGGTGGCCACGATCACCTGGCAACACAACTCGGGCACATCGGTGAAAGGGTTGCCTATCATGATGCCGGCCGACATCGCGGAGCCTTCCAGTTCCAGCCGCCGCGCCTCGCGTACCAACTCACCGTAGCAACCGGACTTGGTGATCAGCTCGTCGCCGCGCACCAGCGCAGGAATCACCACGCGCGCGATGACCGGGCGCAGCTTCTCGGTCACCAGCCGGTGCAGTACCTGGGCCGCGCGCCGACCGGTGGACGCGAAGTCCACGTGCGGGTAGGTGTGGTAGATCGCCACGCCGTTGATCTGGCGCAGCATGCGGTCGGTCAGGATGCCATGCAGGTCGAGCGTGATCACGATCGGCACATCGGGCCCGACCAGCTTGCGCGTCTCGGTCAGCAGAAAGCCCTCCGGATCGAACTCACCGTCGGCCGCCATCGCGCCGTGCAACGAGAAATACACACCGTCGATACCACTGCCGGCCTGCGCCGCAACGGCCTCCAGCACTTCACCCATCAGCCGCTTCCAGCCCGGCCCGGACAGCAGGCCGGCAGAACCTGAACGGGCAGCAATGGTCAGCACCGGCTCGAAGCCGACTTCGTCAAATACCGCCAGTGCGCCGCCGAGCCCGGTGTTGATGCCCTTCTGAGCCAGCATCTCGCTGCCGCGTTCAATATGAAAGTTCGCGTATTCGGAGTGCAGCGGATTGAACGACGAAATTTCCTGCATGCATTCGGCAACCAGGATGCGGGGCTTGTTCGACATGGTGATTCCCTTGTGCGTCTGGTGGTGGCAAAAGCGTGGATCGAACTGCAGCGTATCGGAGCGTCTTTCAGCCGGGAAGGCTGCCATCGGCAACCCGCAGGCAGGCCACCTGCTGGCCGGATCGCGACGCGCCCAATTGCGGGTCCTCGACCTGGCAGCGCGGCTGCACATGGGGACAACGGCTGGCGAAGCGGCAACCGGTACCGATGGTGTTCGGATCCGGCATGTCGCCGCGGATCAGCGCACGGGTGCGCCGCTGTGACGGGTGGTCACTGGGCAATGCGGCCAGCAAGGCCTGGGTATAGGGGTGCAGCGGCTGGGTGAACAGCTGCTGCGCAGTCCCCACTTCGACAATCCGCCCGAGGTACATCACCGCCACCCGGTCGCTGATGTTGCGCACGACCGCCAGGTTGTGCGAGATGAACAGGTAGGTCAGCTTGAGGTCGCGCTGCAACTCGCGCATCAGGTTGATCACCTGCGCCTGCACCGACACGTCCAGCGCCGATACCGCCTCGTCGGCAACAATAAACTCGGGGTGCAGTGCCAGCGCGCGGGCGATGCCGATGCGCTGGCGCTGGCCGCCGGAAAACTCGTGCGGGTAGCGCTGCAAGGCGCTTTCGGGCAGGCTGACCAGTTGCAGCAGCTCGCGCACCCGCGCGGCGCGGCTGGCGGCATCGCCCACGCCATGGATTACCAGCGGTTCGCAAATGATGTCGTCCACCCGCATGCGCGGGTTCAGCGAACCATACGGGTCCTGGAACACGATCTGCATCGCGCGGCGCTTGGCGCGCATGGCCGACGCGTCGAGCGACGTGATGTCCTGGCCATGGTGCAGGATGCTGCCACCCGTCGGTTCGATCAGGCGCAGCAGCAGACGGCCGGTGGTGGACTTGCCGCAGCCCGATTCGCCCACCAGGCCCAAGGTCTCGCCGGCGGCGATCTGCAGGTCCACACCGTCAACCGCGCGCAGCGCCGGCGCGGCCTTGGTCAGGAAACGGCGCGGTCGCTCAAAGTATTTGCGCAGGCCGCGCGCCTCGATCAGCGGAGGGGGGGTGCTCACTGGAGCACCTCCCCTGAAGCCGTTGCCGGGGTCCGGGTTATCTCGAACGGCGCCACGCAGGCTGCCTGGTGGCCCGGGCCCACGTCGCGCAATGCAGGAACCACGCCGCAGGCGGCTCGGGCCAGCGGGCAGCGCGGCGCAAAACTGCAGCCCGCCGGCATCTGGCCGACCGCCGGCACTGTCCCCTCGATCGTGCTGAGCCACTGCGCGCCGGCGGCAATCCTGGGCCGGGAGGCCAGCAGGCCGCGGGTGTAGGGGTGGGCCGGCCGATCGAAAACGTCGAGCGCCGAACCGGATTCGACCACCCGCCCGGCATACATCACGGCGACCCGGTCGCTCATTTCGGCGATCACACCCAGGTCGTGCGTGATCAACAACACCGACATGCCGTTGTCCTGCTGGATCTTGCGCACCAGGTCGAGGATCTGGGCCTGGATCGTCACGTCCAGCGCGGTGGTCGGCTCGTCGGCGATCAGCAGTTTGGGTCGGCCGGCGAGCGCCATCGCGATCATCACGCGCTGGCGCATGCCACCCGAGAGCTCATGCGGATAGGCGTCGACCTGGCGTTGCGGGTCCGGCATCTCGACCCGCTGCAGCAACGCGATGCCCTCGTCGCGCGCCGCCACTCCACGCAGCTCGGTATGCCAGCGCAGGACCTCGCCGATCTGCTGACCAACCCGCATCACCGGGTTCAGCGAGGTCATCGGCTCCTGGAAGATCATCGCGACATCCTTGCCGCGCAAGGCACGCATGGCCGAGGGCTCCAGAGCCAGCAGATCGACACCCTGCAGCGCGATGGCGCCCGAACGCAGCCCGATCGCGGGTGGCAGCAAACCCATGATGGACAAGGCCAGCATGCTCTTGCCGGAACCGGACTCGCCGACCACGCCCAGCACCTCCCCCGCCGCCAGATGAAGATCGACCGCGCTCAGGATTTCGGGGCCATGCGCACCCAGGCCGGTTGTCAGGCCCTGTACCCGCAACATCGTGGGTGCGGCGGAATCGACCTGATCGACAACGGCGGCGGTCATCGCGTGGTCAACGTCATGCGCGGGTCGAGCACATCACGCAAGCCATC
>JAYUQC010000141.1:0-29402 GCA_043759735.1 Rhodoferax sp.
ATAGCAGGCGGAGCACGATCGTCCGCGCAAGGCCAACATTGGTCGATGCATTCCCCTGATGACGGCAATCACGCATTGTGGACGCAAGTTTCATCCTAGTACCGCCCGGCCGTTCCGAAGGAACTGATGGCCCCCTTGGGGGGCAGCGAACGCAGTGAGCGTGGGGGCAGTTTCATCCTAGCACCGTGACTTCGCCGTTATCACCATCCACGCGGATGCGGTCACCGTCGCGGATGCGCTGAGTCGCCTCGCGTGTGCCGACGACACCGGGGATGCCGTATTCGCGCGCGACGATGGCCGCGTGCGATAGCAGGCCGCCGTTGTCGGTGACGATACCGCCCAGCAGCGGTAGCAGGATATTGAATGCCTCGCTGGTCGACTCGGTGACGAGGATGTCGCCTTTGTGGATGCGGTCGAACTCGGACGGCCCGGACACGCGGCGCGCCGGTCCTTCGTACAAGCCTTTGCTTGCAGCCAGACCGTACAGGATCTTGTCTGCCCGCTGCGCCTGCGCGCTGCCGAACACATGGTCCAGCGCGATGAACAGCGCCCGCATCACGCGTGCGGCCGGCGCGGGCAGGCTGGTCAGGTCGGGCGGCGCCGGTGCTGGCGGACCCAGGGAGGGCGGGGCATCCTTGGCCGTGAAACGGCTGCGGTATGCGGCGCGATCGGCCAGTTCGTCCGCGCCAGGTCCGCCTTCACCGGCGACCAGCGCCGTCATTTCGTCCAGACTGGCGTCGAGCATCAATGCGGCATCGGCAATGCGGCCCCGGCCGGCGACGCGCCGTCCGGCAGCCAGCGCGGCGCGGCGCATCAGGCCGGCGGCCCAGATGTCGCTGTAGACGCCACGTTCGTCACGCAGGCGGTAGGTCAGGCGTGCCTCGGCCAGCAGACTGTCGAACGCGGCTTGGTGCTGCGCTGGCACCTGGTCGCGCACCTCGGCGATGCGCAGCTGCAAGTCCGGGGTCGCCGGGGCCTGGTCGAACACGGCGACATTGATCGCGCGTAACAACGCGTCCGGCAGTTCCAGCGCCGTTGGTTCGGCGATGTCGAAACCGTCGACCAGGCGGTAGCCGACCAAATCGAGATAGCCGTTGATGGCTTGTCCCGCCTCGCCTGTCAACGCGCGCAGGCGCGCCAGCACCTGGGCCGGATTGCCGCCGGCTGCCAGCAAGTCGGCCGGGTCGCCATCGGCGGCCAGCACCTCGCGCGCAGCGGAGTCCTCGGCAAACGCCTTTTTCAGCACGTCCATCTCGTCCGAGCCGCCTGCCGAAACCTCGGCGGAGCCACGCAACAGGCCCAGCAGATCGGCATGCGGCAGGCCCGTCCATTCGCCCGCATGTGCCAGGAAGTCGCCAGTGGGCAGCAGCGCAGCCGCAGTGTGGCGCATGTGCTGGGCGACCATCGCCGCGTGGTGGTCGCGGCAACGCACGAGGTAGGCCACCAGAGCGCTGTCGGACAGGGTGTCCGGATTGATGCCCTGCAGTTCCCGGTGCTGGCGGATCGATGCCGGCTTATGTACCGTGTCCCATTCATGCAGTTGCTCGCGCCAGAGTTTTTGTGCAAACACCTGTTCGGCGCGCGCAAAGCGCGCAGGGACATCGGCCTGCGGCGCCGGCAACACCTGGTTATAGCCAAATCCGTTGGCATAACCCATCTCCAGCCCGTCGATCAACAAGCCGTAATACAGCGCGAATGCATGGGTGCCGCTCTTGAATGCAGGCGCATGCGCCTGCTGAAAATAGCGCGTCATCGGGCGCGGGAAATGCACCGCATCCTGCGCCCAGGGTCCGGCCCCGGGCGGCTCGAACGGGCCAGGGTTCAAGTTGTCTGACGCACTCATTTTTTCTCCTTCGCGGCTATTGCAATGCGCCGGGTTGTACGGTGCCGGTCGGCCTGCCTGGGTGCCGAGGGCACACGGCCGGCGATGTGGTGGGCAAGGCAATAGTCGCAGAAAAGGTCGTCACCCGCCAGTCGTAGCCTGCAGCAACTCTTGACTTGTGGCCTCCTTGGCGGCGCGTTTCGTCCCGCCCACGCCATTTGTGTGCTGCGCTCGCTTTTGGCGCCAGCGCGGCATGCCGCTGCAGCCAGGGCCGCCATGTGCCGCATATGCAGAAGGCGCTCACCCAGATGAGCATCCAACTCACCCGATGCAGCACATGCTGCCAAAGGGCTTCCCATTCAAGGAACGAGGCCGGTGCTTCACGCTCAACCGATGACCTTCGCAGATCGATTTCGGACTTTGCTTGCCCCAACGTGGCTCGCTTCGAAAGCTTGATGCTGAAGAACCATGCAAGCTCCCTCTGTTCGCCCGAGGCTGGTCTGTCACTCAGCTTTTTCTCGAAGAAGGCATCGAAGGTCTTCTTCTGCTCCTTCGGGCCGACGATGTCGAACTCGATATCGACACGGCCATCGTCGCCGCCCGACACAAACTTGAGTCTCGGCGATACGGACGGCAGCAGGGCGTTGGTGACGAGGGCCTCCGCAATGTCTTTCGGAACATATCCCAGCTCGGCGCGCGAGGAGAGGAGCAGGCCCAAAAGGCGTGCAGCGTAGATCTGGCAACCGTTGGGTATGGCTGGTCGGAATGCCTCACCCACTCGCGCCATGGAACGACCTCCCAAGTTCGTTGAAGAAAGCACACTTCGTGCCGGCTCTCAGATGCGGAAGTGTGGGGCCTAACGCCCGGTTCAGCGGCGGCGCGAAGCGCCGGCCACTGCAACCGGTTGATATTCAAAGTAGCTTGCAAGATGATTTTGATTCTGGGCAACTCTGGGATTCAAATATTCCCTGCAGTGCTACCCATGGCAAGACCACGTCGAGTCGCTACTTGGAATTAGCAGGCCGCCAGGGGTGGGCCGGGTCACACCCAAGCGGCCCCGGTGGCGCACAGAACCACCGCGCTACCAGTGGCATCAGCAGTGCGGCCAGTATCACCTGACGATGGTCGCAGTCAGGCCGAACAGCGGCGTCGTGGACAGGTAGACCCAGAGCTGGACGAAATCCTGCATCGTGCGTACGGCTCGCTTTACGGTTCCGGATCCGCGGTGGCCGCGCGGCGCAGCAGCATCCGCAACACCACGGCCGTGACCGCCAGGCCGACCCAGGTCGACAGCACGATCGCCACCAGCATGCGCAGCCCGTATTGCGACAGCAGGCCCAGGTGCGTCATCACGCCCACCCCGACCGGCACGAACAGCAGCGACAGATGCGCCAGCAGGGCATCGGCCACCAGGCCCACCGGTGTGCGCACCAGCGGCCAGCGCAAGCCGATCAGCAGCAGCAACATGCCCAGCACCGGGCCGGGCAGGGGCAGGCCGAACAGCCGCGCCAGTAATTCACCGGCCGACTGGCACAACAACAGCCAGGCCAGGCCGGTCAGCAAGGGCATGGCGCGGCAGTGGACAGAGCGGGCTTGCGCAGATCGGGCATGGGCACCCGATTGTCAGGCAGACACCATCAGCCGCACATTGCCGTCCGCGGCGGCGCCTTCCATGGTCGCCATCCGTTCACCGGCCGCCAGCCGTGCCATGTCATGGTGTAGACGTGCCAGGTTTCCTGGGCGCGCTGCATGGTCGATCAGCGTGCAGGCGATCTCCAGTTGCCCATCGGCATGGCGCAAGAACTCGACGGCGCGGGCCTGCGAGGGCCAGTCGATCAGCGATGCGGTGGCGATTTCCCAGAACCCACCGCTGTGGCCCGGATGCGGCGTGATCCGGTGCAGATGGCGGTGACCCACCAGCCAGGCCGCGACGCAGCGGTGGCGGTGCAGCAGCGCGGTCAACGCGGCACCAAGGCGGCGGTCGGGGTCGCGGCCCCGCGTATTGGTCAGCGACAGCGCGCCATGGTGGCTGGCCAAAACAGCCACCCGCCCGCGCTCGCGGCCGACCTCGGCCAAACGATCCTCCAGCCATGCCAGTTGTGCCACCCCGACGCTGCCCTGGAAGTCGCCTGCCGGATGGTTGGTATCGAGCAGGATCAGCCGCACATGCTCGGTGTCGATGACGGCATCGGCTACACCCGCCTCGGCATGGCGCGCGGTGTAGCCGCTTGCGCCACGCGCCACATGGGCCTCGATCCATTCCCGCCGGCTCACCGCCCGGCGTGACTCCAGCGCCGGCACACTGCGTGTTGCACCGCGGGAAAAGTCGGCCGGATGCGTGACAAAGCGTGCCAGCGGGTCGGCCGGTGCGCATCCATCAGGCCGGCGCAGCGTCTTGGCGCTGCCGACGGCGATGGCCTCGATCCCCGGTTCCGGCAACGCCGTTCCCTGGCGCAACAGGTCGTGGTTGCCGGCAACGCTGGTCCAGGCAAACCCCAGCCCGGCCGATACCAGCGCAGCACCGGCGCGCTCCCGGAAATCGGGCACCGTCGGGTAGCCGTGCGGTTTCAACCGGTCCGGCACGGCTGCATCGGGGCACCAGAACGGCCAGGGGCCGGGACCGAGCTCGCCCGACGCATCCTGCGCACCGCCCTGGGCCGACAGGCAGGTGCGACCGCCAGCAACAATCGCCAGGAAGGCGTCGAGTTCATTGCGCTGGGCGTTGTCGATGTTGTCGCCCAGACTCAGTGCCAGGTCGTAATGCCGGCCGCTGCAAGGTGCCAGCGGCCGGTTGCGAACGCCGTTCACATGCGCGGCCAACGTCCAGTGGGTCAGCGCGTCGTATGGACGGTACATGGGCTGCAGCGGTTTCCAGGCCGGGTCTGCGTCCAGCTGCGCAACCCATTCACTGCGCGCCGGCGACGCGCAGTCGAGCACCTGCACATCGCTGACCAGCCATAGCGCCAGCAAAGCCTCACCCGCACCTGCTGGTGGGCAATTGCCAAGCTCGGTGCGAATGGTCCGGTACACCGGCCACAGGGTACGGGGCCGGTGATGGACCGTCAAGCAACTACCAGCTTCAGCCGGCGCCGCGTTGGCGCCGTCGCGCCAGCGCTGCCATCCCGCCCAATGCGCCGAGCACAAGGGCCAGGCTGGCGGGCTCGGGAACCGCGTTCAGCTGCAGGTTGTCGATGCTGTAGTCGCCGCTTGCGCTGAACTTCAGATCCACCAGGTTGGTCCAGTTGATCGCGAACGGTGCCAGCCCGGCGGAGGTCTGGTCCAGCGAGAAGCTGGCCATCAATGTGCTGTTGTCGGCGAGGGTGCCGAGCAGGAACACGTCGGTCGCCCACGGTTCGCCGCCATAGAACGGGTCGAGAAAACCGAGGTTGCCGCCGCCCAGTTCAATACTGCCGATGCCAAATACGCCGGTTGGGCCGCCAGTGATGCTGAACATCGCGTTGTTGGCTGCATACAGCGAGGCGGTTCCGTTGCTGGCGTAGGCGCCGCTCAGGTCAGCGGCAAACAGTATCGCCGGATCACCATTGCGCTGCGTGAAGGTGAAGCCCTGCGCCTGAAAGCTGTCGCCCTGCGCCACGGTGGCACCTTGTTCATCGATGGGGTGGAAGGTGATGACCGCGGCTTGTGTGGCGCAGCCCAAGCCGAGCAGCGCGATGGCCGCAAAGTGCGGGATAGAGGGAGTCATGGTAGTTGCTTTCTATGGTGGGGATCGGCAATCACGGCGAGCCCGGGATTGGATTGGCCAGGTACGGGAATCCGGCTTGCATCGGCACCACCGCCTGGTCCACCGCGTCGTGCAGCTTCAGGGCGGTCATGCCCAGCGGCACATTGGCCGGCTTGCAGGCCGCTCCGAGGCCCAGCGCATTGTTGTTTCCGTTCACAATGCACAAGCCGCCGGCGACCGCCACCAGCGAGATGTCCACAACGTCATCTTTCAGGCGCCGACCATTGGGAAAGCCTGCGGCGTCACCGCCCAGCAATCCGAGCCGGTTCTGGCTGGCCAACGCCGTGGGTACCACCGAGGTGTTCAGGCGCAGCATCTCCGAGGCCACCACGTTGGCAGGCTGGTTGACGGTCGGTATGCCGGTGAGGAACGTGGTCACCAGATCGGTGCGCGGCAGGAAGGTCGGCTCGGCCGTGTTGGGCGGCAGTCCAAGCGCGATATCCAGCAGGCGCGGCAATGTGGGATGGGTCACATAGGTGGCAAACTGGCTGTCGTTGCGCGGCAGCGAGGCGTTGAACCGGTCCTTGTCCGGCAATCCGATGACCACCTCATTGACCAGTGGCATGCCCAGGCGCGACACCTGGACCCAGCCACCGCCGTAGTTGGCCGATGTCTGGTGCCCGGCGGGCGGCGCGGCGTTCATCAACTGGCTCTGGCGTACGCTGGCCGTGGTCCAGCCGCCGATCACCGGTTCGCTTGCCTGCGTGAGACAGTTTCGGTGCACCTCGACGGCCAGCGTCGTCACATTTTTGTCGTCGATGGTGTTGGGCGCGGCGTTGATGAACTGCGGATCGGTCAGTACCGCAACCGGCGCGTTGACGAGGTCAAAAATGGTGCCCAGATTGACCGCGAACGGGTCCTTGCGCTGGCCGACAAATACCCGCCCGGGCGCAGCACAACCGGGAATGTTGATGGAATAGACATGCTGGGCCGCGTAGGCCGGGTAGTTGGGAATGGTCTTGGTGCCGATGTTGTCGGCCGGCTTGTCGAACTGCGCCTGGCCATTGACGGCGTTGGTGACGGCCGCGCTGGCGCCGGTGCGCCGGTCGCCGCGAATCAGGTTCAGCGTGAACTTCTCGTTCACATTGAGCGTGCCGGCGTTGGGGTCGCCGACACCGCCGGCCTGACTCAGCGGGATCGCCACGTTTTGGTCGCCAATCGGAAGTGTGATGGCCTTGAACAGATTCTGGAACCGGAATTGAAAGGTCAGGTCCTCGCGCGCATCGCCGTTGTTGTCAACATGGATCTCGTACAGCGCGTTGGGCTCCATCTTGAAGTAGTTCGGTCCGCCATACGGGTCCTGCAGCGGCTGGTAGTTGGCGATCAGGGTCACAAAATCGGCCCGCCCGGGCTCGTAACTTCGGAACAGGTAGAAATCGGTGCCATCCACCTTGGGCGTGGTGCTGATGAAGGGGGCTTCCCGGTGGCTGGAAGCAAGACTGGCGGCGCTCGCGCACAGCGCCAGGGCGCTGATGATTGAGCCAGGAACCCGGCGGCACGGCATAGATTTCTCCTTGAAGGCGGATCGTTGGGCGGAATTGCCAACCAAAGTCATACGCGGTGATCGCCGGATCGGATTCAACATTCGACGTGCCGCTGGTTGGCGTGCAAAAGCTGCACTATCCTTGGCAACCTCCACTCCACAGTGCGCCACGCCTTGCAATGTCGTCCAATCCATTCACTCCGTCCTACTTGATCGGCGTCGACACCGGCGGCACCTATACCGATGCGGCCATCATCGAGACCCGTGGCCACCGCGTGCTGGCGCGGGCCAAGGCCATCACGACCAAGGGCGATCTGGCCATCGGGGTGACCGAGGCGATCAACCAGGCGGTGGCGCAATTGCCGTCCGGATTACGGCCACAGGACATCGCGCTGGTCTCGGTGTCGACCACATTGGCTACCAATGCGGTGGTCGAGGGCCATGGCAGCGCCGTGGCGGTGGTGCTGGTCGGCTTCGACCCACGGATGGTCGAGCGCACCGGCATCGCGTCGGCGTTTCCCGGCGTGCCGGTCATCACCATCGCCGGCGGGCATGACCACAATGGTGAGGTGGCGCAACCGCTGGACCTGCAGGCGCTGGCAACGGCGCTCGACGGGGTCGTGGACAAGGTCGAAGCGTTTGCGGTGGCCTCCACCTTCGCGGTGCGCAATGCCGCGCATGAGCACGCGGTGCGAGAGGCCATCGTGGCGCGCACCGGCAAGCCGGTGACGGTGTCAACCGAGTTGTCGTCGTCGCTCGACGCACCGCGCCGGGCACTCACCGCAGCGCTCAATGCACGCCTGATCGCGCGGGTCTCGACCCTGATCGATGCGGTGCAGCGGGCCATGGCCGCGATGCAGATCCAGTGTCCGTTGATGATCGTCAAGGGTGACGGCACGCTGGCGCTGGCCGAGTCGGTGGCCCGCCGTCCGATCGAGACGGTGCTCTCGGGCCCCGCTGCCAGCCTGGTCGGCGCCCAGTGGTTGTCGGGCTTGAACAGTTTTATTTTGGCGGACATGGGCGGCACCACGACCGACCTGGGCGTGCTGCAGGACGGCCGCCCGCGCATCACCGACGAGGGCGCCGAGGTCGGCGGCTGGCGCACGATGGTGCGCGCGATCGATGTGCGCACCATCGGGCTCGGCGGCGATAGCGAGATTCATATCGGTTCCAATGGCCGGATCGGCGTCGGGCCGCAGCGGGTGGTGCCGGTCGCGCTGCTGGGCGCGCGTTTTCCGCACGTGCAGGCCTTGCTCGAAGCCGACCTGGCCGACGTGGACGGTGGCTCTGCCATGCACGGTCGCTTCGTGCTGTTGCCGTTCGGCGCGCGCGTGGGCGCGGCGGGCGCCGAGCTGCCAGCGCGCGAACGCGAGATGCTGGCGCTGGTGACGGAGCAACCGCAGTCGTTGCGCAAACTGGCGCGAACGTTTGGCGCCCAGCGCATCGTGTTGTCGCTCAAGCGCCGCGGGCTGGTGCAGATCGGCGGCCTGACGCCGTCGGACGCTGCCCATGTGCTGGGCCTGCAGCACAACTGGTCCACGCCAGCGGCCTTGATGGCGGCGCAATTGGGTTGCCGCTTGCGTGAAATGAAATTCCCGACAACCGAACGGACGCAGCATTTTGCGCGCGAGATCTGGAGCGAGACGGTGCGGCTCAGCGCGCGCGCGATCCTGGACACGGCGGTCGGCGAACACCTGAACGAAGACAAATTGGTGCATGCGGTCTGCGCGGCGGATGGCGTGCTCGGTCTGGCGCGCATCAGCGTCACACCCACGATCCCGGTGGTCGCGGTGGGTGGGCCGGTGGGGGTCTATTACGGCGAGGTGGGTCGTCGCCTGGGCTGCCCGATCGTGTTTCCGGAATACGGCGATGTGGCCAACGCGATTGGCGCCGCTACCGGTGTCGTCGCCCAGAAGGTATCGGTGCATGTGGCAGGCGATGGCGGCGGGTTGTTTGTGCTCCATTCCACCGTCGGCACGCGCCGGTTCACCGATCCGGCCGAGGCGATCACCGCAGCCACCGTGCTGGCCCGAGAAGCCGCCACCGATGCCGTGGTGGCAATGGGTGCGAACAATCCCGAGGTGCATATCGTGATCCGCAAGCAGATGCTGCCCAATGCGATGAGCGACGCCGGATTGCTGGAAGCGGTCGTGACGGCCGAGGCCATTGGCCGGCCGTCTGCGGCGCGCTAAGCTGCGCGGCGCCGCTTGGCGCGCCATAGGTCAGGGCCTTGGCGCCCGCTGGTGCAGCACCTGCGCCACGATGTGCAGCCCCAGGCGCAGCGCATCGACCGAGCCAGCGGCGTTCAGGCTGATGCGCACCGCCTGCGGTGGCGCGGCCCGGCCGACGCTGAAATGGTCCATCGTGCGCACCAGCGCACCCGCCCGGCGCAACGCCGCGGCGAAATCGTCGGCGCGCCAGGCGCCCGGCATCGGCAGGTACAGGTGGGGCAGGTCGTCGGCCCAGCGAAAATCCGTGTGCTGCAGGCAGCGCCGGGCCAATGCCAGGCGCTCGGCAATACAGCTGCGCTGGCGTTCGATCAGATCCTGCGCGACGCCGTTTTCCAGCCACAGTGTCAGGATTTCGGGCATCAGCGGTGCCACCATCCAGCAGTCGGCGCGGATGCTGGCGGCCACCTTGTCGAGCCATTGGGGCAAGGCTTCCAGGTAGCCGACGCGCAGCCCCGGCGCCATCACCTTGCTCAAGCTGGCGATCAGGAAGGACTGCTCGGGCACCCAGGTCGACAGGGCGGGCAGTGGCTTGGCGATGGCTGCCGCATGCACCATGTCCTCCATCAGCAGCAGGTTGTGGCGCCGCAGGACCACCGCGATGTCCGCGCGCCGCTGCATCGACATGGTGGCCGTGGTCGGGTTGTGCAGGCTGGGCGTGCAGTACAGCATCTTGCTGCCATAGGTTTTTGCCGCCTTGTCCAGCGCGTCGGGCAGCAGCCCCTGTGCATCCATGTCCAGTCCGATCACCTGCAGCCGCATGGAGCGGGCCAGCGCCATCAGGCCGGAATAGCTGAGCGACTCGGTCAGGATGGTGTCACCGGGTCGGGCGATGGTGCGCAACACCGCGGCCAGCGCATGTTGCGCACCGTGTGTCACCATGACCCGGCTCCATGCGCCGCAGGTGCCGAAAGCCTTGAGCCAGGTTGCGCCGGCGATGCGGTGGCGGGTTACGCCGGCCTCGGGCTGGTAGTCCAGCAGACCGTCGGCCTGCGATCCTGCCATGCCCAGGTGGGACAGCACCTGGCGCAGCGACACCATGTCCTGCGTCGGGATTGCGACGTTGTGCGCCAGGTCGATCAGCGGCGTGGCAGACTCCGGCTCGGCCACGGGTCGCCAGGCGTCGAGGTTGCGTACATAGGTGCCGTCACCTACCCGCGCCAGCGCCAAGGCCTGGCGCTCCAGTTGCGCATACGCCCGGCAGACGGTGCCGACCGTGACGCCGAGTCGCCGGGCCATGACCCGGTGGGGTGGAAGTTTTTCACCCGGCGCGATCTGGCCGGTGATGATCGCTTGCGCCAGGTTGTCCGCGATGGCCTGGTATTTGGATGGTGGTCGGGCCACAGGTGTCGGCAAGGGGTGTTTCATGTTTTGGCGGGCTTGCGGATGGCCCGTGACTGGGAGTCTAGTGGCTGCGGCGAAGGACCGGGCCGACAGGACGGCAGGCCGGCACCGCCGATCTCTCAGCCATAAGTCTTGCTAATCCTCTGGCGCATGTTTGCTCGTTTGAATCCTTGATGCGAAACACCGACACTCGCGCAGCGTCGCCAGCACGGCGCAAATCTTTAATCGCCATTTGGTGCAGTGGGAATCAAAGCCATGCCTGAGACAAGCAGCCCGGAAAGCTACAGCAACATCGTCGACAGTGCGTGCCCCGTCGCACAGGGAGGATGGACCGAGCAGTTGGAGCGTGACGAGACGGCGCACCATACGCTGGCTGAAGTCCGGGTAGCCGACAGCATTTTGCCGCTGCTGTCCGATGCGGATTGGGCTGCGCCAAATGGTGCCCGCATCCGCGTCGCCACGCAAGGCGCGTCGCCCCAGGTGCTGCTGCGTAACGGTATTGTCGATACGGTGCTTCCCGCGTTGTGGCTGCGCGCGCGCAGCCCCGACCCGAGCCAGCGCGACGCGCTGACCGGTCAGCGTCTGATGAATCCGCACCTGCTGCCCGATGATCTTGCGCTTACCGATGCATGGCTGGATGCAAAGGGCCTGCACCTGGCGTTCAGCGACGGTTTCTCCGGATATTTCGATCCGGCCGAACTGGTGGCCGGTTCGGTGCTCGACGAGGGCTGTCCGGCGCCCCTGCCCTGGCGCGCCGATCTGTGGCCGCAGCCGTCCTACTCGTGGGATGCCCTGCAGAGCGACGAAGCGGTGCTGCACCGTGCGCTCAGGGATTACATCGAGCGAGGCTTCATGCTGATCGACGGCACGCCGACGCAACCCGATTCCATCCTGACAATCGCGCGGCGCTTCGGCTCGGTGCGCGAAACCAATTTCGGCCGCTTTTTCGAGGTCTATTCGCGCCCGGAGTCGACCGATCTGGCGTACCGGCCGGTGGCGCTCGGGCCGCATACTGACAACCCGTATCGCAATCCGGTGCCCGGTATCCAGTTGCTGCATTGCCTGCAGAACGAAACTTCGGGCGGTCTGTCGACGCTGGTCGACAGCCTGGCGGTGGCGCGGCAACTGCAACAGGAAGACCCCCAGGGTTTCGCGCTGCTGGCCAGCGTACCGGTGCGCTACGAATACCGCGACGCCGATAACTGGCTGGTGGCGGTACAGCCGATGATCGAGCTCAACGGCATGGGCGCGATGATGGGCGTGTTCTACAGCCCGCGGCTGGACGACATTCCATTGATGTCCGACCAAGACACCCGGGCCTACCACCGCGCGCGCAGACGATTTGGCACCCTGCTGTCCGATCCGCAGTACGAATTGCGCTTGCGGCTCGAGCCGGGTCAACTGATGATGTTCGACAACAACCGGGTGTTGCATGGGCGCACGTCGTTCGACCCGTCCGAGGGACATCGCCAGTTGCAGGGCTGCTACATTGACTGGGACGGCCCGCGCGGCCTGTACCGCGTGCTGAGTCGGCGACTTGGCGCCAAACCGGCCGTCGATCCGGCTGTATCGACCGATCACTGAACACGGGGAGCATCGCATCATGGACAGCGTCGACTTCATCGAGATGAAACATGGCACGAAGGCGGAGTACGAATTCCTGCATACGCAGGAGAGCCGGTACATCCGCGCCTTGCCCGACCGTCTGTTGGCCGCGCTGCAACGGCTGGACGGCTCGCTGGAAGGCTACAAGGTCAGCCGCCTGACCCATTCGCTGCAGGCCGCGACCCGTGCCGAGGCCGATGGCGAAGACATCGAGATCATCGTCGCGGCGCTGGTGCACGACCTGGGCGACGAACTGGCGCCGGAGAACCACTCGCAGCTGGCAGCGGCTATCGTGCGACCGTACGTGCGTGCCGAGGTGACCTGGATCGTCGAGATGCACGGCCTGTTCCAGATGCAGTATTACGCCCAGCACTACGGGCGCGACCCGAATGGCCACCTGGCCTTGCGCAACCAGCCCTGGTACCACGCCTGCATGCGGTTTTGCGAGCGTTTCGACCAATCGGCGTTCGACCCGGACTATCCGACCCGGCCGCTGTCGCATTTCGAGCCCATGCTGCGCAAGGTGTTCGGCCGCGCGCCGTTCGATCCCCGTGTGCTCAAGGAGCCGACGCGCCTGGAGTGATCCGGCGCGCAGCCGCCGTCCAAGAATCCGCTGCGCGACGATCCCCTGCGCGGGTTGGACGACGCGGCTGTCCAAGCTGCGTCAGCCGGGCATCGACAGGCCTTCGCCGCGCAAGTTCTCGCCAAGGAAGTCCAGGAACAGGCGCACTGCCGGCACCAGGCCGCGGCGTGACGGGAAAATGGCATGCACGATGCCCCGCACAGGCGCCCAGCCAGCCAAAACGTGCACCAGTGCCCCGCGTTTGATCTCGTCGTGGCACAGGTAGTCTGGCATCCAGCCGATGCCGACGCCCTGCAACACGGCCAGTCTGAGCGTCAACAGGTCGTCTGCGACCAGCCGCGGTGTGTGCTGAACAGCAATCTGCGCACCCGACGGACCCATGAGGTGCCAGGTGGTGCGCCCGTTGGCCGACGCCATTGCCACTGTGTCGAAGTGCTCCAGCTTTTGCGGCTGTTGCTGCCGGCCCTGGCGCTCCAGCTGGGACGGGCTGGCCACGAGCAAGGCGTTGCTTTCGCCAAAACTCTTGAGCACCATCGAACCGCTGTCGTCGAGGGACCCGCGCACCCGCAGTGCAACATCAAAACCCTCTTCGACCAGGTCCACGGCGCGGTTGCTCACCTGCATGTCGATGCTGACCTGCGGGTAGCACGCCAGAAATCGGGGTATGAGCAAACCGATGCTGGACTGCGCCAGCGTGATCGGACACGCAACCCGGATCGTGCCGCGCGGTTCGGTATGGGATTGGGCCACCGCCTGTTCGGCGGCTTGGGCTTCTTCGCGCATTGCCACGCAATGGCGGTGGAACATCGATTCGAGCATTCTGGGCACCCAATCAGCCTCGCGCGAACTCACGCGGGCCATTGCGCAGCAGTGGGTCGATGCGGATCCGGACACAGTGGTCGACTACCTGGACCTGGCGGTCAGCACGCCCAGCCATCTGTCGTTCGAATCGCTCGGATTCCGTCAGCCGTCCAGACCGACACCCGAACTCAGCGCGGTGCAACAGCGCGAGAACGCGGTCTCCGAGGCGCTGGTCAGCCAATTCCTGGCGGCCGACGTAATCGTAGTTGGCGCGCCGCTGTACAACTTCTCGATCCCCAGCCAGCTCAAGGCATGGATCGATCGGATCGCGCAGGCCGGCCGTACATTCACCTACACCGACAAGGGACCCAAAGGCCTGGCCATCGGCAAGACCGTCGTCGTGGCGTCAACCCGTAGCGGCGTGTACTCCACCACCGACGGCGGCCGTGCGATGGAACACCAGGAGAGTTATCTGCAGACCGTGTTCGGTTTCCTGGGCATCACCGACGTTCGTTTTGTGCGCGCCGAGGGCCTGGCGATGGGCGAGGCTCCCAAGGCCGATGCGTTGGCGTTGGCTGGCGCTGAGATCAAGGCGCTGGACATGGTGTCGGCGAACCAGCCCGAACTGGTTCAAGCCGCCTGAGTCGGTCGGCGCGGCGAGGCCCGCCGCAGCGGGGTCCGGCGGTTGGGAGCGGGAGGGGCTGCCCATCGAGCCCTCCCCCCGCTCACGTTCAGTGGTCAGAAGCGCCGTGTCAATTCCGGCGGATTGGCCGAACCGGTGCGGAAATGTCCGGCGCCCTCTGGCGAGGCAAGCGCGCCGGCAGCGCGCACCGCGTCGTCAGACACTTTGACCAGCGGCGTGTAACATGGGTGGTGGTGTTCCAGGTAAGGATTGTTGCGCGCCGCGTTGTAGCAAAACAGTACGGTCCAGCGCCGGTGTGGCGAACGGTTCTGGTCCGAGCGATGCATCAGGTTGGCATGGAAAAACAGGCCATCGCCGGGTTCCAGTTCGACATACACCAACTCCAGCTGCAGCAGCATTTGCTCGACCCGGCGCATATCGGCGCCGACCTGCTCGCCGGGTAAAACGCCATGGTCGACACGGCCAGCCAGATGGGAGCCGCGCAACACCTGCAGGCACCCGTTCTCGCGGTTCGCCCGATCGATGGCCACCATGACGCTTCCCATATACGGATACATGCATCCGTTGTGGTACCAGTAGCCGTAGTCCTGGTGCCATTCCCAGGCACCACCGTCGTAGGGTTCCTTGGCGGTCAGCTTGGAGTGGTAATGGTAGACCTCGCCGCCGAGCATGTCTTCCATGGTGTCCACGACCCGATGCGAACGCGCCGCAAGACCGTAGACGCTGCCGCCAGGCTGATTCCACAACGCCATGCGGGTGGACTTTCCCTGTGCATCCTTGCGCTCGTACAGACTCGATTGCAGGTGCGGGTCCTGCTCCATTGCCAGGCGCATGAACCCGATTTCCTCGGTGTCGAACAGGCCGCGCACGATGACGTATCCGTCGCGACCATAGTTGGCGCGTTGGTCGGAGCAAAACAGGGTGGGCATCAATGAATCCTTGTTGGTGCGGTTCACCTGGATGCAGTAGCTTACACTGCCCGGCCCGGCCGCGATGTGTGCGGCAAACTGCAGAACTGTCGGGTTGACACCTTATGACAGCAAGCAGGGCATACAACTTTACAATCCGGCAGCGCCGGCCGAGTCAGTCAATCCGCAGGAGCCCAACATGACCAGAATAATTGCTGATCGGGTGCAGCGTGCGCCGTGCCAGCAACGCGCACCAGCGTGGGCCACACCTTCCCTGCGGCTGGCAACGCTTGTTGCACCGGCATGCCGGTGCATGCTGGTGGTGCTGACCGCTGCACTGTTGGCCGCTTGCGCGCAGCAGCCCGTGCTAGAGGGCCGCAGCGCTACCAGCCTGCCTGTGTTGGAGGGCTGGTACGAAGGCCAGACCGTGTTTTATGTCACCACCGATGTGTCCGATGCCGAAGTGGCGCGTGAAAAGAACGCCAATTTCGCGCCCCGACTGGCGCTGGCATTGCCGGCCGTCGGCGCAATCCCGGTGGCCGGCAGATCCTCGGTCGACAAGGTGTATGCGCTCACCAATTACAACCAGGCCAGCGTGTTCGCATCGGCACCGCGGCCGCTCGGACCCCTGAACAAGGAAGCAGCCTACAGTCCGCTGTGGCAGATGGTCATGGTGACCTGGGCCAGTGGCACGCCTGCGCGCACCTTGAAGTCCGAAGAAGAGGTGCTGGACGCGGAGCAAAAAGGCCATGTCGCGTTGCAGATCACCCGCGTGGTGCTGAACTGCCCGATCATCCGCCCGCCCGGTTGAGCGTCTCGATTGCAGTGCCCGGATCGCTACAGCAAGACGAGATGCGCTTGCTGCGCGCCGGTCACCGCGCTCAACGGAATTCGCAGGTCGAACGTCACCAGCCGGCCGCCGTGCCGCACCGCCAGTCCCAGCAGATACAGATCGGTGATCTGGCGCGAACCATGGATGTGCGGGTGGTGAAACTGCGATGTGTCAAGCATGCTGATGTCGTCAGGCCAGAAAGCATGGTGCTGCCCGCTCGTGGAGTCGTGGAGCATGTTCACCAGCAGGGCGAGCGGCTGCGCATTCGGATAACCGGGCTGGCCCATGATGCGAAGGCAGCCGTTCTGCGTCAAAGGGCAGGATGCCCAGCCCAGTTCCATGTTGGCGAGCAGCCATTGCACCGCCACGCCGTGGTGCACATGGTCCCGGTCATGCAAGGCGATCAGCACATTGACGTCGAGCAGCGCACGCATCAAATCCCTTCGGCGTCGCGCAGGCGGTCAATCAGCTCATTGCTGATGACGTCCCCGCGCGCTGCAACTGGCTTGATGCCGTAGTGTGCCAATTGCTCCTCAACGCGTGCTGCATCGCCAGCCGGCGTGCGCGGCGCCTGCGTGAACCTGGATTGCGGGTTCCTGAACGCTTGCCGCGCCAACTCACTGATGATGTGCCCGATCGGTTTCTTTTCGCGCTGGGCAATTTCCCTGGCGGCAAAGAGCACGTCGTCGGCGATGTCAAGTGTGGTGCGCATGGTCACCTCCTTGGTTGATGTCTGATGCTAACACATCATGCATCATGGATCCGTTGGCGATGGCGGATTGACCATTGCCGTACAGGGGTCCGAGGCTGGTACCACTGCCGGCAGCTACCCGCGGCGGCAGCGTGTTGCCGGGTCGGCCAGCATGCATCAGCCATGGGCATCCTCCAGCTGCCAAATTGCCAGCAGTTTTGGCAGTGCCAGGTTCCAGTCCAGCACGCCGGCGTGCTGCGCCCAGGCCGCATATTGCCGGCTCAACCGGTGCACCAATGCAACGTTTCGTGCTGAAAGGTCACGCAGCTCGGTGCGGTCCTCCTGCATGTCATACAACTCCCATGGCTGATTGAAGCGGCGCACCAGCTTCAGGTGGCCGTCGCGCACTGCGCAGTTACCCTCGTGTTCCCAGTAGATCGCTTGCTGCCGGCTCCAGGCCCGGCCCTCGAGCAGTGGCAGCAGGCTCTCGCCGTCGGGTGACTGGATCGCCTGGCCGCCGAACTCGGCTGGATATCGCAGGCCCGCCGCCTCCAGGATGGTGGGCATGATGTCGACCACGTGGCAGGGCGCGTGAGCGACGCCGGGGCGCGGCATGCGTGCCGGCCACTGCACGATCAGGGGCGTGGAGATGCCGCCCTCATGCACCCAGTGCTTGAACGAGCGGAATGGTGCGTTGGAGACATTGGCCCAGGGCAGGTCGTAGCTCTGGTAGCTCAGCGCACCACCGGGCTGTACCTCGGGCCGGTTGCCCATCTGGATGCGCCGCCCGTCGTTGTGGACGTCGGGCATGAACTTGGCCCAGCCGTCCTCGGCCATGAATTCCGCGCAGCCACCGTTGTCCGACAGGAACATGATCAGCGTGTTGTCGCGTTGGCCGTTGCGCTCGAGGGTCTGCAGCACACGCCCGATCGACTGGTCCAGGCGATCGACCATCGCCGCGTAGACCGCCATGCGGCGGGCTTGCCAGTCCTTGTGCGGCATATCGCGCCAGTCGGGTGCGTCGGGGTCGCGCGCCGAAATCTGCCAGGGCTGCTGCAGTACGCCGCGGCCGAGCATTTCCTCGTGCCGCGCGGTGCGAATGTGGTCCCATCCCTTGCGGTAGACGCCGTCGTAGCGCGCGATGTCCTCGTCACGGGCGTGCAGCGGCCAGTGCGGCGCCGCGTGCGCCAGGTACAGGAAGAACGGCTTGTCGCCTGCCGGGTCCTCGTCGATCATCGCGATCGCTTTGTCGGTGATCGCGTCGGTGAAATAGAAGTCGGTTGGGGAGACCTCGATGCGCCGGTCGTCCTCCATGATGCAATGCGGCGAGAAGAAATGAGTGACGCCGTCGATGATGCCGTAGAAGCGGTCGAAGCCGCGTTGGCGTGGCGTCGGGCGGTCCACGTCGCCGATGCGCCAACTGTCGACCAACCGGGCCCAGAAGTCGCCCCCGACATGCCATTTACCCGCCATCAGCGTGCGGTACCCGCCGGCCTGGAGCAGTTCGGCGATGGTCGCCGCATCGTTGCGCAGATAGCCCTGGTAGGCCGGTGTTCCCAGGTCGGTGCCCATATGGCCGATGCCGGCCTTGTGCGGATACAGCCCGGTCAGCAACGCGGCCCGGGTGGGACAGCAGCGCGCGCAGTTGTACATCGAGGATAGCAACATGCCGTGGCGCGCCATCGCGTCGATCTGGGGCGTGCGTATTTCCGAGCCCATGACGCCGAGATCGGCGAAGCCCATGTCGTCGACCAGGATCAGCATGATGTTGGGTCGTCGCCCGCCCTGTTGCATCGGAGGCCTAATCTCAGGTGAGCGCGAACCAGGCCGACTTGCCCTGCAGGTAGGAGCGCAGGCTGTCGATATGCTTGTCGCGTGAGTTGCCCGATTGCTTGTAGCCGCCAAACGGCTGCGTCATGTCGCCGTCGCCGAAGCAGTTGACCCAGACCACGCCGGCTTCGAGTGCGCCAACGCAGCGGTGCGCGCGGTTCAGGTCGGCGGTCCAGACCGCAGCCGCCAGGCCGTAGACCGAGTCGTTGGCCAGCGCAATCGCCTCCTGTTCGGTATCGAATGTCATCACCGACGCCACCGGGCCAAAAACCTCCTCGCGATTGATGTCCATAGTGCCGGCCGTGCGGGTGAAAAGTGTTGGCGCGACAAATGCGCCGTCGCCCGGCAGCGCGTTCGGCGCTCCGCCCATGGCCAGATGGGCGCCCTGTTCCTGCGCCCGCGTGACCCGCGCAAGCACGGCACGGCCATGCTGCGCGCTGACGACCGGCCCCATGGTGGTGGCCGGGTCCAGCGGATCGCCGGGTCGGTACAGCACGGCCGTGCGCTCGACAAAGCGCGTGACGAACGCATCATGGATGCCGCGTTGCACCAGCAGGCGCGAACCGGCGTTGCAGACCTGGCCGGCGTTGTCGTAGATACCGCCGATGGCCCGGTCGACCGCCGCGTCCAGGTCATACAGGTCGTCGAAAAAGACCTGCGGGCTCTTGCCACCGGTCTCCAGCGCCACGCGCTTCATGTTCGACTGTCCGGCATAACCCAGCAGCAGCTTGCCGACGGCGGTCGAGCCAGTAAAGGTCAGCTTGGCTACATCGGGATGCAGGGCCAGCGCCTTGCCCGCCTCCGGCCCCAGGCCGTTGACGACGTTGAACACGCCTGCCGGGCCGCCCGCCTGCATGAACAACTGCGCCAGCCGGATACACGACAGCGGCGCCTGCTCGGACGGCTTGAGCACGACGCAGTTGCCCGCCGCCAGCGCCGGTGCGAGCTTCCAGACGGCCATCAGCATCGGGTAGTTCCAGGGCGATATCGCACCGACCACACCCAGCGGTTCGTGCACGATCATGTGCAGCGAGCCGGGTGCGGTGTGCGTCACCGCGCCCTCGATCTTGTCGATGCATTCAGCGAAATAACGGATCGTGCGCAGTACCTCGGGCAGGTCGATGCTCTGCACGTCGCTGATCGGCTTGCCCATGTCCAGGGTTTCCAGCAGGGCCAATTCTTCGGTGTGCCGTTCGATCTGTGCCGCAAACCGCAGCAAGATATCCATCCGTGTGCGGGGTGCCAGACCGCGCCAGCGCTTGTCGGCCCAGGCAGCCTGTGCGCTGGACACGGCCAGATCGATATCGGCGCCGTCGCCCCTGGCCACACGCGCCAGCACGGCGCCGTTGGCCGGGTTGACGCAATCGAACATGGCGCCGGAACGCGACGCCAGCAACTGCCCACCGATGAAATGGCGGCCTTCGGGTGTCAGTGCCGCGGCCCGGCTCTGCCACTGGGCATGGGTCAAGGGCGTATCGGCCACCGGCTTACTCGGCCACCAGTTCGCTCGGGTAGCCCGGCGCGCGCAACTCCAGCCCGCAAGCCTGCTCGATCATGCGTACCACCTCGGGCGACTGCGCTTCGGAGCCGAACAGGCCGCGTGCGCGGCGGAAGATCTGTTGTGTGTGGCTGCCCAACTCCAGCGGCACCCCGAGTTTCTCGGCGATCGCATTGACCAGTCCAAGGTCCTTGCATGCCAGGTCCATGGTGAACTTGACGTTGTAGCTGCCCGAGAGTACCAGCTTGGATTCGGTCTCGTGCACGAAGCTGTTGCCCGAGCTGGCACGAATGGCGCGCCAGGTCGCGTCCGGATCCACGCCGTACTTGGCCGGCAGCATCATCGCCTCGCCTGCCGCCACCAGGTGGATGAAGGCCAGCATATTGGTCACGACCTTGACCACCGAGGCATTGCCCAGCTTGCCCATATAGATGATCTCGCCGCCCATGGCCTGCAGGATCGGGGCAACCCGGTCGAACACCGGCTGCTCGCCGCCGACGAGTACCGTGATCTGGCCCGAATGCGCCAGATGCACGCCGCCGGTGACTGGACATTCCAGCACGGCAATGCCCTTGCCCCTGGCGCTGTCCTGCTGGCGCTGCAGATCGTTCAGGTCAGTCGTGCTCATTTCGATCCAGGTGCCACCGGATGCCAGATGCTCGAACACCCCGCCTGCTCCCTCCACCACCCTGCGCGACGCCGCCACCGACGGCAGCGCGGTGATCACCACGTTGGCGCCGCGGCAGACACCGGCGATGTCGTCCGACCAGCGTGCGCCGGCCGCGATCAGCCGCTCGGCATGGGCCTTGTTCAGGTCGGTCACGGTGAGCGAGAAACCCTTGCTGACCAGGCTGTTGCACAGGGGTTCGCCCAGGTTGCCCAGGCCGACGAAGCCGATCGTGAAGTCAGATGCTGTGTTGCTCATGGAGGTGTTGCGCCGCAAAAGGGTTGATGGGGAATCGCAGTGTGCCGCAAGCGGCGTGTCAGGACAAACGGACAATCACCCGGTGTAGGATTAGCGAAACTAATACCTACCTGATGAGGTTGCCATGGCACGACTTCCCCCGCTGAACTGGCTGCGGGCATTCGAGGCTTCGGCCCGGGCGCTGAGCTTTACCGAGGCGGCGCAGGAACTGCACATGACGCAGTCGGCAGTGAGCCAGCAGATCAAGAGCCTGGAGAACGCGCTCGGTCGCCAGCTGTTTCACCGGCGCGCGCGCGGGCTGGAGCTGACCGATATCGGGCGCGGTTACCTGCCCACGGTGCAGGCCGCGTTCAACACACTGGAGGAGGGCACAGCGGTGCTGACCGGTCGCAACGAGCCCGATGTGCTGGAACTGCATTCGAACATCTCGTTCGCGATCTTCTGGCTGACGCCGCGTCTGGACCAGTTCCTGGCCGAGTTTCCGTGGGTCCAGCTGGACGTTGCAACCTCGGTCTGGCCGACTGAAAAGCCGCGCAACCTGGCGGCGGTGGAGATCGTTCTCGGACTGGGAAAGTGGGAGGGACGGGCTGGCCAGCGGCTGACGCGCGATACGATCTTTCCGGTCTGCACCCCTGCGGTGGCCAAGCGTATTCACGACGTGGACGACCTGCTGCGGGAAAACCTGTTCGATCTGCCCGGCACACTACAGACCTGGGACAACTGGCTGGCCGGTCATATCGGCCACCGCAAATACGCGCGGCCGCGCATCCACAGGGGCAGCACCTGGGTGCTGAGCATGAACTGGGCGCTGCAAGGCCTGGGCGTGTCGCTGGCGCACGACACCGTGGCCCATGACCTGATCGCCGCCGGGCGCCTGGTGCGGCTGCTCGACTACGCGATTCCGATGAAGGAGGCCTACTACCTGATCTCGCCCGAAGGCAGCCTGATCAATCCGGCGGCCAAGGCGTTCAAGGGATGGTTGCTGGCGCAGATCAAGCGCTGAACGTGAGGGGCAATCGCTCGATCCCATGCTGCTGTCGCCGGCGCTAATGAAGGCAAACTGCGTATTGTCTTGTCGCGAGCGATCCAATTTTGGCATTCGCAAGCACTGGTATACATTTGATTGCAGCGTCAAGGTATTGCATTGCCTGTGCGAGCTCGGAGGGCAGCCGTGTCAATCGTGAGCGATCGGATTTTCGTTTCCATCGGTGTTTCGAGGCCTCGTGGGGGACTCGATGAATTGCCGGGCGCCATCACGGCGTCGGAACGAATGGCGGCATGGGCGACGGCGCATGGCTATGCGACGGTGCTGATCCACGATGCAGTCTTGCCGGAGATCACCATCGATCTTTTGCGCGACAGGATCGCCACGGCAATCCAGGAGGTAACCGATCAAACCGAGCTCAAACGACTGGTGATTTTCTTCGCCGGCCATGGCGCGGCGCTGGCAGTCGGAGACCAGTACTGGATTCTGACCAATTGGCACAAACGCCCGACCGAGGCGATCAAGGTTTCATCACTCCAGCGCATGCTGGAATATTACGGCCCGAAGCAGGTTTCCGTCATCGGCGATGCCTGCCAGGAATTCTCGTCCAAGTTCATCGACCTGCTTGGCAGCGCGGTGCTCGACAGGCCTGACGAGGACCAGCATTCTTACGAGCTTGACCAGTTCTTCGCCGTCGATGCCGGTAAGCAGGCGTTCATGATCAAGGCCAACGGCGACACGAAAGACTTTTGCCTGTTCACCGAGGTCTTGCTCGATGCGCTGGAGGGCGATGCGCAGGGCATCTATTTCGAGGATATAGGCCAGGACAAGGTTGTCACCAGCCAGTCGCTCGCCCGCTACCTGGACAACAATGTTGCGCGGGAGGCCGGCAAATACGGCCTACGAATGATTCCGCGCCCGAAGCCCGGCTTCTATACCGACAGAGCGTATCTGACGATGCCAGTTCCTCCGGGCGAGGGGTTCGTTCCGCCCCCATTCGATGCTTCGGGCGCATCCAGCAGCGACCTCGAAAGTAGGGACGTAGCGGGCGAACCAGCCGGGCCGCGGGGCAAGGCCGAACCGCGTTCCCGCTCGGTGAGCAAAGCCAGGTTGGTGCGGCCCAAGTCTCAGAGAGCGGCGCTCGTCGCTCAGGCTAACGCGCAGGACGACGCGCGCGAAGCCACGCGCAAGGCGTTTGTCAGCGAAGTCGGCGGCGCCACCGTACGCGATCATTTCGAAACCGGCTGCGGTATCTGTGTCAGTGGCGCCGAAGTGGCCGCCGTTGAAGCGTCGTTCGGTGAAGTGTCGCGCGTGGACGGGCAGCCGAATTGGTTTCGTATCAGGCTCGAATCTGGAAGTGCCGACACCTTCGGTTGGAGCGATGCGCTCGTGACACTGACAAGCGGACAGATTGTCTCGGTCTGCGCGGTCAACGGCTTTGTCGCCGCGCTGCACATCATCGATCAAGATTCGCTCAGTCTGTTCCACCGTCCGATCGGCGCCGAGGAATATGAAGGCCAGGAGGCGATCGAAATGTTGGCACAGGCGCATGCCGGCTTGCTGAGCCGGGAGAAAATTATCGAGACGGCAGCCATGCTGCGCCATGGCAAACACCGGATCATCACGCTCGGCTGTATTGCAGCGCAGTTCTATGACGCCATTCGCGACGTCGACAGCCTGCGCTCGATGGCAGCCTTCTACGCCATGAACCACCAGCCGGTTCCACTCGATATCGTCTTGTACGGTGGTGGCACGATCCGGGATGACGGCGGTCGCCTGTATGCCGACATACCGGCGGTCGCCGCGCGCGAACCGCGTACCGCGCAAGAGCAGAGGCATCGATTTACCTACGGCAAGACACCCGGATTCAACAACCATCCGATCGCTGGCCGCGTACCTTGGATGCGAGAGGCATGGGGCGCCGTCGCAACGGCAAGCTGTGATGACAGTGCAGTGCACTGGCGCAGGCAAGCCCTCGCAGCAATGAAGTACCTCGCACCCGGCACATTCACGGTCGTCCGGCCCCGAGGCCGCACGTCATTGATCGCGCTCGCGGGTATTGCACTCGACGCAGGCGAACCTGCGCCACTGGTGGCCACGGCTTGAGACGGAGAACAAACCATGCGCATGATCCTGATCCACGGCATCAATCAGCAGGGCAAAAGTTCCCAAAAGATACACGATGCGTGGCTTGACAGCTTGCACGCGACGTATGCCGCGAATGACCCCGATCCGCTTGGCAGACTTTCGAGCATCGAAGCGGCGTTCTACGGCGACGCGCTTGAGCGGCTCAGTTCGGCCAAGGTGAAAGGTCAGGCAATTGCGCTTGGCGCAGAAGATGCACCCGAGGACTTCGATGAGTTCGCCGTCGTGGCGCTGAAGGAAATGGCGCTGCGCATGGGCGCGACGGAAGCGCAGATCAGCGCGGCGCTCTCGGAAACGACCGTTTCTCAAGGAGCCGGCCCACACAAGAGATGGATCAAGGCGATTGCCCGTGTCATCGAAACCGTTTCTCCTCTCAAAGGCACGCTCGCCTTGCGCGTGCTGGGGCAGGCCCACGCTTATATTCGCAACCAGCATGTGCATGACGAAGTCAACAAGCTGGTGCGACCGTTGTTTGACGGCGATGAGCCAACGATCGTCATCTCACACTCGCTTGGCACCATCGTGGCGTACTCGCTGCTGCGCGAGTTCGCAGCGGGTGGCCGACCGTTGCACTGCCCGCTGTTCGTGACGCTGGGCTCGCCGCTCGGTATCGACAGCGTGCGCAAGGGCTTCCCGAAACCACGGATCAAGCCGAATCACGTGAAGCGCTGGGTCAACGGCGCTGATCCGGAAGATTTCGTGGCGCTGAGGCAAGAACTGACCAACGACAATTTCGGCCCTGGCATCGAGAATTACCCGGATGTCGAGAACGGTCATGCAGACCCTCACGATGTCGCCGGATACCTCCGTGATCCGCGCATTGCCAAGGCAATTGCCGAGTCGATTGCCTGAGGCCGCAGCAACTCGCCCTGATCGGCCCGTTCGTCGGTGGCCTGGGCCTGTTCCTGCTGGGCATGGGGATGATGACCGATGGCCTCAAGCTGGCCGCCGGGCCCGCGTTGCAGGGCATTCTGGCGGCGGCCACGCGCATGCGCTGGCTTGCGCTGGGGTCGGGTATTCTGGTCACTGCGCTGGTGCAGTCCTCCAGTGCCATCACGGTGGCGACGATCGGCTTCATCAATGCCGGGCTGCTCAGCCTGCCACAGGGCGATGGTTGGATGGCGGTGCTGGTGCAGTTGCCGGTGGGCCTGCTTATGACCGTGCTGATGCAGTCGTCCAGCGCTTCGATCGCGATCACGCTGACGGCGGCGCAGGGTGGCCTGATCGGTGCCCAGGGCGCCGCTGCGGTGGTGATAGGTGCCAGTATCGGTACCACCGTCGCGGCCCTGCTGGCAGTGATCGGTGCCACGCCCAATGCGCGCCGTGCCGCGACGGCACATGTGCTCTTCAACCTCGTTACTGCCGGCGTGGCGCTGGCACTGCTGCCGCGGCTGATCGCGGCGCTGTCCCGCGCGCAACTGGCCACCGGCATGGCCGATGGGCAGGCCATCCTGTTGGCCTTGTTCGCCTTGTGCGATCCGACGCAGGGTGAGCCGAGTTGCGGCATGCTTGCCGCAGCGCTGGACGCGCAAGAACAGGCCTACCAGTCGCTCAAGGCCGAGTTGCTCGACGCCGGGGCCCACGGACGGATTCCGCTGGCCGCAATGGAGCAGGCCCTGCGCCGCGGCAGCGCCTTGCGCCGCGCCGCACAACAGATGGCCAAGGCGAGCCGGCGCGAGGTCGCTTCCGTGGCACCGGCAGCGGGCGAAAATGGCGATTGAGCCACGCTGTTCCTCGATGCAGGGCATACGGGCATGTTTTCGATGTCCCGCGACTCGATGCCTGCCAATACCTGCGAAAGACTGGCTCCTGCCGATCGAAAACGGTCGCCAATGACTGCTACTATCATGCGCCGATTTTCACGATCACGAGGAGCCGCTGTCCGCTGCGCCACCAAACCGGACTGTCTTAGGTCGCCCGGTGGTGGCGCGCTCATCGTTGGCGAGCGATCCGGCCAGAGACTGCTCTTTCGGGCCGCGAGTTGTTGTTTGCGACTGTAAGCGGTCGTAGTACGTGGCAGCGGTCACAGGCGAAGCAAAAATTCAGCCTTCGGCGAAGGGCAGCGGGAACTATGACGAAGGCGGGAGGAGCTTGGACATGCACGAAATCATCTGCCCGCACTGCGGGAAGGCATTCAAGATTGACGAGGCCGGGTACGCGAACATCGTCAAGCAGGTTCGCGACGGCGAGTTCGAGCAACAGTTGCACGAACGGCTTGAGCTCGCAGAACAAGACAAGCGCAGTGCCGTCGAGCTTGCCCAGGCGAAGGTCGCCAGCGAAATGCAGAAAGTTGCCGCAGCCAAGGATTCCGAGATCCAGCAACTGAAGGCCAGGCTCGATGCCGGTGAAATCGCGCAGAAGCTCGCCGTGACTGAGGCTCAAGGCGCCGCGGAAAGGGAGCGTGACACGCTCGCAAATGAACTTGAGCAGGCCAAGCGTGACAAGCATGCCGCATCCGAGCTAGCCGAGGCGAAGCTGCTGAACGGACTGCAGAAGGCTGCCGCGACGAAGGACGCGGAGATCCAGGGCCTGAAGGCCAAGCTCGACGCCATCGAGGTTGCGCAGAAGCTCGCGATCACCGAGGCGGTCAGTGCGGTAGAGAAGCAGCGCGACGAACTGAAGAACGGCCTTGAGCGAGTCAAGCTTGAAAAGCAGCTCGCCGAGAAGTCGCTCAAGGACAAGTACGAGACGCAAATCAAGGATCGCGACGATGCGATCGAGCGCCTCCGGGACATGAAGGCTCGCCTGTCCACCAAGATGGTAGGCGAAACCCTTGAGCTGCACTGCGAGACCGAATTCAATCGCATTCGAGCCACGGCGTTCCCGAGGGCATATTTCGAGAAGGACAACGACGCGCGGACTGGCAGCAAAGGCGACTACATCTTTCGCGACTCGGATGAGGCCGGCACTGAGATCGTCTCGATCATGTTCGAAATGAAGAACGAGAGCGATCGCACCGCGACAAGAAACAAGAACGAGGATTTCCTGAAGGAGCTCGACAAGGATCGCACCGAGAAGGGCTGCGAGTATGCAGTGCTGGTCTCCTTGCTCGAGCCCGACAGTGCGCTCTACAACACCGGGATCGTCGACGTGTTCCACCGTTGCCCAAAGATGTACATCGTCCGACCGCAATTCTTTCTTCCGATCATCACGCTGCTGCGGAATGCGGCGATGAATTCGCTCAAGTACAAGTCGGAGCTTGCGCTCGTTAGGGCGCAGAACATCGACATCACGAACTTCGAATCCGATCTCGAGTCGTTCAAGACCGGATTCGCGAAAAACTACGACCTCGCCTCCAGACGTTTCCAAACGGCGATCGATGAGATTGACAAATCGATCGACCACCTGCAAAAGACGAAGGAGGCCCTGATCGGCACCGATCGGAACCTTCGTCTTGCAAATGACAGGGCGCAGGACGTGACGATCAAGAAGCTGACTCGGGGCAATCCGACAATGGCGGCCAAGTTCGGCGAGCTCAAGAATCATGGTTCTTCCGATGCTGAATAAGTTGGATCATGAGCGAGGGCACACGGGACCCGTTGTGCCCGGCACTTCGCTTTTCTGCCCAAGGTATGCATCGTGGGAGTCGGCCGGCGGTGGCGGCGCCACGGCTCGGCGCGCGGCACCATCTCAAAATGGAACAGACCTTACAAGCGCTGGATGCTGGCACACCTGATCACCAACCAACTGATCACGCTGCATGGCCTGCTGGTAATTGCCGGGCTGGCGATCTACGTGATTGGTTCGCGCGCCCGGCACCAGCGCCGGCATCCGTCGGCGGCGGTCGCCTGGGTGGTGTCACTGGCTCTGATGCCCTATGTCGCGCTGCCCCTATACCTGCTGTTCGGCAATCGCAAGGTAACCCGGCGCGGCGTCTTGGCAGAGCAGCCCGGGTTGGCGCTGACGGACGCCGTTGCGGCCCGCCCACCGACCACGTTGTTCCACCAGCTGGCCAGTGCGATGGGCCTGCCGTCGCCGTCGTCCTACCATGCGCTGGCCATACACCAGGATGGTCAGCAGGCGTTGACGGCGCTGCGCACGGTGCTGGCGCAGGCGCGCCATACGCTCGATGTGTGCACCTTCCTGGTCGGGAACGATGGGCTGGGTCGTGAGCTGGTCGACATGCTGGTGCAGCGCGCAGGAGACGGCGTCCGGGTGCGGTTGCTGGTGGACGGCATCGGCATCTACCTGGGCGGGCGCATCGATATGCGCCGTCTGCGCGCGGCCGGGGTTCTGGTGGCGCTGTTCGTGTCGCCGTTCCGTTCGGTGCTGCCGGGCCGCACCAATTTGCGCAACCACCGCAAGCTGGTGGTCGCCGATGGCCGCCGGACCTGGACCGGTGGCCGCAATCTGGCAGCAGAATATTTCGTCGGCGACCCGTCGCAGCGGGTTCGGCGCGCGCCATGGATCGACCTGAGCGTTGATTTTTCGGGCTCGCTCGCGTACCAGACCCAGCAGCGGTTTGATCAGGACTGGGCCTTTGCCACCGGCAAGCCGGTCGTCGATACGCCAGCGGCCGGCGCCATCGAACGCGGGCCGGTCAGCGGCGCCGCGCAATTGATCGCCAGCGGCCCCGACCAGTCCGACGACACGCTGTATGCGCTGCTGGTGTCGAGCATATTCGGCGCGACCACACGCGTGCTGGCCGTCACGCCGTATTTCGTTCCCGACCCGGTGCTGCTGATGGCGCTGACGCTGGCCGCGCGGCGCAACGTGGCAGTGGACCTGGTGTTGCCGCGCCATTCCAACCACAAGCTGGCCGATCTGGCCCGGCACGCAGCGCTGCGCGAACTCACCGCAGCGGGCGCTCGCATCTGGTTGGTGCCTGGCATGGTGCATGCCAAGGCGGTGATCGTCGATGCCGATCTGGCGCTGGTGGGTTCTGCCAACCTCGATGAACGCAGCCTGTTCCTGAATTACGAGCTGATGGTGGCCTTCTACGAGCCGCCCGAAGTGGCACGGTTCGCCGACTGGATAGGGCAGCACCGCGCCAGGGCCGAGCTGTACCGGGGATCGCGTCCCGGCCTGCTGCGCGAAATGGTGGAGGGACTGGTGCGCTGGTTGGCGTTTCAGCTCTGAATGGGCATGCCGTGTTGCCGCATCAGCCCGCGGCGCCGGCGGTGGCTTAATCTCAACGGCTTTGGGCTTTCGGCTTTGGCGGCTTTGGGGTCAAGTCTTGTGGTGGGGCTTTGGGGTCAAGTCTTGCATTGCCACATTTGGCGGCTTTGGGGTCAGGTCTCAATACTGTTCGTTTAGACAATGATGGCGAATTTCTGTTTCGGCGAGAACGGCATTGGTGCCACCATAGTGGGCCTGAAATCTGCCGCTTTTCCAGGC
>JAYUQC010000142.1:0-10525 GCA_043759735.1 Rhodoferax sp.
TTGCAAGGGGCAAAAGGCAAGACCTGACCCCGGCAACTCCGACATCCGCACCACGCGATCTCACTGCGCGTCGTGTCGATGCGGGTAACTTCTAGGACACTGCCTGCAGCGATAGCCCTATGATTGAAAATCCGGCCGCGCATGCGGGCGGTTCGTCCTGACGCAGCAAGGAGACTACCGCATGACCGATCTGGCCGTCCACCCCACCCAAGCCGCCAGCGCCTGGCTGGCCGACTTCAACAACGCCCTCGCGCGCCAGCAAGTCGACGCGGTGATGGCGCTGTTCGGCGAGGACAGCAACTGGCGCGACCTGATCGCCTTCACCTGGAACATCCGCACGCAGGAAGGCCCCGACGCGATCCGCAAGATGCTGCAGGCGCGCCTGGCCGACGTGAAGCCGTCCAACTTCCAGGTCGAGGGCCAGGCCACCGAGGCTGGCGGCATCATCGACTCCTGGTTCACCTTCGAGACCGCCGTGGCGCGCGGCCGCGGCCACCTGCGGTTGAAGGACGGCAAGGCTTGGACGCTGCTGACCACGATGACCGAACTCAAGGGCTTCGAGGAGAAGAAGGGCGCCAACCGCATCAAGGGCGCGGAGCACGGCGTGCATCCCGGGCGCAAGACCTGGGCTGAACTGCGCGAGGAAGAGGCCATGACACTGGGCTTCACCGAGCAGCCCTACGTGGTGATCGTCGGTGGCGGGCAGGGCGGCATCGCGCTGGGTGCGCGTCTACGGCGCCTGGGCGTGCCGGCGATCATTATCGAGAAGAACGCTCGTCCCGGCGACAGCTGGCGCAAGCGCTACAAGAGCCTGTGCCTGCACGACCCCGTCTGGTACGACCACCTGCCTTACCTGCCGTTCCCTGACGACTGGCCGGTGTTCGCGCCCAAGGACAAGATTGGCGACTGGCTGGAGATGTACACGAAGGTGATGGAGCTGAACTACTGGGGCAGCACCGTCGCGAAGAAGGCCAGCTACGACGAGGCGAAGGGCGAATGGAACGTCCTCGTCGAGCGCGACGGGAAGAAGATCACCCTGCGCCCGAGAGAACTCGTCTTCGCGCTGGGCGTCTCGGGCTATCCGAGCGTACCGAATATCCCCGGCGCCGAGACCTTCCTCGGAGAGCAGCACCACAGTAGCCAGCACCCCGGCCCCGAGGCCTTCCAAGGCAAGAAGTGCGTGGTGCTGGGCTCCAACAACTCGGCGCACGACATCTGTGCCGCGCTGTGGGAACACGGTGCCGAGGTGACGATGGTCCAGCGGAGCAGCACGCACATCGCGCCGTCGGATTCACTGATGGAACTGGCTCTGGGCGGCTTGTATTCCGAGCAGGCGGTGAAGAGCGGCGTCACTACCGACATGGCCGATCTGATCTTCGCCAGCATCCCGTACAAAATCATGGCGCCGATGCAGGTGCCCGTGTACGACGAGATGAAGAAACGCGACGCCGACCTGTACGCACGGCTGGAAAATGCCGGCTTCCTGCTCGACTTCGGCGTCGACGGCTCGGGCCTGTTCATGAAGTACCTGCGCCGCGGCTCGGGCTACTACATCGACGTCGGCGCGTCAGAGCTCGTTGCCAACGGCAGCATCAAGCTCAGGAGCGGTGTCAGCATCGAGCGCATCAACCCGACGAGCGTGACGCTTTCCGACGGCACCGAACTGCCCGCCGACCTGATCGTTTACGCCACTGGCTACGGCTCGATGAACGGCTGGCTGGCCGACCTGATCAGCCCCGAAGTCGCCGACAAGGTCGGCAAGGTCTGGGGCCTGGGCTCGGACACGCCAAAGGACCCGGGGCCGTGGGAAGGCGAGCTGCGCAACATGTGGAAGCCAACGCTTGTGCCGCGCCTGTGGTTCCACGGCGGCAACCTGCACCAGAGCCGGCATTACTCGCAGTTCCTGTCGCTGCAACTGAAGGCGCGCTACGAGGGACTGCCGACGCCAGTCTACGAACTGGCGCCGTCGCACCACAAACGCTAAGAAGACGCCGGGCCGCTCCCAAGTTTTCTTGCACCCCCTTGGGGGGCTGCACGCCAGACAAGTCGGCGCGCAGCGACGAGATTGACGCACGCCAAGGCGATTCGAAATACCCGCATTCCGGGCGCAGTTCGCAATTTCCAATTTGTAGCACTCTTGTGCTACATTGAGGCCGGACCCGAACGAGGAACCGCAATGGCAACCACCACCATTCGAATCGAAGACGAACTCAAGGCACGCGTCGCTGTTGCCGCAGGGATCACTGGCAAGACAACCCACGCATTTATCCTCGATGCGATCGCCCAGACAGTGGAGCAGGTAGAGTTGGAAACGGAATTCGATGCCATCGCGGAACGGCGTTGGGCGACGATCATGGCGACAGGCAAGACAGTGCCATGGGAGGCAGCCAGAGAGCATCTGCTTGCCCGCTCGCGCGCAGAGCGACCGCGCAGGCCTGCTGCGCGAAAGCCGAATCCTTGACGGGCGCGTCGTCCATGTCCCGTATCGAAACTGCGCCGGAGGTATTGGACGACTTCGATCGATTTCTGGACCACATTGCGCAGTTTGACGTTGGCTCTGCTCCGCAGCGTATTGCCGAGATTGTTGACGCGGTACAGATTCTCGCCTACAACCCGCTGATGGGCCGTCCTGTACGAGACGGAAAAAGAGAACTGGTCATCGGGCGCGGTTCGCGCGGTTACGTGGCCCTGTACCGTTATGTCGCGAGGATCGACACGGTGTTTCTACTTGCGGTGCGCAGCCAGCGGGAGTCGGATTACAAGCGGGGAAGTTGAAATGGCGTTGCGGGCGCGACTCCATGGCGACGGACGCGCCGTCTGACTATGGCCCGATGGGCCGAGATGCATCGCCCTGGCTTTTGGACAGACTGTGTACAGACCCATTTGGCCGAAGGTCTGGGTGTCGCGCGGTGGCTTGCGTACGCTGGCGCACAGACGGACGGTGTCGGCCAGAGCAGCATCAACCCATGTCGCCAACGTCCGCCCCACTGCATTCTTCGCCGGCCAGTCGGCTGACACCGCGTCCATGACAGCGTACCAGGCATTCAAGATTTTCAGCCATGTCGTGCTTGCCATGATGCTGGCCGGCATCGTCTACGCCGGCATCATCGCCGTCACCTACTGGACCGGTATCAGCGTCTGATGCTGCCGATCGAATCATGAACAAGCGACAGGCGAGGCTTTTCGCGATCGGTTCGACTGTGGTGGCTGCGATGGCTTTTCTGGGACTGACGATCGACAGTCACCGGCAATTCCCCAAACTCACGAATGCACAGAACATCACGCCGGCGGTCACCCATGGCAAGGATGTCTGGCACAAGAATAACTGCATCAATTGCCACACGCTGTTCGGCGAAGGCGCCTACTACGCACCCGACTTGACCAAGATCGCGCAGCATCGTGGCGCCGCGTATTTGCAGGCTTACCTGAAGGATCCGTCGAAGTTCTACGACGAGCAGCGGCACCGGCGGCTCATGCCAAAACAGGACATGACCGAGGTCGAGATCGCCGACCTGGTGTCGTTTCTCGATTGGGTGAGCAAGGTGGACAACAACGGTTGGCCGCCGCGGCCGATTCTGGTGACGGGCGCTGGTATCGGGCCGATGGGTGCATTGCCAACCGGCCAGGTGGCGGCGGCTGCCGTCATGGCGGCGCAGCCGCCCGCAACCACTCCCGCTGTCGTTGGCAAGGATCCCATCGCGCTGGGCGAGATCGTGTTCAGGACGTCGGCCCCCGCGTGCGCAGCGTGCCACTCGTTGGTGGCTGGTGCCAATATGGCCGGGCCGTCGCTGGCCGGCGTTGCCACCCGCGCACAGCAAACGATAGCGTCGGCCGACTACAAGGGCCAGGCCAAGGATGCAGCCGCGTACCTGCGCGAATCCATCACCCAGCCCAGTGCACACGCGGTTGCCGGTGCGATGTATTCGGCGAGCGGGGTGTCGTTCATGCCGGCCACCTACGGCAAGGATCTGAGCTCCGACCAGATCATCCAACTGGTCGCCTACCTGGCAACTTTCAAGTAGTCCGGCGCCCGACTCAAGGAATATTGCCATGCGCTACAGGTCCCAATCGGTTGCCTACTGGTACTTCGCCGTCGCGATGGTGCTGTTCGGTCTGCAGCTCGTGTTCGGTCTGCTGTCAGCCGCCAAGTACCTCGGCCCGGATCCGCTGCTCTACATTTTGCCGTTCGATGTGACGAAGGTCATCCACACCAACCTGCTGATCGTGTGGGTGCTGACCGGCTTCATGGGCGCGACCTACTGGATGGTGCCGGACGAATCGCGCACCGAGTTGTACAGCGTCAAGATCGCCTATGCGCAGTTGGTGCTGTGGACCCTGATGGGCGTGACCGCCGTGGTGGGTTACCTGTTCCGCTACGGCACCGGCAACAAGCTGCTCGAGCAGCCGTTGCCGCACAAGATCGTCATCGTGATCTGCATGCTGCTGTTTCTCTACAACATCGGCATGACGATCTGGCAGTCGAAGCGCTTCACCACGACCGAAGGTGTGCTGGTGCTGGGCCTGGGCCTGGCTGCGGTGCTGTACCTGCCGGCCCTGCTGGAGTATGAGAACTACACGGTGGCCATCTTCTACCGCTGGTGGACCATCCATCTGTGGGTCGAAGGCGTGTGGGAAATGATCCAGGGCGGTTTCCTGGCCTATCTGCTGATCCGCCTGTCGGGTGCCGACCGCGAGGTGATGGAAAAATGGCTGTACGTGATCGTCGGCCTTGTCTTCATCGCCGGTATCCTTGGCACGGCGCACCACTACTACTGGGTCGGCGTGCCAGCGTACTGGCTGCCGATCGGCGGCATCTTCAGCGCGCTGGAGCCGCTGGCGCTGGTCGGCATGGCGATCTACGCCTACTCTGCGATGCGTCGCTCGGGCATGTCGCACCCCAACACGCTGGCACTGCACTGGACGCTGGGCAGCGCCGTGTTCACCTTGTTCGGCGCGGGTCTGCTGGGGCTGGCCCACACCTTCCCGGACGTCAACAAGTGGACCCATGGCACGCTGATCACCGCGATGCATGGCCACGCCGCGTTCTACGGTGCGTACGCGATGATCACGCTGGCGATGATCAGCTTTGCGCTGCCGGCGATGACGCCCGCAAGGTCCGAGCAGGGCAGCAGCATCGGCTACTGGTCGTTCTGGCTGCAGATCGGCGGCATGTTCGGCATGACGTTGTCCTTCGCCACCGCGGGTATAGCCCAGGTCTACCTGGAGCGCATTCTCGGCATGGGTTACCTGGACGCCCAGCTGAAGATACAGGTGCATTTCGTGATGCTCGTGGTCACCGGGTCGATCTTCGCGATCGGCGTGGGTCTGTTCATCTACGACTTTTTCCGCCATGCGCCGCGCTTCGAGGTGGATGACGGCCGCAAGCCGGGGCTGCGGCCGGTGGTCACGCCCGCACCGGCGTGACCGCCTGGGCGGCGCCGGAGCGCGAGCCGTACTACTTGCCGGCCGGGGACGAGCTTGCGATCTTCCAGCAATGCCACGCCCGCGGCCTGGCGGTGATGCTCAAGGGTCCCACGGGGTGTGGCAAGACACGCTTCGTCGAGCACATGGCCTGGCGGCTGAAGCGCCCGCTGGTGACGATTTCGTGCCACGATGATCTGACGGCCAGTGACCTGATCGGCCGATTTCTGATCCGGCACGACGGCACGGCCTGGCAGGACGGACCGCTCACCCGCGCCGTGCGCGAGGGCGCATTGTGTTATCTGGACGAGGTCGTCGAGGCGCGCCAGGACACGATGGTCGTGCTGCATTCGCTGACCGATCACCGGCGCTTCCTGCCGATCGACAAGACCGGCGAGACGATCATGGCCGCGCCGGGCTTTCAGCTCATCGTGTCGTACAACCCGGGTTACCAGCGCATGCTCAAAGACCTGAAACCCAGCACGCGTCAGCGCTTCGTGGCGCTGGATTTCGACTTCCCGCCGGCGCTGCAGGAGGCGGCAATCGTCGAACGCGAGGCGGGCGCCGACCATGCGACTGCGATGGCGTTGGTGTCGCTGGCGCGCCGACTGCGCGGCCTGCGCGATCGTGGTCTGGCGGAAGTGCCGAGCACGCGGCTATTGATCGCCGCCGCCGGCCTGGTGGCCAGCGGCATCAGCGCGCGCCAGGCCTGCTACACCGCCATTGTCTCTCCCTTGTCCGACGACGAATCGCTGGTTGGGGCGATGCGCGATCTGGTCGACGCCACCTTCGTCTGAACGCGGGTCGCCATGCATGGCCGAAGCCGAAGATGTCATCACCGATGCTGCGCTGCATGCGACGAACTTCGTTCAGGGCGTGTGGCGCAGGCACCGCGCCAACGCGCCGGCATTGCCCGTGCTCACGTTGGCCGATGTCGCGCAACGCCTGGACCTGCTGATCGTGGCCGTGTTCGGTCGCAGCTACCGTCTGCGAACGGCCCAGGTTCCGGCACCCGCCACTTTCCTGGCGAAGGCCTTTCAGCACCTGCAGCGCCCCCGGGTGCTGGGCGCGATCCCGGCCACGGACGGCAGCTGCATCTGGTTGCCGGCCGAGACCGGCCTGACCGATGCGGCACTGGCACAGGCCCGGTTTCGCACGGTGGTACTGCAGCAGGCGATGCGCGCGGTCCGGGGCAGCGCTGCAGGCGCGGGCAGCGGCGCCACGCCGCTGGTGCGTGACATCTACCTGCTGATCGAGGCCCATGCCGCCGACGCGGCATTGGCGCAACTGCTGCCCGGCATGCAGGAGCCGCTGAACGCCTTGCGGGCGGCCGCGCTGAGCGCGCGCCCGGCGATGTCGGGTTTCCCGGTGGGGCGCCAGCCACTCGAAGCATGGGTGCGTCGGTTGATGGCCGCTCCTTGCCTGACCCGTGGCGACGACGCCATGTGCAGCTCGTCACCCGAGAGATCCAGACACATGGCGCGTGACATTGCGGACACAATTCAGCCTGATGTTTCAACTGCCGTGCGGCTGGTAGCGCAGCCCGTGTTCAAGGATTGGTGGACCGGCGAACTCCATGCACCAGGCGCACCGTCGGGACTGTTGGTCGAGGACGATAGTGCATCCGACCTCGAAACGACGCCCGCCGCCCGCAGCGCCCGATTGGCGCGTCGACCGAAGGTGCGCGAAGCCACAGACGAAGAGGGCGATAAGCGGCAGGGAGCCTGGATGATCCAGGCATCGGCGCCGCATGAAGTCGCCGAGGATCCCTTCGGACTGCAGCGACCCACCGACCGCGATGCCCAATCGGCGGCCGACGAGTTCGCCGAATCCCTCGCCGAACTCGAGCAGGCGCGACTCGTCGCCACACCCGGTGCACCGAAGGAGGTGCTGCTGTCCGACGACCCACCCGACGCACGGGCGAAACACGGGGCGGTTGCGCTCGCCGACGGATCGGGACAGATCCACTACCCCGAATGGGACCACCGCCTCCAGGCCTACCGTGAACCAGGCGCTACCGTCCGCTTGCTGGCGGCCCCAGGCGGCCCGCAGTCATGGGTGGACGACACCCTGGCCGAGCACCGCTCGATGCTGGACGCGATCCGGCGGCGTTTCGAGATGCTGCGCGGACAGCGCATGCCGCTGCGCCGACAACTCGATGGGGACGATGTCGATCTCGAAGCCTGCATCGACGCTCGCGCCGACCTGCGCGCGGGGCTGCCGATGGCGCAGGCGCTGTATCGATCGCAGAAGCGATCGAAGCGGCACATGGCCATCTTGCTGCTCATCGACGTCAGCGGTTCGACCGACGGGTGGGTCTCCAACGGCCGGCGCATCATCGATGTCGAACGCGAGGCGCTGCTGCTGGTGTGCATCGCCCTGGGCGCGCTGGGCGAGCCGTACGCTGTGCAGGCGTTCTCGGGTTACGGTCCCCGGTCGGTGTCGGTGCGGACCCTCAAGCGCTTCGACGAGCCCTACGGCAACCACATTGCGACGCGCATCGCGGCGCTCGAACCCGAACAATACACCCGTGCCGGCACCGCAATCCGCCATGCCAGCGCGATGCTCATGCGCGAGCCCGCCGCGCAGCGCCTGCTGCTCCTGCTGTCGGACGGCAAGCCAAACGATGTCGATGTCTACGAGGGTCGCTACGGCGTCGAGGACATGCGGCGCGCCATCATCGAGGCGAAGCTCCAGGGCATCGCGCCCTTCTGCCTGACCGTGGACCGGCACGCCGCTGGTTACCTGCCAGGCGTTTTCGGGGTCAACCAGTACGCATTGTTGGCGAAGCCCTCGAATCTGCCGGCCGTGTTGCTCGACTGGATGCATCGCCTGGTCAGGGCTGCCTAGGTCGCATGTGACGCTGGCCGGGCAGATCGAGTTCGCCCTGGGCATCGAATATCGGAGGGACGACGGGGAACACGCTCTTGCAACGGTCCGCGTCCCCGGCGTCGCCAGGCGGTAGTCACATGCGCGGCATACCCACTGTTCTGGTGCGAAATGAAATTGCTCGACATGGAGTGAATGCAACTTCGCGCAGGTCGATAGCAAGCCATCAAGACGTGCTTGTGCACCACCGGTGGAAATCTGGTGTAAAGTCGGGACTTCGTTGGCCATTTTTAGGAGTTTTTATGGCAGAAATCAGGATTAATGTCGACGATGCCTTTCTTAATGAACTGAAAGGCAAGCTTGGCGTCTCTAAGAGCAGCGAGGTCGTCCAACAGGCACTGGCCATGCTGAACTGGGGTGCAGACAACGCCATCGCCGGCCGCGACATCATGTCAGCGGACGCTAGCCGCTCTGACTTGGAGAAGGTGGTGCTTCCTGGCCTCGCAAAAGCCAAAGCCAAAGCTCGATCGGCGGGGTAGCTTCAAGTCTCCTCGGTTTTTCTCTGCTGAGCGAGGAAGGACCGGCCTTGTGCGCCGAAGAGGTAGCCGAGGAGCGCCGTGAGGATGGGGAAGAGCGTCGCGCCGACTACCTTGTCGAACATGGTCTTCCAGAACTCGCGGTGAGCTATGGGATCACCGGCAATCGTCTTGGCCAATTCAAGCTTCGCCGATGGGCAAGCGGCAGCATCCGCTGTCAAGCAGTCAATGAGGAGCTTGGATGCTGTCGCACGCGCCGTCTCGTCGTGATAACTGGGGGGCAAAAATGCCGAAAGAAGCAGCACTGTCATGATGGCGACGAAGAGTCCAATCAACACCCAGCGCGTGAGGTTGTAGCCTGCTTCGTCGTGAAACGTTCTGGGTACGTCCACAGGCGGGAGCAGGGGCGTGAACTTGCGTTCATCACTTGGCGGTGCAGGTGAGTCTGTCGAGACAGGCGGTATGACCTCGCGCTCGTTGTGCACCGCAGCGGTGGAGCTCGGGATACTCGACCCAGAGCGTGCGGCCTCCACATGTTGAGCGGTCGGCGCCTGCTCATTCTCCACGGCTTGAGCGGCCGGCTTCGCCGCAGCTGCTTTAGCTGCAGTCTCCTCGTATGACGTTGCCATCCTTCACCTCATATATGTTTTTGCTGGCTCCGGGCACGCCCTGCTCGGCCGCTACGCGTTCGGTCGGCCTCGGTCCGCAGGCCAAGGCTACCCTTGACGTTTAGAGAATACTTAATCAACCGCTGGTTCGATCTTGACAAGCGGCTTGCCTTCGTCGTTTTTCAGCCCTTCGCCGCCCAACATCGCTGAGATTTGGTCGCGCTGCTTCAGCAGATCTCGCACTGTTTACAAAAACTGACGTTTCCACCTTCGGTAGGAGCCTTGATCGGATCGATGCCCGCCTGGAGAGCAGCAATTCGAGGCGCAAACTTGTCCTGGATTGCCCGGATCGCTTCGTTGATCTTCTTCGTGAAGGTCCATGTAGTGAGCCACTTTGGTTCCCCCTGTTTAAGCCAATCTGGTGACAGAACAAAAAGGCTCGATGGTCGAATCGCGACGAGCATCCAGCGCGCGACGATGCTCCGCATGACTATGCCACCGACATTTGGCGGATGCAACAATAGTTTGAATAGTTTGCAGTGTCGGGAAAGTTGAAACGGCGAAGCCCAACCGATACCATGGCGATCAGCCCACCGTCAGACGATTGCTTAATCGGGCCAGGATGGGCCGCTTTGGCTTGTCAAAGGAATATGCCCGAAGCGGCGGTGCAACTGGGGGAACTGAAGGACTGCGTCGCAGCGGTTGCGGCCGTTTGGTTAGCGGCATCGCCGGGCAGTACCCGGCCCTTTGCGGACGATCGTTCGCGGGTTTGCGCCGGCGTTGTGTTCAGGCCGCGTTGTAGTGCTCGGGCTGCGAAGGTCCGCGGGGCCCACGCGCTGCGCTTTGCTGTGGCGGTCGGGCGCTGAACGCGCCGACTGCCCTGCGGTGCTCGGTCTTGCGCCCGCATCGCGCAACGCACTGCGCGCCCTGCGGGCGCTGCGTTCAGACAGGCGCGATGAGAATGATGACGAACGCGCTTCGCGCTGGGCGCAAACCCTGCGCTCCTCAGCGCCACAGAGGCGCGCAGCGCGTTGGCCCCACGGGCCTTCGCAGCCGGGCCTCTGGTTGGCGCAGCGTTAGGCAGGGGCCCGGGCCTCGGACTCCGGCGCACCGAACACCACAGGCCCAGCG
>JAYUQC010000143.1:0-10509 GCA_043759735.1 Rhodoferax sp.
CCATAGGCATGGGCCAACGAGTAGCCCAACTCGCCACCCTCATGGATCGAGCCCGGCACTTCGGGCGACACGTGGCTGGGGATGCCCTGCGGCCACGAGAACTGGCGAAACAGCCGCTGCAGGCCGCTGCGGTTGCGTTCGATCGCCGGGTAGTGTTCGGTGTACGAGCCTTCCAGATAACTGTGCGCCACGATGCCCGGCCCGCCGTGGCCCGGGCCGATGATGTACATCATGTTCAGGTCGTTTTCTTTGATCAGCCGGTTCAGGTGAACATGCAGGAGGTTCAAACCCGGCGTCGTGCCCCAATGGCCCAACAGGCGCGGTTTGATGTCCGCGAGCGTGAGTGGGCGCTCCAGCAGCGGGTTGTCTCGCAGATAGATCTGCCCGACCGACAGGTAGTTCGCCGCACGCCAGTAGGCGTGCATCTTCTGCAGGGTCTCAGGGGTCAAGGAATCAGACATGGGGGCCTTTGGGGACGGATTTCCGAACGTGGGTCGCTTCTTGCCGTCGCCGGAATCGCCGGGTCGATGGCGCCACCGCCTTACTGACGATTTGGCAGCGACGGCCGTACCACGCAGACTTTCGACAACGATGTGACCACGTCGGCAACGCATCGTCTGTGCACCAGCGCACACACTTGCTCGCCGACGTTTCACCCGGGCCTTGAGATTGACACGGCGTCACTGAAAAACCTGGTGATCACGCTGCTCATCGATGCATCCGATCAGCAATTCGACCTGGTTCGTGACATGGCGCGCAGCCGCGATGATCAGTGTCGCGTTTGTCGCGCTCGGCCGGCGACTGCAGCCTGAACCGGGCCCCGTTAGGTGGACGCCACGAAGCACGAATAGCGTTTTCCACGGACGGCCGGTTCGGTCGCTTGCGACGAACCGGAGCCGGCCGGCGGTGACCGGTGCTGGAAAAGATAGTCGATGGCCACCGCCAGGTAGTGATCAGGCAGCAGCAGGCCTGCACCTGGCGTCACGACAATTGCTATAATTCTTCTGGTAAACGGATTAAATGTATAATTTTCGGAAGAAAAAGTTGGATTTTGCACTTGCTTTACCCGAAGAAATATGCTCTGAGCTGGGCCAGCGTGCCCGCTCGCGCCGCCTCATGCTCAACCTATCCGTGGAGGAGCTGGCTCTTCGAGTGGGGATTTCGGACAAGACGCTCAGCCACTTCGAGCGAACCGGCCGTTGCACGCTGCAGACCTTCGTGCGCGTCATGGAATCGTTGAATGCGCTGTCGGACTTGGCCCCCGTGCTCGTCACCCAGTCGCGGTCCATTGAGGATATGCGACAAAAGGCCGCCAACCGTACCCGACAACGCGCGTACACCAAGAACCGAAAAAGCGACCAGTGAAAGAGCTGCAGGTCATCTATCACGGACTGAGCGCCCCTTTTGTAGTGGGCACGCTTGCCGATGACGGCCAGGACGTACTGTTTCAGTACACGCCGCAGGCCATCGAGCGCGGACTGCAGCTGTCGCCTATCCGTCTGCCGTTGCGTACGCCTGCGTACCCAGACCGCCGAGCCGACTACGCAAAGCTGCACGACGTGCCGGGGCTCATCTACGACTCGCTACCGGACGGATGGGGCTACTGCCTGATGCATCGTCGAATGAAAGCACAGGGCATCGACCCGGGCCAGGCTTCGACCCTCGACCGGCTTGCCTTCTTGGGCGAGAACACGATGGGCGCCCTGACCTACGCGCCGGCTTGGACGGACGTCCAAGATTCACGCGACTTGAACTTGCTTGAACTGGCGCAAGAAGTCCAGGCAGTTCTCGCCGATGAAAGCCATCAGGTTCTGGCTGAACTGGCTCGCGCGGGAGGCTCGCCTGGCGGCGCACGCCCGAAGGCCCTCGTTTACTTCAATCCAGCCACCGGTCAGATGAGCACGCAGGCCAACCAAGTGCACGATGCTCAAGCCTGGATGGTCAAGTTCCCTGGCGCCGACGACGACTCGGACAGCTGCGCGCTGGAGGAGTTGTATGCACGGGCAGCGCAGCACTGCAAGCTTGGGATGACCCAGACCCGGTTCTTTGAGCTACCTGGGGGCCTCACAGCATTTGCCACAGAACGGTTCGACCGCCGGGGAAGCCAGCGCATCCACGTGCACTCCCTTGCGGGACTTCTGCACGCTAATTTCCAGGAGCCGTCTGTCAGTTATGGAGATTTCTTCCGCTTGACTCGCCGGTTAACCCGAGACCAGCGACAACTCAAAAAGGCCGTTCAGCGTTGCGCCTACAACGTTCTCATGAATAACCGCGACGATCACGCCAAGAACCTGGCGTTTATGCTCCAAGCCGACGGCAGCTGGCAGCTGGCGCCTCCCTTCGACCTGACCTATTGCCCGGGGTATCAAGGCGAGCATTTCATGGATGTCGCCGGAGAGGGAAAGGCGCCGACCCGGCAGCACGCACTGCAAGCGGCACAAGAAGCAGGGCTGCCGCTCGCTGTCGCAGAAGAGGCTATCGACGAAGTGTTGTCGTTGGCCACGCCCGAAGTGCTTCTTGCGCTTGCCCAGGACCTGCCGTTGCGAACGACCACTGTGGACACGGTTTATCGGGCCGTACAGGCGCACCATGCCCAACTTGCGCGATAGTCAAATGTGCCGCGGCTCTGGAGGAATTCCGCGAGGCCGTTGCATGGTTCCAGCGGTACCCACGCAATGCCGCTCTCCGCAAGCCGGTGCGGCAAAGGAGCCGACAAGCCAATATGGCCAGAACACACGAAGCATCCAAAAGGGTTTGCGGCCGATCTTCGATTTCAGCGGGCGCCCCGACTGCGCCCGTGGCCTCTAGCACCCCCGCTTACACCAACTGGCTAAACACCATCGCCATGCCCACCACCGACACCGTCCACACACCGGTGCGCAGCCAGGCAATGCCGGCGCCGTAGACAAACACATACACCAGCCGCGCCCAGAAGAACACCTGTGCGCCCATCAGCGTGGTGGCATTGGTTTTATTCGCCACCACCGCCACCAGCACCAGGGCGGCAAACAGCACCAGGTTTTCGATCATGTTGCGGTGCGCGCGCTGCATGCGTCCAACCCAGCCGACCAACTCCGGCAATTTCTCCCGATTGCCGGCCAGCGCAGGCAAGCCCACCTGCAGTGTCGCTCCGCTGGCTGCAATGATGACCTGCGCGAACGCCAGGGCCACGGACCAGACCAACCATATCAATTCGGGTGCCATGAATACTGTCTCCTTGAAATGTCAGAGGTAGCCGCAGTATCGGCAAGCCGGTGCACTCCGTCAATCAGACCGGGCCTGGCAATGTGTCCATGCGACCTTCGACACCTGCGCACCGATCGGAAACCGGCCTGGCTCGCAGCGTCGCGCTGCATGGGCAGCCCTGCCGCGGCAGCGCTCAGCGCTGCTCCGGCGCGCTCCGGCTGCCGGCAAACCTGCCGGTCACATCGGGTGCCCTTACCGTTCAGTAAGACCGTGGCATGCCCAGCACATGCTCACCGGGACACGACTGCACGCACGCCGTCGCGCAGTTCGGTGAAGGCATGGGGGGAATCCGGACTTTGGGTCATCTGCACATTGAAGCGGAGCGCCGGAAGGGTTGCCGCAAGGCCCGCTCCACCATCATCAGCCGGTCCTGGCCGTAGAACATCTCGTCGTCGACAAAATAGGTCGGTGAGCCGAACACGCCCCGGGTGATCGCCTCTTCGGTGTTGCGCTCGAACTGCGCCTGCACGACCTCGCTCTGCGCGGCATCTTGCAACGGCGCCGGGTCCAACCCTGCCTCGCGCGCGATCGCCGACAACACCTGCGGATCACCGACGTCCCGGTCATCGCGCCACAACGCTGCCAGGATGGCCAGGTGCAAGGCGCCAACGTCGGCACCCTGCTGCTGGGCCGCGATGACGAAACCCGATGGCAAGGCCCGGTCTCCGTAGTGATGCACCGGGTCGACCAGCGCCGGAATGTCCAGGTACTCGCTCCAGAGCTCGATCTCGCGGCCGAAGAAATGCTGCTTGTTGCGGGGCGAACGCTGCGCGAACGGCAGGCTGCCGCTGGCCGGGATCACGCGCGACAGGTCGACCGGCTTGTGCACCAGGCGACGGCCATGCTGGCGGGCCAGATCGATGATGCGCTGGGCCCCGAAGTAGGCATAGATCGAGCGGGTGGAGTAGAAATAGTCGATGGCAGGCGGCATGGGGTGGCATTCTGTGGGTTGGTCTGGCGCTACGGTGTATTGTCGTGCCTGCCTGGCACACAGCGGGCCGCCCTGCGCGCCGTTCGCCTCGCGCCAGCCCACGCGGCATTGCGCCAGAATGGTCGCTCGCCTGTTGCAACTGCCAGCACAATGGAGACCATCATGAAATTGTTCGCCGCGTCCATCGGAACCGAAACCAACACCTTCGCGCCGATTCCCACCGCGCTGGAGAGTTTCCATGAGTCGTTCTACGCGCCGCCCGGTACCCATCCCGAAGACGCCAAGTTGTGCACCGCGCCGTTCTGGGTCGCCCGGCGCAGGGCCAGGGCCGAGGGCTGGACGCTGGTTCAAGGATCATGCTCATTCGCCGAGCCGGCCGGCCTGGTGTCGCGCCAAGCCTACGAGACGCTGCGCGACGAAGTGCTCGGGCAACTGCGCGCGGCCATGCCGGTGGACGGCGTGCTGCTGGGCCTGCACGGCGCGATGGTGGCCGACGGTTATGACGACTGCGAAGGTGACCTGATCGAGCACGTTCGCCAGATGGTCGGGCATGAGGCCCCCATCGGCGTGGAGCTCGACCCGCATTGCCACCTGACGCTAAAACGGGTGAAGAACGCGACGCTGATCATCTGCTTCAAGGAGTTCCCGCACACCGACTTCGTGGCGCGCGGCGAGGAGGTGGTGGAACTGACACTGCAGGCCATCCGCGGCCAGATCAAGCCGGTGATGTCGATGGTCGACTGCCGCATGATCGGCAGCTTCCCGACGACGATCGAGCCCATGCGCGGCTTCGTCGACAAAATCAGTGCGCTCGAAGGCAAGGACGGCGTGCTGTCGATCTCGCTGGCGCACTGCTTCCCCTACGCCGACGTGCCGGAGATGGGCTCCCGCGTGCTGGTGATCACCGACAACCAGCGCGCGGCGGGCGACACCCTGGCGCGGGCGCTGGCCGACGAGTTTTTCGGCATGCGCGGCAAGACCCAGCCACCCTACCACACGCCCGACGGCGCGATCGACATCGCGCTCAAGGAGGCCGGCACCGTCGTGATTGCAGACCCCTCCGACAACCCGGGCGGCGGCGCGCCCGGTGACTCCACCGTCATCCTGCGCCGGCTGATCGAACGAGGCGTGACCAAGGTTGCGCTGGCCCCGATCTGGGACCCGATTGCGGTGCGCATGTGTTTCCTGGCCGGCGTCGGCGGACAACTGCGCCTGCGCTTTGGCGGCAAGACAGCGCCTACGTCGGGCCAGCCGATCGACGCGCTGGTGACGGTGGCACGGCTCCAGCGCGATGCAACACAGACCTTCGTCGGCGCGAAGGTTCCGCTCGGTGATTGCGCGGCCATCACCTTTGACGGTATTTCCGTCGTCCTGATCAGCAAGCGTACGCAGGCACTGGGCAGCGACTTGTTGACCGGCATGGGTGTGGACATCGACGGCAAGAAGATGGTGGTGGTCAAGTCAACCAACCATTTCCATGCCGCGTTTGCGCCATTTGCCAGTCGCGTGTTGTACTGCGATTCGGGTGGCCCGATACCGCGCGACCACCGGCAGGTACCGTATACCCGGGTCCAGCGCCCGATCTGGCCGCTGGACGAGCAGGTGCAGCCGGTCTTGCTGACCTGATGCGCCGGGTGCGGCACTATTTTTCATTTCACCAGGAGAAACCGTATGACCCCGTATGACCGTCTGAAAAAACTCGGCCTGGAGTTGCCGAGCCCGGCCACCCCGGTGGCCAACTATGTTCCGTTCCAGCTTGTGGACGGATTCTTGTACCTGTCCGGCCAGGGTCCGCGGCGCGCCGACGGCACGTTATGCACCGGCAAGGTCGGATCCGATGTCAGTGTCGAGGACGCCTACCAACACGCGCAACTGACCGGTCTGAACCTGCTGGCGGTGGCCCATCTGGCACTGGGCGACCTGGCGCGGATCCGGCATGTCGTGAAGGTGCTGGGCATGGTCAACGCCATTCCCACGTTCGGCGACCATCCCAAGGTCATCAACGGTTGCTCCGACCTGTTCGTCAACGTGCTGGGCGACGCCGGTCGGCATGCCCGCTCGGCAGTCGGCATGGGTTCGCTGCCGGGCAATATCTCGGTCGAGATCGAGGCCATCCTGCAGGTCGAAGGCTAGCGTCGCCGCGGCGATAGCGCGATGCGCACGGCCACGCTAGCCGCGATGGAGGGCAGCCGGAACACGGACATTCGGCGCACCCTTGGTTTGCGCCCGATCATCAATGCCTCGGGCACGATGACCGTGCTCGGTGCGTCGATCATGGTGCCGCAGGCGGTCGCGGCGATGGCGGCCATTGCCACCGAGTTCGTCGAGATGGCGGCACTGCACGAGGCTGCCAGCGTCGTGATTGCCGAGGCAACCGGAGCCGAGGCCGGTTTCGTCACCGCCAGCTGTGCCAGCGCCATCACGTTGTCGGTCGCCGGCACGATGACGGGCGAACGCCTGCTGGCCATCGAGCGGCTGCCCGACACGCAGGGGCTGCGCCATGACGTGCTGGTGCAGCTGGGTCACCTGGTCGGCTACGGCGCTTCGCTGCAGCAGACCATCGCGATGACCGGCGCGCGGGTCGTGACCGTGGGCACGGTCAGCATGGCCCAGCCCTACCAGCTCAGTGAAGCGATCAACGACAACACGGCCTGCGCCGTGTTCGTGGTCTCGCACATGACCGTGCAATACGCGATGCTGGCACTGGAGCAGGTCTGCACGATTTGCCACGCCAAGGGAGTGCCGGTCATCGTCGACGCGGCCTCCGAATACGACCTGCGCGGCTTCCTCGCGCGCGGCGCCGACATCGTGGTCTACAGCGGGCACAAGTTTCTGGGTGGACCGACATCGGGCATCGTGGCCGGACGCTCCGACCTGGTGCGCGCCGCCCGGGGGCAGAACCGGGGCATCGGTCGCGGCATGAAGGTCGGCAAGGAAAGCATCGCTGGCGTGATGGCCGCGCTGCAGGCATGGCAGCAGCGCGACCATGCGGCCATGCGCGCCTGCGAAGTTGCGGCGCTCGACCTGTGGCGGGATGCCATCGGCACCGCGCCCGGCATAACGTGCCAACGCATCGACGATCCGACGGGCAATCCCCTGCAGCGTTTGCGGGTCACAGTCCTGCCGCGCAGCGGCTGGAGTGCGCGCAGCCTGGCCGATGCACTGTCCGCGGGCAACCCGCCGATCATGGTGCGCGACTACCAAACCGATCTCGGGTACTTCGACCTGGACCCCTGCAATCTGCATGGCGGCGAGGCGCGTACGGTGGCGCAACAGATAACGGCCATATTTCTGCAGCCACCGGCCGCCTCCACGTCCGGCCAATGTTGAATTCCAATGCCGGTGTGGCGCGCCATTGGTACTTACCCGCGCGCGCTTGCCCGTCCCATCCGATTGTGCTTAAATAATTTCGGTCCCCATACAACCACGGCTGATCAGTCAGCGCATGTTGACTCCAAACCACAGCCGATCAACAGGAGATGCATCGATGACAAGCTCTAGGCGATCTGTTCTTACTGCGGGTGTCGCGGCTGCGGCAGTGGCGGGTGTCGGTGTGCCCTTGCTGGCGCGCGCGCAGGCCAGACCACCGCGGCAAGTGCGCATGGTTCCGCACGGCGACCTCAATGTTCTGGATCCGATCTGGACCACGCAGAACATGGCCGCGTACCACGGCGCCATGATGTACGACACGCTGTTCGGCATCGACGCCAACTTCAATCCGCAACCCCAGATGGTGGGTAAGCACGATGTTTCCGCCGACAAGAAGACCTATACCTTCGAACTGCGCCCCGGCCTGAAATGGCATGACGGTACACCGGTCACGGCCAGGGATTGCGTTGCATCGCTGCGTCGCTGGCAAGTAAAGGACGGCGCCGGAACCCACCTGTTCGCACGTGTGGCCGACACACCGGTGGTCGACGACAAGACCTTCCGCATCGTTCTGAAGGAGCCCTATGGCCTGCTGATCGAGGCGCTGGCCAAGACCAGCACGCCGGTGTGTTTCATGATGAAGGCCGATATAGCGGCAACTGACCCCAATACCCAGATCACCAAACATATTGGTTCTGGCCCGTTCCGTTTCGTCGAAGCCGAATACCGGCCCGGCAGTCGCGTCGTCTACGAGAAGAACAACGACTATGTGCCGCGCAGCGAACCGGCGTCGGGGATTGCGGGTGGAAAAATCGTCAAGCTTGACCGCGTCATCTGGGACATCATGCCGGACGCGCAGACAGCAGCATCGGCACTGATGACCGGCGAGGTCGATTTTTTCGAAGTGCCGCCGATCGACATCCTGCCCGCTTTGGCTGCCGCGCCCGGCGTCAAGGTCGAGGTATTCAACAAGTTCGGCAATGTCGGCTATTGCCGGTTGAACCACCTGCACCCGCCGTTCAACAACCTCAATGCACGCCGGGCGGCGCAGCTGGCCATCAACCAGGAAGACGTCCAGCGCGCCGCAGTCGGCAACAAGGACTTCTACCGCACCTGCGGCTCGCACTTCACCTGCGACTCACCGATGGGCGTCGAGGACGGCTCCGAGGCGCTGATGCTCAAGGCCCCGATGGCTGAGCGCCAGGTCAAGGCGCGCGAACTGCTCAAGCAGTCCGGTTACGACGGCAAGCCCATCATCTGCCTGCACGCCACCAACATCCATGTGATGAATCAGACCATTCTGGTCATTGCACAGAACCTGCGCCAGGTCGGCTTCAACGTCCAGCTCGCCTCCAGCGACTGGGGTGCGGTGGTCACTCGCCGCTCGGTGCAAAAGACGCCCGAGGAAGGCGGCTGGAACGTCTTCTTTACCTGGGGTGGCGGCAATGCCACGTCCAACCCGATTGCACTGTCGGCCCATGCGTCCAACGGCACCAAGGCCTGGTTCGGCTGGCCCGAGAACGCGCTCAACGAGCAATTGCGCACCGATTGGTCCGCGGCCCCCACGCTCGAGGCACGCAAGGCCGTGGCGCGCAAGCTCAACAAGAACATGATGGAATATGTGCACGACGTCAAGACCGGTCAATGGGTCGGACCGGTGGCCTATCGTGCCGACCGGTTGCGCGGGCTGATTGCCGTGCCAGAGGTCATTCCATGGTGGAACGTGGAGCGCTACGCCTGAGGGGACGTGAACCTGCCCGTCGCGGCGGCCGCATGCGGCCAGCCTGCAATCCGCAATGGTGCGGGGTGAAGCAGGCTGTGCTCGGTCCGGCTCGCCGATGACTCACCATTCACTTCCTTTTCCGGCTCGCTGATGCTCTCCTACATCATTCGTCGTCTGCTTGGCGTCATACCCGTCATGCTGGTAGTGGGCATCTTCGTCTTTTCGCTATTGCACCTCGCACCCGGCGACCCGGCAGCCATCATTGCCGGCGACAACGCGACGCCGGAGAACATCGCCAAGATCCGCGCCAGCCTGGGGCTGGACCGCCCGTTGCTGGAACAGTTCACGACCTGGGGCTGGGCCACGTTGCAGGGTGACCTGGGGGTGTCGATGTTCTCCAACATTCCGGTCACCACGCTGATCGAACAGCGCATGGGGCCGACCTTCTCGCTGACCATCACGACCCTGATCGTGGCCGTGAGCATCGCCGTCACGCTGGGTGTGCTGGCCGCCTGGAAGGCGGGCTCCCTGCTCGATCGCGCAGTCATGGGCCTGGCCGTCACAGGGTTCTCGGTACCGGTGTTCGTGGTCGGCTACATCATGGTCTACTACATCGCGCTGAAATGGCGCTGGTTGCCGGTGCAGGGCTACAAGGAGTTATCCGAAGGCTTCTGGCCCTGGCTGCGGCACCTGATCCTGCCTTCGTTTGCGCTTGGTCTGGCCTATGTGGCGCTGATTGCGCGCATCACGCGCGCCAGCATGCTGGAAGTACTGGCCGAAGACTATATACGCACCGCCAGCGCCAAAGGCGTGGCCACGGTACCGATGCTGCTGGGCCATGCGCTCAAGAACGCCGCCATACCCATTGTCACCGTGATAGGCATAGGCGTGGCGCTGCTGATATCGGGTGTGGTGATCACCGAGAGCGTGTTCAACATCCCCGGCGTCGGGGCGTACGTGCTGGACGCCGTGTTCCAGAACGACCTGCCGATCGCAATGGCGGTCACCGTCGTCACCGCGGTGTTCGTGACCCTGATGGGACTTTTGGTCGACATCGTCTATGCGTTCCTCGACCCGCGGGTGCGGTACACATGAGCGAGCCACTCCTCGACGTCCGGGATCTTTCGGTGCGCTTTACGACCCCGGACGGAATCGTCCGGGCGGTCGACGGGTTGTCGTTCACCGTCGAACGTGGCGAATCGCTCGGTGTGGTTGGCGAATCCGGATCCGGCAAAAGCGT
>JAYUQC010000144.1:0-29304 GCA_043759735.1 Rhodoferax sp.
ACCCCTCACCGCTTGATCCGGCTAAATCGAACAACCAAACCTTGCTATTTTGGGGTGACCATGTATGGGAGCGCTTCTTGTGATGGCAGTCAATCAGGCCGACTGGTACAGGCGCGTCAGCACAAACTCGCGATGCCCCAGCGCTTCAGCCGCGGTCAAGCGGCCGTTCGCCGTGCGCAGCATGCATTCGAGCAGTTTGTCGCCTGCGCCGTCGAGCGTCAGCTCGGATTGCAGCAGCGCCGAGGTGTCCACATCCATATGCTCGGGCATCAGGCGCACGGTGCGCGGGTTGGCGCAAATCTTGATGACCGGCAGGATCGGGTTGCCGATCACATTGCCTTGCCCGGTGGGGAAGAAATGCACGGCAAAGCCGGAGGCGGCGCACAGGGTCACCATCTCGGCCGCCGCGCTGGAGGAATCCATGAACCACAAGCCCGGATGCGCCGGCATTTCGGCCTTGTCGATCACGCCGTCGACCGTACACTTTTTGCCGATTTTCTGGATGTTGCCCAGGGCCTTTTCTTCAATCGTGGTCAGGCCGCCGGCGATGTTGCCCTTGGTCGGCTGGCTGTCGGCCAGGTCGCTGGTCTTGTGGCGGTTGATGACCTCCTGGTAGCGGTCGAACATCTGCATGAACTTCTGGCGTACGTCGTCGTTGGCGCAGCGCGCCGCCACGATGTGTTCGCCACCCGTCAATTCGGTAGTCTCGCCAAAACACAGGTAGTTGCCCAGCGGGTGCAGCTTGTCGAACGCGTTGCCGACGGCCGGGTTGGCGCCGCAGCCGCTGGTGGTGTCGGACTCACCGCACTTGGTACTGACCCACAAATCGGAGATCGGGCAAACCTCGCGCTGCTTCTCGCTGGCCCACTGCACGTAGTCTTTGGCCGCCTTGCTCGCGCGCAGGATGGTGTCGTGGTCGCCGTGCAGTTCGATGCCGAAACCGACCACCGGCTTGCCGGTGGCCTTGATGCCTTCGACGACCTTCTGCGTCCAGCCATCCTCGATGCCGATCACGACCACCGCAGCGACGTTCGGGTTGCAGCCGGCACCGATCAGGGTGCGGAAATGCAGATCCAGGTCGGCGCCGAACTGGAGCCGGCCGTAGGGGTGGGGAATCGCCATCGCACCCTTGATGTTGTGCGCGACCGCCTCGGCGGCGGCATTGGACAGGTCGTCCAGCGGCAGGATGATGACATGGTTGCGGATGCCGACGCGGCCGTTTTCACGCCGATAGCCGAGGAAGGTGGTGTTCTTGTCGATGATGGACATGGCTTGTTTCTCTGGTCTGGGAATATTGGGAGGACGTTGGTTTCAGGCCGGCTTACCAGCGCTTGGTCTTGATGTTGTGTACATGGGCATGCTGGCCGACCGCGATCGGCGCAACCACCTTGCCCATGTCGATGCCGTATTTCATGACGGTGTCGCCGACGGCCATGTCCGTGAGCGCGACCTTGTGGCCGATCGGGATGTCCTGCCTGGCATGGACCTTGATCATCTTGTCGTCGTCCATGATCCAGCCGGTCATCTCGGTACCGGCGGTCACGCCTTCCACCACCACGACGGCCACGGTGTCCTTGGCGTCGTGCAAAACAAAATGAATCATGGGGTCTCCAGTTGCAAAAAAAGTAGTCGGAACGGGGCAGGAAAAGCGCAAGTGTAGATGCCAGAATCAGCGTGTCAATCTAGTCATTCGTATGAGTTGTATGAATTGCATTTACTGGCTACACTGCCCGCCAGACATGACTATCGACGAATTGGAACTTTCCCCGCTGGCCGACGCTGGCGCCATGCCGCTGTACCGGCAGGTCAAGCGGCAACTGCAGCGCGTGATCGAGTCCGGCCGCTGCCCGCCGGGACAGCCGCTACCCAATGAAGCGGCGATCGCGCAGGCCCTGCAGGTCAGTATCGGCACCCTGCGCCGCGCGGTCGACGAGCTCGTGCATGAACACGCGCTGGTGCGCCGCCAGGGCAAGGGCACCTTTGTCGCGCTGCATGGCAACGACCGCTTTTTGTTCCACTTCTTTCACATCGAGCCACGGCTGGATCCGCGCTTCGCCGATCTGGCGCCGGCAGCGGAGTATCCGCTGGTGGAGAGCCTCGGATTCGAGCGTGATCGGGCGGGCGAGGTGGACGCAGGCGCCCTGCGCATCAAGCCTGGCGATCCGGTGATCCGCTTCGACAACCGTTTGTCGTTGTCCGGCCGCCCGGTGGTGCATGACCGGATCGCGATTCCGGCGCTGATGTTCAAGGGCTTGACCGAAAAGCGTCTGCGCGATCGCCAGAGCACGATCTACAGCCTGTACCAGACCGAGTTCGGCATCACGGTGTTGCATGCCCAGGAGCGCACCCGGGCGGCGGCTGCCGATCGCACCACCGCGCGGCTTCTGGGTGTGCCAGTCGGCCAGCCGGTGCTCGAAGTGCATCGCACTGCGCTGACCTTTGGCGACAAGCCGGTGGAGTATCGGGTCTCGACCATCAACACCCATCTGCACGACTATGTCAGCATGCTGTCCAAGCGGCTGTGATCTGTGAGCGCCCCAACCCCGTCGCTGCGCTAAGGGGTCCCCAAGCGGGCGCTGGAAAACTTGGGAGCGGCCCGGCGCTTTCTTGCGAGCCCCCGCAGCCGGTGGTTCAAGAGAAAGCGCGCCAGCCCCACCAGATGCGGGTTGCGGTGGTGACCAGGCACATGGCCGCATAAACATTGGCGATCAGCGCAAAGTGCTGCGGCCAGATGCACATGGCGGCAAAGCAGACCAGTGTTTCGGTCGCCTCGGTCAGGCCGCCCAGGAAATAGAACGACTTGTCGGGCCAGGACAGGTTGTCCATCTGGCGTTTTGCGGCGATGGTGGCGAACGCCAGAAAGCTGGACATGGTGCCGCAGAACGCCGCCAACAACAGTGCCGCGGCCAGCGCATTGCGCCCGGGGTCGGCAACCGCGAATGCCAGCGGTATCGCGGCGTAGAAAACGAAGTCCAGTGCGATATCCAGAAATCCGCCCGCATCGGTGGTGCGCGAGCGCCGGGCAATGGCGCCGTCCAGGCCATCGCACAACCGCGACAGCAGGATCGCCAGCGCCGCAATCAGAAAATGCTGCAAGGCGATCAGAACGGCCGCGGCCATGCCGATGCCAAATCCGAGCAAGGTCATCAGGTTGGCGCCCACGCCCATGTCCGCAAGCACCTGCGCGAGTCGGTCGATGGCGGGTTTGATCAGGTTGGCGGCGGCGCGGTCCAGCACGGGAGCTCGGGTGGTTTTGGGTCAGGTCGGTCGGGTCAGTCGGGTCAGATGCGCCGGATCTGCGATGTCGGCGTCGTCGTGCGTGACCATTAGTGCCGGAATCTGACGTTTACTTACCAACGCAAAGACAAACTGGCGCACCCGCTCGCGCAACTCGGCGTCCAGGCGCGAGAACGGCTCGTCGAGCAACAGGGCCAGGGGTTCTGCCAGCAGGGCGCGCATCAACGCCACCCTGGCACGTTGGCCGCCGGACAGCGTGGCCGGATTGGCGTGCGCAAAGCTGGTCAATTCGAGATCGTGCAGCCCCTCGGCGACGCGCGCGCGCCGCGCTGGCGCCGGGCCGGGCGGCACCGCGAACAGCAGATTCTCGGCAACGGTCATGTGCGCAAACAGCAGGTCGTCCTGAAACAGGATGCCGACGCGCCGTCGCTCGGTCGGCAAGTTGTCGATGCGCCGTCCCTGCAGCGACACGCTGCCGCAGAAATGCAGCCCCGGCGGCAGCGTGCCGCAGATCGCCGCCAGCAGACTGGACTTGCCCGAACCACTGGCACCCATGACCGTATGGATCGCGCCCGGCAACACCTGCAGGTCGACATCCTGCACCAGCGTGGCCTGATCCGTGGCGAGGCGCTGGACATGGACCTGCAATGTCATCGCCGGCTTGCCCGCGCGACTTGCTGCTTTGACACTGTGCTTGGCCCAGGTTTCAGGGTTATGGCGAAAGCGGCGCAGGTCATGGTGAGAGTGATAATACGTGGGCCAGTTTCCGGGTGCCGAGCGCGCCCGGGGTGTCCCAAACGAATTGAAGGAATCCGCATGAAGAAGACGATTGTCGCCCTGTTGCTGCTCGCGGCTGCGGGCGCACACGCGCAGTCCACGCCGGCAAAGAAGGAATTGGTGGCCAAGATGTTGCTGTTGCAGCAGCCGGCCATTGAACTGATGGCGCGGGCCATGGCTGAGCAACCAGCCCAGATCCTGATGCAGCGGGCCGGTCCGATCCTGCAGCAACGCATTCCGCCGGACAAGCGACAGGCCGTGGCACAGGAGATCCAGGCGGACGTCAAGAAGTATGTCGATGAGACCGTGCCGATGGTGCGCGAGCGTGCAATCGGCCTGGCGCCTTCCACGATCGGCTTGCTGCTGGATGAACGGTTCACCGAGGAAGAGCTCAAGCAGCTCATCGCGATCATCGAGTCGCCGGTGAACCGCAAGTTCCAGCAACTGGGCGGTGAGATGCAAAAAGGCCTGACCGAGAAGCTGGTAGCCGAGACCAAAGTCCTGATCGAACCCAAGATCCGCGCGCTCGACCGCTCGGTCGGGAACCGTCTGGGACTGCAGACGCCGGCTGCGAAGGCCCCTGCTGCTGCCGCCAGCCAATAGGCCGCAGCGCTTTCGCAGTCATCGGGCAAGCGCGATGTTTGCAAATCTGTCCGGCGTGCGCATTCCCCTGGTGCAGGCGCCGATGGCTGGCGTTCAGGGGGTGGAACTGGCACTGGCCGTTGCGGGCGCCGGTGCCCTGGGTTCTTTGCCCTGTGCCCTGCTCGGGCTCGATGCGCTGCGCGCGGCACTCGAACGCATCCGGGCTCGGTCGGCGACCGTCAACATCAACTTCTTTTGCCACCCGCCGCCGCTACCGGATTCGCAGCGTGAGGCCGCCTGGCGCGCGGCCTGGGGTAGCGCGGCCACTCAGCGGCGGAAACGGCGCGCCTGTCCGGCTCGGGCCGCCAGCGCAAATACCAGTACCGGCAACAACCATTGCAACCAGGCGTAGGCCGAGGTCAGCGAACGCTGCGCACCTGAGGCCAGCGTGACCGCTTCGGTGGTGATGGTGGAAAAGCGCCCGGCACCAATGAACAAGGTCGGCAGATACTGCGCCACGCTGACCGCGAATCCGACCGCGAATGCCGACCACAGGGACGCACGCAGCAAGGGCCATTTGACCTGTAACAGGAAGTGCAACCGGCTATGGCCCAAGGTGGCGGCGATCGCACGGTAGCGCGGGTCAAAGCCGCTGTAGGCCGGCCCGAGCGTGATCAGCACATAGGGAACACAGGCCAGGCTGTGGGCAAGCCACAGACCGCTCCAGCGTGCGTCCAGGCCCCAGCGCAAGCTGGTTGCGTGTACGCCCACCACCCACAGCACCGAGGGCAGAACCAGCGGCAGATACACCAGTTTGCGTAAGCCCTTGTCCCAGCCCGGTGGGGCGGTCTCGAGCCACCCGATGGCCCAGGCCAATGCCGCGCCGGCACTGGCCAGCGCCAGTGTGAGTGTGGTTGCCACCGTGTTTGCGCTGGCCCAGACCGAAGCCCATGCGCCCCAGGTAAGTGTTTCAGGAAGCAGCAGGGGAAATGGCCAGACGCCGCTCACGCTGCCGACCGCCAACGCCAACATGACCATCAGATACAGCGCCACCAGCACAACCAGACCGGCCTGGCCTGAACCGGGCCGCGCCAAGCCGTGCGGCAATGCACCGCGCCTGCCCGATACGCGACGCGCACGCCAGACCCGCAGTCGTGGCAACTGCCAACCGACGCCAGCCACCAGCGCCAGCGCCAGCGCCAGCAGCCAGGCGGCCGCAGCGCCCTGGCGATTGGTGGCCGGGTCGGCGTCGAGCAGCCAGGTCCAGGCCTGCGCCGCCAAGGTGGGTGGCGATTGCGGACCGATCACCAGGGCCACGTCGACCACGGTCAACGAATAGGCCAATACCGCGAGCATCGGCCAGCCCAGCCGCGGCCACAGCTGTGGCCAAACCACCCTCCACCACGCGGTGCGCTGGCTGTAGCCCAGGCTGCGCGCCAGGATCAGTTCGCGCGTGAGGCGCTGGGCCACATCGGCGCGTTGCAGATGCGAAGCCGCGGCCCACAGCAGAAACGGCACCTCCTTGGCGACCAGCGTCAGGATCAGGCCCAGGCCCCACGGGTCCTGCGAGGTCACCCAGGGCGGCGGAGCGGTCAAGCCGCTGGCCCAGGGCGAGACGGCGCGCAATAGCCAGCCGCTGGGGCTGATCAGCAAAACCAGCCCGATACCGAGCGCGGCGTGGGGCACCGCCAGCATCGGCCCAAGCAGCCGCACCACCGGCGGCCAACGGGCCGGAAAGCTGCGCGAGAGGATCCAGGCGCTCGCGCCGACGGCCAGAGCGCTGGCGGTGACGCCGGTCCACAGGCTGAGCAGCAGTGCATGCCCGCTCTGGGGTGCCAGCCACAGGCCCCGCCAGGCCGACGGGTCCAAGCCGGCGACGACGGCCGATCCGGCCGCCATCAGCAAGGGCACACCCAGCAGGATGGCCAACAGCGCCGCCCAGGCCCGATCGTGTAGCGCGCAAGGCCGCGCCGTCGTGTCGGCGACCGGGGCTGCCGTTTGGGCCGATGTCATGTTGGTCTGGGTCGGCACTCGGCCTGGGCTGACGCAGCCGCGTAAACCAGCGTGGGGTCAGTGTCCCGGTGGCGCCAGCACCGACTGCAGGAAGCGCCCGATGTCCTGGAGTTCGCGCGGGTGCACGCTGTGCTGCATCGGGTAGGTATGCCATTGCACCGGGTAGCCCGCAGCCAGCAGCGCATCGCGCGAGGCCTCGGCACGGGCCAGCACAATCATCGGGTCGGCAGTGCCGTGGGCCATGAAGATGGGCAACTGCCGGTTGGCGGCACTGGCCTGCGGGGCCAGCGAACTGGCCAGGGGCAGGTAGCCGGACAAGGCCATGATGCCGCCAAGACGCGACGGATGGCGCAAGCCGGTGTGCAATACCATAGCACAGCCCTGCGAGAAGCCGGCGAGCACGATGTGTTCGGGCGCAATGCCGCGTTCCAGCTCGCGCGCAATCAGTGCCTCGATCGACAGTGCCGAGCGCCGGATGCCGGCCTCGTCCTCGCGTTTTTCCATCTCGCTGCCCAGGATGTCGTACCACGCCGGCATCACATAACCGCCATTGAGCGTGACCGGTATGCTGGGTGCGTGCGGGAACACGAACCGGATCGGCGGGCAGCCGCTCAGGTCGAGCTCGGGCACAATCGCTGCGAAATCGTTTCCATCGGCACCAAGGCCGTGCAGCCAGATAACGGCTGCCACGGGATCCGCGCCGGTACTGATTTCGATAGGGGCAAGCAGGGTGGTCATGGTGTGTGAAGGGCGGTTGGATGGTGCCCGCGCGGGGCCGTGACGGGACTATAACAATGCAATGGCCAGGGCAAGGGTTGGGAACTGCGGGCGACAGGCCGCGAAATACGATGAATCTGATGCGCGAGACGGCAGGCCATGGGCCGGGATGGGGAAAAATGCTGGCGGCCGTGTGGCTGGCCATTGCGTGCGGCGCAAGCCAGGCGCAATGGGCCAGCAACCGCGGCTACCAACTGCTGCAACGCGTCGACGATGTGTTGTTCGGTGTGGATAACCTCTCGTTGCAGATTCTGGACCAGACCCATGTGACCGGAACTCTGCTGCATATCAATGTGGACAAGCCCTTTCCCGTGCGCAACCGCATCGCGTTCGTCGCCGATTGCGGCAAGCCCATGCGCCTGGCCATTCGCACCGGCGATACCCGCGCGCGCCCGGAGCTGGCCACGCTGGAGTTCGCCGACGTGGCCTTTCTGGATGGCTCCTGGGCGGCCGCGGAGTTCGCCTGCGAAAGCACCCGACAGCCTGGCCGTGCGTCGCAGGTGGCGCGCGTGATGTTCGAACGCGGTGGCCCGCCGGATATGCAGACCGTCTACTGCGATCTGCAGCCTGACGGCAGCGCCGAATTGCGCCAAGGCGTCGAGGTGCGTTTCAGTCCATCGGCCAACGCGGTTGCGGTCAACCGGCAGTGGCTGAGTTCGGGTTCGGTCACCGACGAGGAGGTGCGATTCGGCTCCGTCAGCAAATGGCGCATCAACCGCCAGGCGCTGGATATCCGACGCTCGTCGCCGACGGGCGAGATGCTGTTTTCCGCCCAGTGTGATCGCCGGCCGCCCGCCCGACGCTGAGCGCGGGCGCGTCGGCACTGCGGCCTTCAACCGTAGCGGCGCAGCCACTCCTTCTCCATCGGGTCGACCCAGCTGCCATGTGGCTCCAGGATGGTGGGCATGGTCTGCTCGACCTGGCCGGGCAGGGGCGCGGTATTGAAACGGGCGCGATCGGTGGCGGATAACTTGTCCATTGCCAGCACGCTCGGGTCGCCCCATTGGGCAATGTCCGCCTTGCGCGCCTGGGCCAGCGGCGAGAGCAGAAAATTGGCGACCACCTGCGCACCCTCGCGCCCCCGGGAATTGAAAGGAATCGCCAGGAAATGGGTGTTTCCGATGGTGCCGCCACTGTGCTGGTAGCTGTAGACGCTATCGGGCAGCCGCTTGGCCGCGATCTCGTTGGCCGCCTCGTTCGGGTTGAATGTCAGCGCCAACAACAATTCGCCGTCGGCCATCATCTGGAGCACCGCCGCAGAATTGGCCGGGAACTGGCGTCCCGCGCGCCACAGGTGCGGATGCAGGGCATCCAGATAGGCCCACAGCGGCGCGGTGGCGTTGGCCAGCGCCTGCGGTGCGACCGGCTTGTACAAGGCGCTGCGGTCGGCCAGCGACTCCACCAGCGCCTGCTTGACGAAACTGGTGCCGTGGAAGTTGGGCAGGCGCGGATAGGTTACGCGGCCCGGGTTGTTCCTGGCAAAGTCCAGCAGCGCAGCCATGCTGCGCGGCGGCACCGGAACACGCTTGCGGTCGGCAAAAAAAGTCAGCTGGGCCATGCCCCACGGCGCTTCGAGTCCCTCCACCGGCTCCGAAAAATCAATCCGGGTCGTGGGCTTGCCCACCACATCGACATACTGGAAATTGGGCAGGGATTCCGCAAACGGGCCGAACAGCAGGCCCTCACGTTTCATCGTGAGGAAGTTCTCGCCATTGATCCACACCAGATCGACCGTGCCATCGACCTTGCCGGCCGCTTTCTCGGTGCGCACCCGTTTGACGACCTCGGCCGTTTCGCTGATCTTCACATGTTCGAGCCTGACGCCGAACTGGCGCGCCAGCTGTTCGCCTGCCCACTGCAGGTAGGCGTTGATCTGTTCGCTGCCGGCCCAGGCATTGAAATACACCGTCTGGCCACGGGCCCGTGACTCGACGGTGGCCCAGTTGTTGGCGGTTTGCGCCCACAGCGGCACGGTGGCGCTGGCGGCCAGCGCGGCGAGCAACTGGCGGCGGGAGAGTGCGCGCGAAGGCATCGGATGTGTCATGGGCATTGGTTGTCGGTTGAATCCAGCGTCGGGCCTGCGGCGACCACGGCGACACGGGCTCGGCTCTCCGCACTACGCGTCAGTCGGCTGCGAGCGCCGATTCTTACCCGAATCGTGGAACCGCCTGCATCAGCTCAGCAAGGCCTGGGAAAACTCACGGGCATTGAAGGTCTCGAGCTCCTCGAGCTTTTCGCCGATGCCGATGAAATACACCGGTATCGGCCGTTCACGGGCAATGGCAGCCAGCACACCACCCTTTGCGGTGCCGTCCAGCTTGGTGACGATCAGGCCGGTCAGCTGCAGTGCGTCGTCAAAGGCCTTCACCTGGCTCAGCGCGTTCTGGCCGGTGTTGCCATCGATCACCAGCAGTATCTCGTGCGGTGCGCTTGGATCGGCCTTGGAGATGACGCGCTTGATCTTGCGCAGTTCCTCCATCAGATGCAACTGGGTGGGCAGTCGACCGGCGGTGTCGACCAGCACTACGTCCTTGCCGCGCGCGCGTCCGGCGACGACCGCGTCATAGCTGACGGCGGCCGGATCACCACCTTGCTGGCTGATGATCTCCACCGTATTGCGGTCGGCCCACACCATGAGCTGTTCCTTGGCGGCAGCCCGGAAGGTGTCGGCTGCGGCCAGTAGCACCGATGCGCCGCGGTAGCTCAGATGGCGCGTGAGCTTGCCGATCGAGGTGGTCTTGCCCGCGCCATTGACCCCGACGACCATCACCACGGTGGGCTTGTTTTCACCCACGACCAGCGGTTTTTCCAGCGGCGTCAGCAATTCAGTCAGGCCGTCGGTCAATAGGGCCTTGACCGACGCGGGATCCGTGGCCTTGGTATCCTTGACCCGGCGTCGCAGGTCATCGAGCAGATGCTGCGTCGCCTTGACGCCGGAATCGGCCAGCACCAGCGCCGATTCCAGTTCCTCGTAGAGTGCCTCGTCGATCTTGGTGCCGGTAAATACAGTGGCGATGTTCGAGCCGGTGCGGCGCAAGCCCGAGCGCAGTCGATTGGTCCATGAGGCGCGCGCGGAAATGGCGGCTGGTTTGTCTTCCTGGGTTTGCCCTGGCAACGAAAACCGTACTGTGCCGGCGCGCACGACGGAAGGCGGGAGTGTTTCGGGCGCCAGGGTCGTGGCGTCCGGCACGACCGTCTTGTCCGGGTCTGGAGCGGTGGGTGGGGTTTTTTTGCGAAAGAAACTGAACATTTGGAGCGCTTGTGGAGTCCGAGCATTTTATGAAACGTTTTCTGACCTGCCTGTCGCTGCTTGCCAGTTGTGCATCATGGGCCCAATCCGTCGAACCCGTCACCCGATTCTCGCTGGCCAATGGCATGGAGGTGATCGTCCAGCCCGAGCGGCGCGCGCCGACGGCCGTGCTTATGCTGTGGCTGCGGGTCGGGTCGATGGACGAGGTGGATGGAACCTCGGGCGTGGCCCATGTGCTGGAGCACATGATGTTCAAGGGCACGCCGACGGTCGCCGCCGGCGAGTTCTCGCGTCGCGTGGCGGCACTCGGCGGGCGCGAGAACGCCTTTACCGCGCGCGACTACACCGGCTATTACCAGCAGATTCCCGCCGCCCGATTGCGCGAGGTGATGCAACTGGAGGCCGATCGTTTCGCCAACAACCGGTGGGCTGACGCGGAGTTCGACCGCGAGATCGAGGTGGTGAAGGAGGAACGCCGCCTGCGCACCGAAGACAACCCGCGGGCCCAGCTGTATGAATCACTCAATGCCACCACGTTTGTCGCGTCGCCCTACCGCCGTCCTATTGTGGGATGGATGAACGACCTCGACGCCATGACGGCCGACGATGTGCGCGCCTTCCACCGGCGCTGGTATGTGCCGGCCAACGCGGCGGTCGTGATCGCCGGCGATGTTGATGTGGCCCAGGTCCGTCAGTGGGCCGAACAGACCTACGGCGCGATTGCGCCCGGTGCGCAGCCAACGCGCAAACCGCGCCTGGAGCCGACGCAGACCGGCATGCGCAGAATCGACATCAAGGCGCCCGCGGAGCAGGCCTATCTGGCGCTTGCGTTCAAGGTGCCTGGCCTTGCGCCCGAGGTGCTGCGCAATGGCACCAGCGGTGGCGATGGTGACGATGCGCTGGCCCTGACGGTGCTGGCGGCGGTACTCGATGGTTACCGGGGCGCACGGCTCGAGCGCGCTTTGACGCAAGGGCCAGACCGGCTGGCCGACAGCGCCGGCGCGGGCAACGGCCTGTGGGGTCGCGGACCGCAGGTATTCGTACTCGACGGTGTGCCGGCCAAGGGAAAGACGGCCGAACAGGTCGAGGCCGCCTTGCGCGCCCAGGTTACGCGCATCGCGCGCGAGGGTGTTTCGCAGGAGGAACTGGCGCGGGTCAAAACGCAATGGGTCGCTTCCGAAGTCTACAAGCTCGATTCCTTGTTCAGCCAGGCGCGGGTGCTGGGCAACAACTGGGCGCTGGATTTGCCGCTCGATGCCGGTACGAAGCTGGTGACCTTGCTGCGCCAGGTGAGTGCCGAGCGCGTCCAGGCGGTCGCGGCGCGCTATTTTGGCGACGACCAGATGACGGTGGCCATCCTGCGACCACAGCCACCGGACCCGACCCGCAAGCCGCGTTCCGCCACTGGCGCGTCGCGCCACTAGGCCAGCATCATGATCAGTACGCCTATTGCATGTATCGCACGTATCGCCTGCGCCGCACTCGCGGCCCTCGTTTGCATCCCGTCGGCATGGGCCGTGATTCCGATCGAACACTGGACGCAGGCGAGCGGTGTGCAGATCTACCTGGTGCAAAGCCACGTGTTGCCCATGGTCGATGTGCAGATCGATTTCGATGCCGGTGGCCGGCGCGATCCGCCAGGCCAGGCCGGGCTGGCCAGCGTTACGGCGGCTATGGCCTCGCGCGGCGTACGCGCCGGCGGCAGCGAGCCGGCGCTGGACGAGAACGGTCTGGGCGAAGCCTGGGCGGATCTGGGCGCGTCGTTCGGCGCCAGCGCCGGCAGCGATCGCATGGGCTTTTCGCTGCGTTCGCTGACGTATCCGGATCTGTTGCCGCGTGTCATCCGCCTGGCCGCGCGCCAGCTGGGCGAGCCGGCGTTTCCGGCCGACGTGTGGCAGCGCGAACGCGAACAAATGGTGGCATCGATCCGGGAGTCGGATACCCGTCCTGCCACGGTGGCGTCCAAGGCGTTCGCCTCCGCCGTGTATGGTAGCCATCCCTATGGCTACCTCGCAAGCGAGCAGAGCCTGGCGCGGATTGCGGTGGCCGACATGCGCCTCATGTACGAGGGCGCTGTCCAGGCTTGCCGCGCCAAGGTGTCGATCGTCGGCGATGTCACGCGCGCACAGGCCGACGCGCTGGTGACCGGGTTGTTCGCGCGCGTGGGCCGTGGCCAGGGTGACGCGCCCTGCAGCGCACTGGCGCCAGTGCCCGAGGTCGCGCGTTTGGCGCCGCCGGCGCTGTCGCAATCGATTGCATTCGATTCTGCCCAGGCCCATGTGTTGATCGGGCAGCCGGGTATTGCCCGCAGCGACCCCGATTTTCTTGCGTTGACGGTGGGCAACTACGTGCTCGGGGGTGGCGGATTTGTCTCGCGCCTGTATGCGCAGGTGCGTGAAAAGCGCGGCCTGAGCTACAGCGTCTACAGCTATTTTGCACCCGGATTGCATGCCGGTGCGTTCACCGTCGGCCTGCAGACCCGGCCGGACCAGGCCGCGCAGGCGGTTGCGGTATCGCGCGATCTGGTGGCGCGCTTTGTGCAGGACGGCCCCAGTGAACAAGAGCTGCAGGCCGCCAAGTCCAACCTGATTGGCGGATTTGCGCTGCGCCTGGACAGCAATCGCAAGTTGCTCGACAACGTCGCCAACATTGCGTGGAACGGCTTGCCCCTGGACTATCTGGACACCTGGACCGCCGCGGTCGAGCGCTTGACGGTTGCCGATGTGAAAGCCGCATTTGCACGGACCTTGCAGCCCGACAGCATGGTGACCGTGGTGGTGGGCGGGCGCGACAAGGCGCCTTGAGCGGGCTGGCGCGTTTTCCGCGCGCCAGCGCCGCACGACCCGGCAGCTTGTTCGGCTGGGCGGGTTAAGCTCAGCGCCATGGAAAAGAAGCAGACCCCTTTCACACAACCCAAGCGATCGGACGCAGGCATTGCCACCCGGCCTGGTGGTAGTGCGCCGGCCTCTGGCGGCTCCCACACGGTGCGTATCGTTGGAGGGCGCTGGAAACGCAGCCGCCTGAGCGTGGCTGCGTTGCCCGGCTTGCGGCCGACTCCCGAGCGGGTGCGCGAAACGGTGTTCAACTGGCTCGGACAGGATCTGACCGGACGGCGCTGCATCGATGCGTTTGCCGGCACCGGTGCACTGGGTTTCGAGGCCGCCTCGCGCGGTGCGGATGAGGTGCTGTTGGTCGAGCGGGACCGCGGCCTGGTGTTGCAGCTGGCCCAGGTCAAGGCGCGCCTGCAGGCCGACAGGGTCCGGGTTCAGCGCGGTGATGGGGTTGCTGCGCTGACCCGTCTGCCAGCGGACAGCATGGATGTGGTTTTTCTCGACCCTCCGTTCGATTCCGGCTTGTTCGATGTCTCCTTGCGTGCGGCGGCGGCCGCGCTGCGCCCGGGCGGGTCGGTGTACCTGGAAGCACCGGTGCGGTGGGACGCGGCGATGGCGAGCGCCTGCGGGCTGGTGGTGGTGCGCCATCTGAAGGCGGGCGTGGTGCATGCACACTTGCTGCAGCATGAGGCAACACCCCATGCATAATGCGGCGCATGAGTCGAACTGACGACGGTTCCCTGGAGTGATCCATGCAAAACCAGATCATTGCTGTTTATCCGGGGACCTTCGACCCCATGACCCTGGGGCACGAGGATGTCGTGCGCAGGGCGGCGCAACTTTTCAGTCGCGTCATCGTCGCCGTCGCTGCCGGGCACCACAAGAAGGCCATGTTTTCGCTCGAAGAACGGGTCGACATGGCGCGTGAGGTGGTACGGCCCTATCCCCATGTAACGGTCGACAGTTTCAACGGATTGATGCGCGATTTTGTCGTCGCAGCCGGTGCCAAGGCCATGGTGCGCGGCCTGCGCGCGGTGACCGACTTCGACTATGAATTTCAGCTTGCCGGCATGAACCGCTCCTTGATGCCGGACGTGGAAACCGTATTTCTGACCCCCAGCGACAAGTACCAGTTCATCTCCAGCACATTCGTGCGTGAGATCGCGGTGCTCGGTGGCGAGGTGGACAATTTTGTCGAGCCATCGGTGCTGCGCCGGCTCACCGACAAGGTGCGAGCCCTCAGGGACGCTCAGCCGCCGGCCTGAACCGGCATCGGCGGCAAATGCGCCAGCCATTGCAGCAGCAACGCGTTGACGCGCTCGGGCTGCTCCATCGTCAACATGTGGCCGCAGCGCTCCAGCATCACCAGCCGCGCGTTCGGCAACAGCGCCGCGATTTCCTGTGAGCATTCGGGCGGTGTGAGCTGATCGGAGTCGCCGCACAATACCAGCGCCGGGCAGCGCAGAGCGGCAAGATGGCGGCGCGCATCTGGCCGCGCCATGATGGCCCGGTTCTGGCGGATCAACTGCTGTGCGCCTGCTTGGAGCACGAAATCGAGGTAGCGCCGCACCAGGACCTGGTCGTCGGAGCGGCTGGTGTGGAAAGCCATCGGCACATTGGCGCGCAGCACCTCGGCAGCGCGGCCGTCGGCAAACAGCGTGATCGCCGCCTCGCGCAGGTCCCGCAGTTCGTCGGTTTCCGGCCGCGCCGAGGTTCCCAGCAAGGCCAGCCCCCGCATCCGGTGCGGCGCCTGGCGGGCCGCCTGCATGGCAACAATGCCGCCCATGGATGCGCCGCACAATATCAAATCGCCCGGATGCTCCTCGAGCAGGGTTGTCGCCATGGTCTCGATCGAGCCGCAACGGGCGTGCACATTGGTCACATGCGCGCGCAAGTGGGCGGGCATCGCGTCGAGTTGCGCCTGCCACATCACGGCGTCCGACGCCAGTCCGGGAAGCAAGATCAATTGGGTCATTGGCATACCTGCATGCAGCACGTTCCGGTATGCCCCCTTGGAGCGACTCGGCGTGCGCATGCGCAGTTTATATCCCGCGGCCATCCGCCGACACGGTATGCTGGGCGCTCACGACCCATGTTCACGAATGGAGGATCACCATGAAGGTTTTGTTGCCGGTTGATGGATCGGAGCTGTCCCTGAAGGCGGTACAGGTCGCCATGTCGATGCTGCAGCAGGGGCTGGCGGCCGATGTCGTGCTGGCCAATGTGCAGGAGCCTGCCAACCTGTACGAGATGATGACGGCCCCCGACCCCGAAGTACTTGAGCGAGTCAGCCAGGCCGCGGGCGCCGACATCCTGGCGCCGGCGCAGGCGCTTCTCACGATGGCCAAGGTGGGTTTCGAATCCGAAGTGGCCGGCGGCGACCCGGCCCACACCATCGTCGATATCGCCGAGCGCCACGGCTGCGACCTGATCATCATGGGCGCGCGAGGTACCAGTTCATTGCGCAGTGCGTTGCTGGGCTCGGTGTCCAACGAAGTACTGCATGCGGCGAAGATGCCGGTGATGATCGTGAAGGCCGATGAGGAGAGGGACGACGAAGACGACGAGAACGAGGGGGAGTGAAATGGGCGGTCGTGACCCATGGCGGGGCTCTGACAAGCTTGCACCGTGGGCTCAGGCCGAGACGTCCAGCCTCAACATCGAATAGCTGCGTTGCGCCAATCGCTGCAGACGCAGCGATTGCGGTTGCTGGTTGCAGCGCTGTTGCACCAATTGCTGCGCCGCATTCCACTGCCCGGTGCGCATCAGCGCATCGAGGTGGATCTGCTCGAACAAATCGCGCTGCGCGTGGCTGCCGCCGATCTGCAGCAGCCGCGGCAGCGCCAGTCCCAAGGCCTCGACCGCTTGCGTGTAACGGCCCTGTGCATGCGCCATCAGACCCTGTGCGGCCGGCACAGCGACGTGCTGCCAGATATCGGCGTCTGCCCCTCCTGCCCCTGCACCCGTGTCGCCCTCGACAACCGGTGTCTGTCGTCTTTCGATGTTGCGCATCAAGGTCTGCGCTTCGGGCCGGCCGGCCCGCGCAAGCCCGTACAGGTACTGCAGGTCCAGGAACGGCAAAACCTGGTCATCCAGGCGCAGTCGGAGGTGTTCGGCCACATCCTGCCAGCGCTCGCCGACATCGACGCCTGCCAATTCCAGCCTTGCCAACAGAGATACCGCGCCGATCTGGTCCTGCGAATACGCCTTGACCACACCCCAGACCTGCTGGTCGTAGGTTTGCAGCGCCAGCTCGTCCATGCCCAGGTCAATCGCAAACAGCGCCAGGTGCCACCAGTTGTGGGTGACCATGAAAGAGTTCAGCCCGGTCCAGGTCGGGCTGCTGTGTTGCATGAACTGCAAACCCTCCCGGAGCCGACCCTGGGTCAGCATCACATGGGCCAGGGCGTGCTGGGCCCAAGGTTCGCGCTCCGTCATGGCCAGGGCCGTGCGCGCGGCGGCCTCCGCCTGAGGCATCCGATGGCACTGCTCCCAGGCGAACGCGGCCATGCCATGCATCTGTGGCACGTCCGATGCTGCGGGCAATGCCGACAGCGCCAGACGCAGCATGCCGGGTGCATCGCCCCGATTGAAACGGTGGTACTGGCCCAGCTTGACCGAAACCAGGTCGCGCGGATGGGCCAGCGCCTGTTCGTCGTGCAGGCGCATCGCGCGCGCGATGTCGCCGTCAACCCATGCCCCGATGGCTTCGACCAACCGGCGCTCGCGATCGCTGGCCTTGGGCGCTGCGCTCCTGGCCGCGGCCATGAATGGAGCGGCGTTGACCGGACCCTCCCTTGACTCGGCAAACATGTGCAGCGCGGCGCAACAGGCCTGCACGATGGCGCTGTCGTCGCGATCGGCCACATCGAGCACATGGACGGCGCGGGCCTCGCAGCGAATGAACCCCTCGATGAAATCATTCAGGGCAGGCAGGCTGGCTGGATCGTGCAGAAGCACCGTATTCCCCAGACTGTCTTTCATCGCGCTGTCCTATTCGAGGGCGGCGCCAAGCGATGATGGGTCGCGGCCCGCTCGCGGACCCGTGCCGGATCGCGTCGGCGACGGACATCCGGTCGCAGCGCGACCGCCACCAAATGCATTGTTCACGGACGCAGCGCCCATCAACTCCAGGACATGACCGACAGATCGTTGGCAAAAGTCGGCATGTCTTTCCACAGCCCCTTGAGCCTCTTGTCGGCGACGGTCGGCAGTTGTGGCTGGAACAAGAAGCCGTTGACCGCATCATTGGCCAGCATCTGCTGGGCCTCACCCAGCAGCTTGGCGCGCTCGTCAGCACGCGGTGCATTGTTGATCTTCTTGTACAACTCGTTGAACTTCGGGTTGTTGTAGCCCCAATAGTAGTCAGGGTTGGCGTAGTTGCCGAGGTCAAACGGCTCGACATGCAACACGATCGTGAGGTCGAAGTCTCCGGTCTTGAAAGGGCCGCTGAGCCATTGCGCCCATTCGACGTTCTCGATCTTGGCGACGATGCCGATCTTGGCCAACTGGGCGGCGATGACTTCGCCTCCCTGACGCGCGTAGGAGGGCGGTGGCAGCTTGAGAGACAGGTTCAGCGGGGTCTTGACGCCAGCCTCGGCGAGCAATGCCTTGGCCTTCTCGATATTGAAAGGATTGATGCCGGTGGTGTCGATGAAACCGGGCAAGCCGCGCACATAGTGGCTGCCGATGGGGGAGCCATACCCGTCAGCCCCACCTTCGACCACGGCCTTGCGGTCGATGGCCGCCAGGATCGCCCGGCGCACGCGCACATCGTCGAGCGGCTTTTTCTTGTTGTTGATCGTGAGTATGGTCTTGCCCTGCGAGTTGCCGATCAGGACCTGGAATTTGGGGTTGGCCTTGAATTGCGGCACGGCCCGCGTGCCGATGCGTGGAAAAGCGTCCACGTCGCCAGCCAGCAGGGCAGCGGCCTGGGCGGCGGGGTCACTGATGAAGCGGAACGTGACCTTCTTGAGCTTGATGGCGGCCGCATTGTGGTAGCCATCCCACTTGGTCAGCACCACCGATGAACCCTTGTTCCAGGTTTCAACCTTGTAGGGTCCGGTGCCAATCGGCTTGGTGGCATTGGTCTCGGCGCTCTTGGGCTCGACAATGGCGGCCGTGCCCAGGCCCATGCCGAACAGGAAATTGGGATCGAGTTCGGTGTTCAGGATGACTACCGTGTGCGCGTCGATCGCTGCCACGCGCGCCAGGGACGCAAATTTGCGCTTGTCCTTGTTGATGCTTTTTTCGGCCCCCGCGCGCTCGAACGAAAACTTCACCGCTTCGGCATTGAAGGGCTCGCCATTCTGGAACTTGACGCCCTTGCGCAGCTTGAATGTGTAGGTCTTGAGATCGGGCGATATTTCCCAGCTTTCGGCCAGCAGCGGGGAAACCGTGCCGTCCTGGTTGATCTTGGTCAGCGTCTCGTACACGTTGTACAGCGTGACTTCGGAAATGGACTGTGCTGCGCCACCGGTCGGATCAAGCCCGGGTGTCGGCTCAAGCGCCATGCCGATCGTCAACGTGTCTTTCCTGGATTGCGCCTGGGCGGCAAAAGGAACCTGTGCCAGCGCGGCGCTGGCAACAGTGGAGGTAAGTACGGTGCGGCGATTGACCATGGTTGTATTCCTTTCAGTAAATCAGTCGATGACCGCAAATGCTTGCGGTGCCAGTGTCAGACAATAGCATGACGGTCGGTGCACGGGTAGCGATCGGGATCATGGAAATCCCTTGCTGCGGCCACGGATAACAGCTGAGTCGGCGCGGACCGGTTGCGTTCAACGGGTTGACACGGGAGCTTGCCCGGTAGCAGGCAGCGCGTCAGGCGTCGCTTGCGGAAAATGGCAGGCCACCAGATGCTCCTGGGTCAGCAGCGTCAACTCCGGACGTTGTACATCGCAACGATCCTGTGCGTTTGGGCAGCGGTGCGCATACGGACAGGCGTGGGGCAATTGCACCCGCGCTGCAACCGAGTGGGTGCGCTTGCGCGGGTCGCCCGGCTGGCGCGGCTCCATGCGGGGCACCGCGTCCAGCAGCGCGCGGGTGTAGGGATGGGCCGCATGGCGAAACAGCGTCTGCGGCGTGCCGCGCTCGACGATCCGGCCCTGGAAAATCACCGCGACATCAGCGCACAGGTGGTCTACCACGGCCAGGTCATGGCTGATCAGCAAATAGGTGACATCGAACTGGGCCTGCAGATCCTGCATCAGGTTGAGCACCTGTGCCTGCACCGAGACGTCCAGCGCGCTGACAGGCTCGTCGGCAACGATCAGCCGTGGCCGCGTGATCAGCGCGCGCGCAATCGCAATGCGCTGGCGCTGGCCGCCGGAGAATTCATGCGGATATTTCTCCAGGTCGCTCGCCCGCAGGCCGACCGACAGCAGGACTTCCTGCGCTCTGCGGGCCTGGTCCGCAAGCGTGGTGTCGGCCTGAGCCTGCAGTGGCTCGGTCACGATGCGCAACACCGTCTGGCGCGGGTCCAGCGAACCATAGGGGTCCTGGAAAACCATCTGGAAATCGCGCCGCGCCTGGCGCAGGTGCACAGCGTCGAGTGTGGCCATGTCACGCCCCAGGATGCGCACGCTGCCGCTGCTGGGCGGCTCCAGCGCCATGACCAGTCGCGCCAGCGTCGACTTGCCCGATCCGGATTCACCCACGATGCCCAGGCTGCGACCGGCATGCATGGAAATACTGACGCCCTGCAGCGCTTGCACCAGGGGCGGGGCGCGCCACAACTTTTCGCGCGGCAGCGTGTAGGTTCGCGTGATCTGGTCCACGACCAGCAACGGATCGCTCGGCAGGGCCGCGGTGCCGGAGGTCGTCGGCGTCATTGCGGGTCCAGCGCCATGACCGCAGCGAGTCGCAGGCAGCTTGCCTCGTGGCCCGGGTCGATCGTCTCTGCGGGTGGGCGGGTGGTGACACATGCCGGTAGCGCCCAGGCGCAGCGGTCGGCAAAGGCACAGCCGGCGGGCAGGTCGACCAGTTCCGGCACAGTGCCATCGATCGTCGTCAGTCGCGCTCCGGCGGGCGCGCCCAGGCGGGGCCTGGCGCCAAACAGGCCGCGGGTGTAGGGGTGCGCCCTATGGCCAAATACCCGCCGCGTGGCGCCGCTTTCAATCACGCTGCCGCCATACATCACCATCATGCGTTCGACGTTCTGCGCAATCACGCCCAGATCGTGCGAGATCAACAGCAGGGCCATCGAACGCTCGAGCACGAGGTCGTGGATCAGGTCGAGGATCTGACCCTGGATGGTCACGTCCAGTGCGGTGGTGGGTTCGTCGGCGATCAGGATGTCCGGCTCACACGCCAGCGCCATTGCAATCGTGATGCGCTGGCGCTGTCCGCCGGAGAATTGGTGCGGATACGCGTCGATTCGGCCCGCCGCATTGCCGATGCCGACCCGCTCGAGCAGGCTGATGGTCTGTGCGCGGGCTTGTTCACGCCCGATGCCGCGGTGCAGGCGCATCGGTTCGGCCACCTGGTGGCCGATGGTATGGACCGGGTTGAGCGCCGTCATCGGCTCCTGGAAGATCATGCCGATCCGGTTGCCGCGCAGCCGTCGCAGAACCGCATCGCTTTGGCCGACCAGCTCCTGGCCGTCGAAGCGGATGCTGCCGGTCACCGTGGCGTTTTCGGGCAACAGCCCCATCAGCGCCATGGCGGTGATTGATTTTCCGCAACCCGACTCGCCGACCAGCCCCAGCGTGTCGCCGCGCTTGAGTCCAAAACTGACATTGCGAATGGCATGGGCCGGACCGCGTTGGGTCTGCAGGCGCACGCTGAGATCGGAGACTTCGAGCATCGGCAAGGGGCGTGTCGTGTGTCGCAGGACTGTTCAGCGCGAGCTTGGCGCTTAGCGCTTGCGGGCCAGTCGGGGGTCCATCAGGTCGCGCAGCCCATCACCCAGCAGGTTCAGGCCCAGCACGGCCATGGCGATGGCCACGCCGGGAAAGACAGCAAGCAGTGGCGCCTGAAATAGAAGTGTCTGGGCCTCGGCCAGCATGCGGCCCCAGGACGGTTGTGGCGGTTGCGTGCCCAGCCCCAGGTAGGACAGCGCGGCCTCGGCCAGGATGGCGATCGCAAACCGGATCGTGACCTGCACCGTCAGTACCGACAGGATATTGGGTAGCACATGGTCTATCGTGATGCTCCACGGTCCCTTGCCACAGGCCCGTGCGGCCAGCACGAATTCACGCGACCAGATGGCGTTCGCCGAGGCCCGGGTGATGCGCGCAAAGGTTGGTATGTTGAAGATGCCGATCGCGATGATGGAATTAACGATGCCGGCGCCGAATACGGCCGTCATCATGATGGCCGACAGAATGGCCGGAAAGGCGAATGTGAAATCGGACAGGCGCATGATCAGTTCCTCGACCCAGCCGCGACGGGCGGCCGCGATCAGGCCAAATGCAGTGCCGGCGATCAGGCCGATGCTCACCGCGATCATCCCCACCAGGATTGAATTGCGCGCGCCCACCAGCAGCAGCGACGCGACGTCGCGCCCGAACGCGTCGCTGCCCAGCCAGTGCGCGGCGTTGGGGCCCTGCAGCTTGCCGGGCAAGTCCATCTCGTACGGCGACCAGGGGGTCCAGACCAGCGACAGTGCCGCTGCAAACAACAGCAACAGTGTCAAAACACCGCCCAACACGAAACTGCGGTGTCCCATCGCGCGGCGCAGGAACGGGAGCATGCCCGTGGCAAGCGGGGACGCAGCGGCGGTGGGCTCGACGATCACCGGACTACCCTGCGTGCTGCGCACTGCGCAATTCGCCTTGGGAGCGGCCCGGCGGCGAACTGGAAGAACCTGCGTGCTGCGCACTGCGCAATTCGCCTTGGGAGCGGCCCGGCGGCGAATGCCCTCGCCTGTGCAAGGCGTGTAGCCCTGTGCGTCGTAGTTGCTGCTCGGTTCATATGTCGCTGGCCTTGACCCGCGGATCGATCACTGCGTAGAGCACGTCGACGACGAAGTTGACCACCACCACCATCGTGGCCAGGAACATCACGCAGTTGCGTACCACGATCAGGTCGCGGTTGGAGATCGACTGAAAGATGAGGCGACCCAGACCCGGCAGGTAGAACACATTCTCGACGACGATGGTGCCCGCCAGCAATTCGGCCGATTGCAGCCCCATGACGGTGATGACCGGAATCATTGCGTTGCGCAGCACATGGCCCCACAGGGTCGCGCGCTGCGACAGGCCCTTGGCCCGGGCGGTGCGCACATAGTCCTCGCGCATGACCTCCAGCACGGCCGATCGCGTGATGCGGGCCAGGATCGCCGACTGCACCACCGCCAGCGACAACGCCGGCAGCAACAGCGAGCGCAGCGCCGGGCCGATGCCTTCCTCCCATCCCGGGAATCCGCCGGCGGAGAACCATTGCAACTTGACCGCAAAGAACAGGATCAGCAGGATCGCGAACCAGAAATTGGGTATCGCGATGCCGACCTGGGTCAGTCCCATGATTCCGACGTCGCCGAGCCGGTTGTGCCGGGCGGCCGCGTAAATGCCCGCCACCAGCGCCAGTACCGTCGTCAGGCTCATCGCCATCAGCGCCAACGGGACGGTCAGTGTCAGGCGTTCGAGCATCAATTCGGCGACTGGCGAACTGTAGGCATAACTGTCGCCAAGCTCACCGGTCAACATGCCGACGACCCAGTTCCAGTAGCGTTCGGACGCCGGCAAGTCCAGTCCCAGCTTGTTGGCCAGCGCCTGCACTGCCTCGGGAGATGCGTCGGGTCCCATCATGATCTCGGCCGCGTTGCCGGGCAGGATCTCGAGCACCAGGAACACCACGATCGAGGCGCCGATCAGCGTGGCGATCAGCGTCAGTACGCGCTTGACGAGGAATGGACCCATGTCGGTCGTTCAGCTGCAGGGCGTGCAGCGACGCCGCATCGACAGGCATAGGCCCGGACCCGGAATCTGGGTCAGCGGTCGGGACATTCGAACGCGGGGATAATCCAGAGCCAGGTGCCAGGCGCTGGCACCACTGCGCGGAAACCGGCCCGACACTCCATGTCCCTGATCATTACCGATGAATGCATCAACTGTGATGTGTGTGAGCCCGAGTGCCCGAACGAGGCGATCTTTCTCGGGCAGGAAATTTATGAAATCGATCCGCACAAGTGTACAGAATGTGTGGGGCATTTCGACGAGCCGCAGTGCGTTCAGGTATGCCCGGTTGCCTGTATTCCGGTCCACCCGGATTTCATCGAGGACAAGGACACCCTGTGGCGCAAATTCCAGCGGCTGCAGGCGGCAGCAGGGCCCACCGACAAGATTTGACGCCGCAAGCCGCCGTACCCGGTGTGTGGCGCCGAGCCATTGGCGCTGCCGGCGGCCTCAGTCGCTCGGCTTGACCAAGGCTTTATTGGCGTCGCGCGTGGCGGATGCGGTGAAGAGTTCAGCTTCGCGTGCGCTCTTTTGCTTCCTCGTTTGCCCGGAGGCGATTTTTTTCGGCCGAGCCGGCGACACGTCCGGCCCGGCCCGCGATGCGACCGCAACCGCGCGCTCGGTTGCCAATCGGCTCTTTTCCAGCTGTTCGGCCTGGCGTGTGGCTTGAGCCGTTGCCGCGTCGGTTTGCGCCTTCTGCGCGTCGGTGCGACTGTCGTCAACGGACAGGGCCGCGCCGCCCGGGCATGGCAGCTGGCTGTAGGAATTGGCGCAACGATAGATGGTCTGGGCCGCCAGCGCGGTCGGCAGCAGGCCGTGCAGGGCCAGCGCAATCAACAGGCAGGGCTTGAAGTCGGGCATGGCGGATCACCTCGCGGAAACGGCAGTGGGCAGTGCCGGGGTGATGGCGGCGAACCGCCGATGCGCGCGTGGATCAACCCGGAGTGGCGGCACCATTCTCCGGTGCAGGCCGGGTGTGCAGCAACATGGTTGCCTTGGCAACCTCATCATTTAGCAGGAAGGGAACCGCCTGCAGCGAGCGCGCGATGCACGACGCGATGGCCTGCCGGTGTTCCGCCATGGGTTTCTTCAGCACCCAGTCAATGACTTCGGCCTTGACACCCGGGTGGCCGATACCCAGGCGCAGCCGCCAGTAGTCATCGCTGCCGAGCTGGTCGTGGACATCGCGCAAGCCGTTATGCCCGGCGTGGCTGCCGCCGCGCTTGAGCCGCATCTGACCCGGCACGATGTCGAGCTCGTCATGCACCACCAGGATCTCATGCGGGGCGATCTTGAAAAAACGCGCCAGGGCCGCGGCAGAGCGGCCCGAGTGATTCATGAAGGTCTGCGGCTTGAGCAGCCAGACCGTATGCCCATGCACGGTGGTGCGCGCGGCCAGGCCCTGCCAGGACTTGTCCGCCGTCAGCGTGACCCGCAAGCTGTCTGCCAGCGCGTCAATCCACCAGAACCCGGCATTGTGGCGGGTGTCGGCGTATTCGGGCCCCGGATTGCCGAGGCCGACAAACAGCTTGATCATCGGCCAATTATCGACGCCCCCTCTCCACGCACGAACGGCCATTCGGTACGCCGAACCATGGGACAAGAAAATGGCCCACCGAAGTGGGCCATGAACTGTGCCGGCGGCGGCCGGAGCCGGACTATTTCTTTGCTGGCGGTGTCTTGGCGGCAGGAGGCGCTTTTGCGGCCGGCGCTCCCTTGGCAGCCGGGGCTCCCTTGGCAGCCGGAGCTCCCTTGGCAGCCGCAGCCGACTTCGCGTCAGCGGCGGCACCAGCGTCTGCCGCGGCAGCGTCTGCGTTGGCCTCGGAGGCCTCGGCAGCTGGCAATACCACCGACACCAACACCGGGTTCATCTGGCCGCTCTTGACCGGCGTAACACCCTTTGGCAGGGTGATGTCCTTGAGGTGCAGCGAAGTGCCCTTGGTCAGGTTCGACAGATCGACCTCGATGAATTCGGGAAGGTTCGACGGCATGCAGGTCACGTCAAGTTCGTTCACGACGTGGTTGACCAGGCAGTGGTCGAGCTTGACAGCCGGCGACTCCTCTTCGCCCACGTAATGCAATGGCACCTTCAGGTGCAGCTTGGTACGGGCGACGACGCGCTGGAAGTCGGCATGCAGCACCAATTGCTTGTACGGGTGCATCTGCAGGTCACGCAGCAACACTTTGGTGGAGTCGCCACTGACTTCCATGTCCAGGATGGTCGAGTGGAATGCTTCCTTCTTGATGGCATGCCACAAGGCGTTGTGGTCGAGCTCGATCAGTTGTGGTTCGCCATCGCCCCCATAGACGATGCCCGGTGTGCGACCGGTGATGCGGAGACGGCGGCTCGCACCCGTCCCCTGCTTGGCGCGCTCAAAAGCGACAATTTTCATGATTTACTCCAATGGGAGTCTGCCGCGACCAGCAGGACTCCGGTTAAAAAAGCCGGCTTCCGGTTGCCCGGTCTGCCAGCCACACATGCTCCGGTTGGACAACCCGCTAAAAAAGGTTTTCCTGATCCGAGAACAAACTCATCACCGAGTCGCCCGTTGCGATGCGCTGGATCGTTTCGGCGATCAGCGGAGCCACGGTCAATTGGCGGATTTTCCGGCACGCCTGGGCTGTATTGCTCAGCGGGATGGTGTCGGTGACAACCACTTCGTCGAGCGCAGTTCCCTGCGCGATGCGTTCGATGGCAGGGCCCGAAAAGATGGGGTGCGTGCAATACGCGTAGACCATCTTTGCGCCGCGCTCCTTGAGCACTTCGGCCGCCTTCACCAGGGTGCCGGCGGTATCGATCATGTCGTCCATGATGACGCAGTTGCGACCCTCGATTTCGCCGATCACGTGCATCACTTCGCTGACATTGGCCTTGGGCCGGCGCTTGTCGATGATGGCCAGGTCACAGCCCAGCTGCTTGGCCAGTGCGCGGGCCCGCACTACGCCGCCGACATCGGGCGAAACGACGATCAGGTCGTCGTAGTTTTTCTGGCGCAGGTCGCCCAGGAGCACCGGCGAGGCATAGATGTTGTCGACCGGAATGTCGAAGAATCCCTGGATCTGGTCTGCATGCAGGTCCATCGTCAGCACCCGGGCCACACCGACGGTCTGCAACATGTTGGCCACCACCTTGGCCGTAATCGGCACCCGCGTCGAGCGCGGCCGGCGGTCCTGCCGGGCGTAGCCAAAATAGGGAATCACCGCACAGATGCGCTCGGCCGACGCCCGTTTGAGCGCGTCGACCATGATGAGCAGCTCCATCAGGTTCTCGTTGGTCGGTGCGCAGGTGCTCTGGATCACGAACGCATCGCGGGCCCGCACGTTCTGGTTGATCTCGACCGTGACTTCGCCATCCGAGAAGCGTCCAACCTTGGCGGCGCCCAGCGAAATGCCCAGGTGGTGGGCAATATCTGCCGCCATGAGCGGATTTGCATTGCCGGTGAAGACCATGAAATCTGGTGAGGGCGCGACCTGCATGAAGTTCTCGGCGATTGGGTCAGGGTTTTGGCCGGATACTTGCGTTACCGGCACAGACAATATTTTTGGCAGGGGAGGAAGGATTCGAACCTTCGCATGCTGGAATCAAAATCCAGTGCCTTAACCAACTTGGCGACTCCCCTACACAGGTCGGCAGCGTATTGCTACCTACCGTCAATCCTTGGCTTGAACCCAGCCCGACAGGGGATGGGCTTTCAAGCCGCTGCACCAGCGCGCCTCGAAACCCGGCGGAACCCCTTGCAAGATCCCTGGATCAGGCGCCATGTTCGCCGCCGCCCAGGCAAAGACGGCACTGCCTGAACCCGTCATTCTGCCATTCAGTCCAAGGGCCGCCAGCCAACCGAGGGCCTTGGAAACACCGGGGCAATGCCTGAGTGCAACAGCCTGCATATCGTTGCGCCCAAACTCCCGAGGGTTTGCAGCAAAGCCTGCGATTATAGCCATCCCGGTGTTTATTTTGAGTTCGGGATCTGAAAAAATTGACTGTGTGGACAGACCGTCGGGTGGTTTGACCACCAGGAAAACACCCGGTTCGAGCTGCAGCGGAGTCATTTTTTCGCCGATGCCCTCCACCCAGGCGTTATGTCCACCAAGGAAAAACGGCACATCGGCGCCCAGCTGCAATCCGATCGTCAGCAACCGATCCAGCGGCAGATGCAGTTCCCACAGGCGATTGAGCGCCAGCAGGCAAGATGCCGCGTCCGATGAGCCGCCACCCATGCCGGCCTGGGTTGGAATGGATTTTTCGATGCCGATATGCACCCCCAGCCGCGTTCCGGTCGTGGCCTGCAATACCCTGGCGGCTCGCACCGTGAGGTCGTCATCGGGCAGAGGCGTCCCCAGGTCTTCGCGGCTGATCGCACCACCGGGTCGCAGATCAAAATGGAGGGTGTCGCACCAATCCAACAACACCATCGCGGACTGCAGCGCATGGAAACCATCGCTGCGCCGGCTGGTGATGTGCAGGAACAGGTTGAGCTTGGCCGGCGCCGGCACGTCGTACAAGGACTTCATCGACTTGCCGCAATGTCCGGATTCAGTCCAGGATCAGCCGCATCTCCACGGCGGGTGCAGGCTGGACGCGTTGCGCCACCAGTTTTCCGTCCGCCAGCTTGCTCAGGTCCGCAGACCAGCCGTCTGTCTGTGTTGCGTTGCCAGTGAGCCACTGGAACAGGCCGGCGATCGGCAGTTCGGTCCCGGTCGCCTCGCGGGTCAACGCTTCGATCGAGCCAAAGCGGCGCTGCTGTCCGCTCCAAAACAATAGCGCATCGCCAGGAGCCCAGGTCATGCGGGCCAGGGTCGACCCCAGGGGCGAAAACAGCGACAGTTCGCCGGCCTGGGCATTGCCGCGCAGGTCAAAGGCCGCAAAAAAAGACTGTACCGGTTCGGAGTCGACGCGCAATGCAAGTCGTCCGCTCCATTGAGTACGCACTTGCCCCGTCGCCGATGGCGCACGCGGAGCCTGGGCGCAAGCGGCAATAGTCAATACCAGGCCCAGTGTCAACCAGCGTCGGCGGGAGCGCACGATCACAGGTTCACGCGCAATCGCCTGATGGTTTCCAGCAGTGTCTCATTCTCGGCGTTGATGCCGAGCCCTTCACGCCATACCGCGATCGCTTCGTCGCGCTGGCCCAGGGACCACATGACTTCGCCCAGGTGTGCTGCGATCTCTGCATCGGGCTTTTCCTGGTAGGCTTTTTTCAGGATACGCAAGGCTTCGGCAAGGTTGCCGCTGCGAAACTCAACCCAGGCCAGGCTGTCGGAGATGAAGGGATCGCCGGGTGCATATTCCAGCGCCTTGAGGATCAGTTCACGCGCCTCCGGCAGGCGCAGGTTGCGATCTGCCAGCGAATAGCCGAGCGCGTTGTACGCATGGTGGTAATCGGGCTTGGTAGCGATTGTCTGGCGCAATAGCCGTTCCATCTCGTCGAGCCGACCCAGTTTCTCGGCGATCATGGCCTGGTCGTACTGGAAGTCCAGGTCCTTGGGTTCTTTGGCCAGCGCCTCGGACAGCACGTCATAGGCCAGCTGATACTGTTTGTTGTCGCGCAGCATCTGTACCTCGGCGCTGACCTTCAGGCGCGCATCGGCCGGGCTCGGCTCTGGCAATGCCCGGATCATCGCCCGCGCCTCATCGAGCTTGCCCTGGCGTGCCAGGATGGCCGCCCGGCGGCTTTGGACGCTGACCATCTCCTGGGCGTTGTCGATGCGGGCCAGCCAGCCTTGCGCCGTCGCGTAATCTTTTCGCTGCTCGGCTATCTCGGCCAGACGCAGATAGGCCTGCGTCATCGCCGGATCCGGCTCGGAAGCGTCCTTGTCCGACTTCTGCTCGGCATGGAGATCGACGAATCGCAACAGCGACGCCTGCGCCTGATCCAGTTGGCGGTTCTGTTGCTCGAGCGTTCCCTTGATCAGCCAGGCACGGGCATAGTCCGGCTTC
>JAYUQC010000145.1:0-10454 GCA_043759735.1 Rhodoferax sp.
CTCTTGGCTGCCCCGTCCACCAGGCGCTGGCCAAGCTGTGCCAGCTTGCCGCCGACCTGGGCATGCACGGTGTAGGCCAGTTCGCAGCCGGTGTTGTTCGGCGTCAGGACCACCTGGGCCGTACCTTTACCGAAGCCGGCGGCGCCGCCCTGGCCATCGAATGTCAGCGTGTAACTGGCGGGGGGCAGCAGGTCGGCCAGCGTGATTCTGCCGTTGAACCTGGCCGATACGGGACCGATTTTGACGGCCACGCCGACGACGAATTTCTCCGGCCCGGTGGCCTCGACCTTGTCGCAGCCCGGTATACACCGCTTGAGCACCTCGGGGTTGTTGAGCGCATCCCATGCCTGCTGCTGGGTCACCGCAAGCTGGCGGCTGGCTTGCATGTCCATGAATAGAAGCTCCTGTGGGTTTGTGGGTCTGTGGGGTCGGGTTAGAACAAACGCGGGGCATCAGCGCGCCAGCAACCTGGCCAGACCGGCTGCCAGCTGCTCGAGCTTTTCCAGGTTGTGCACCGCCAGCGTCCCGTGGGCGTGCGCATGCAGTTGCGCGGCGCCCCGCGCCAGCGGGGCATAGCCGTCGAATCGCAAAAGCGGATTGAGCCACAACAGGCGACGGCAATGCCGGCCAAGCCAGTCAAGCTCGCGTCCGAGTTCCTGCGGGTCACCGGTGTCGAGCCCGTCGGTGATCAGCAGCACCACGGTACGCCGGCCCACCATCTGCCGCGCATGGTGCCGGCGCAGGCTGCACAAAGACTGTCCCAGCCGGGTGCCGCCAGCGAAATCGTCGATCGCCCGGCTCGCGGCAGCCAGCATCTGGTCGGTGTCAGCCAGGCGCATGGCCGGGCCCAGGTCGGTCAGCCGGGTACCGAAAGCGAACACATCGCGTTGGCGCAAATGGCGCGTGGACGCATGCAGGAAGGCCAGCAGCAGCCGGGCATACCGCTCCATCGAGCCCGATACGTCCACCAACACGAGCAGCGGCAATGGTTGCAGCCGACGCTGCATCCGGGGCAGCCGGAGCACCTCGCCGCCAGTGCGCGCCGCCGATCGCATCACGCCTGGCCAATGCAGTCGCGCGCCGCGGTTTCCCGGGCGCACCCGGCGCGCCGCGAACGCCGGAACCGGCAAGTGGATGTCGCGTACCAGGCGTTGGACATGGTGGTACTCGCTGGCGGCCAGGGCATCGAAATCGGCGTGGCGCAAGCGGGTCCGCTCGCCGGCGGACATGGCCGCATCGTGGACGGTCTCCGGCTGCGGCATGGGCTCCAGCGTGCGCGATGGTTCGCGGCGGCAAGCCAGGGCATCGCGCACGCGCGCGCGGCCGCTCGGCGGTTCGACCCGGACCGCGGCGCCGGGCATCAGGTCGGCCAGGGCTTGCCCGGCGGCCGGGCCCGGGAACCAGGCGTCGAACAGTTCGCGGAACACGCCGCGATCGGGTTCGCGGCCGACCAGCACAGATTCCAGTGCGGCACCGACGTCCGCGCGTCGGGCCGGTCCTACCAGCAGCATTGCTTCGCTGGCCAACGCCATCCGGGCACTGTCCACGGCAACGCCGGCACGGCGCAACGCGCGGCCAAAGCCAACCAGGTTGTCGACCAACATGCCGGCGCCTGCGTCGCCCTGTTGCCGCGCGGGCGCTTGACCGTGTCCGTATGGCATGGCCACTACCCGCGGGCTTGCAGCCATTCGCTGGCCAGGGTCTGCGTGAGGGCCGCCACATCTTCGCGCTGCTTGAACAGCAGGCCGGCGGTGTCGGTCACCACCTCGGGGTCGAGCACGCGGGTGTCGAGCGCCACCAGCGCCCGCGCCCACTCGACGCTCTCGGCGATGCCCGGCGCCCGATGAAAAATGCCTGCCGCGGTAGCGCCACGCAGGCGGGCGACGAACTGCGCCACTTGCAGCGACAGCGCTTCGGATGCCTGGGGCACGCGGGCACGCACGATCGCCAGTTCACGTTCCCGCTCGGGGTAGTCGAGCCAGTGGTACAGGCAGCGGCGCTTGACCGCATCATTGAGTTCGCGGGTGCGGTTGCTCGTCAGGATGGTCACCGGTGTCACCACCGCGCGCACCGTGCCCAGCTCGGGAATGCTGACCTGATATTCGCCCAGGTATTCCAGCAAGAAGGCTTCGAAAGGTTCGTCGGCGCGGTCGATCTCGTCGATCAGCAGCACCGCGCCGGGCGGCGCAGCCTCGAGCGCCTGCAGCAAGGGCCGGCGGATCAGATAGCGCTGCTGGTAGACCTCGCGCTCGACGTCGGCCGGATGGTGCCGGCCCGGGGCGTCAACCGGATGCCTGTCGCGCTGCAACTCGGCGGCACGCATGTGCAGCAGCTGCGCAGCATAGTTCCACTCGTACAGGGCTTCGCGCTGCTCCAGCCCGTCATAGCACTGCAGCCGAACCAAGGGGCGTTGCAGCGCCATACCCAGTGCCTTGGCCAGTTCGGTCTTGCCGACGCCGGGTTCGCCTTCAAGCAACAGCGGACGCTCGAGCTTGAGCGCCAGGAAGACCGCCGTGGCGAGCCGCCGATCAGCGAAATACCCGGCGTCCTCGAGCGCCGTGGCAATGGCGTCGATACCGGTCAACCGAGCGCCTTCGCCACTGCGCGCTGTGTCTGCACGCTGACCAGGTTGGCGCGGTACCGCGCAGAGCCATGGATGTCGCTGTTCATGTCGCCGGCATCGATTGGCACCGCCGCCGCTGCAGCAGGGGTAAAACTCCGCGTAAGAGCCGCCTCCAGGCCTGCATGGCGAAAAACACCATTGCCCGCACCGGTAACCGCCACCCGCACGCCGATGTCGAACTGGGCCACGAAGACGCCGACCATTGCAAAACGGGAAGCCTGCTGCTTGAACTTCATGTAGGCCGCGCGCTGCGGTACGGGGAAGCGGATCGCGGTGATGATCTCGTCCGCGTGCAACGCCGTGGCGAACATGCCGGTGAAGAAATCGTCGGCGGCGATCGTGCGCTGATCGGTCATGACCGTCGCGCCCAACGCCAGTACCGCGCTGGGATAACAGGCCGCCGGATCGTTGTTGGCAACCGAACCGCCGAGCGTACCCATGGCGCGCACCTGCATGTCGCCGATGTGGCCAGCCAGGTCTGCCAGCGCCGGGATCGCGGACAGTACGTCGGCGCTCGTGGCAACCGCGGCGTGGCGGGTCATCGCGCCGATCACAACGGCCTGGCCATCGCGGCGAATGCCCGCGAGTTCGGCAACATCACCGAGGTCGGCCAGCATGGGCGGACTGGCCAGGCGCAGTTTCATCGCTGCCAGCAGCGTCTGCCCGCCGGCCAGGATCTTGGCGCCGGCGCCGGCAAGACGGGCCGCATCGGCTGTCGTGGCAGGACGTTCGTAGTTGAATGTGTACATGGCGTCGACCTCTTTCTATGACTGTGCCGTGCGGCCCAGAACCACCGCGCGCACGATGTTCTGGTATCCGGTGCAGCGGCAGATATTGCCCTCCAGCAATTCGCGGATCTCGCCTTCGGTGGCCTGGGGGTGGTGGGCACACAGGTCAACCGCGCTCATGACCATGCCGGTAGTGCAAAAACCGCATTGCAGGCCATGGCATTCCTTGAATGCGGCCTGCATCGGATGCATGCTGCCGTCGGGGCTGGCCAGACCTTCGATGGTAGTGATGCTGGCGCCCGATACCTGGGCTGCCAGCACATTGCAGGATTTGACCGCATGCCCGTCGACGATGACCGTGCATGCACCGCATTGGGCCGTATCACAGCCAACATGGGTGCCGGTCAGGCCCAGGTTTTCGCGCAAGGCCTGCACCAGCAGGGTATTGGAGGGGAGCTCCAGCGCGTGGGCATGGCCATTGACCGTCAATTGAACTTGCATCGCGTATCTCCAGTGAGCGACAGGCGCCGTCAAGACCGGCGCCCTGTGGAAGGCAGGATCGTCCGCCATCCAAGGACCAACCCTCGGGTGCACGCGGCAGCCGGCGATTTTCTCGATTTGCGGCAAGCACCTGCGGCCGACTCATGCCGCCACCCGCAATGTAACTGCATTCCAGCCGTGGATTCTGCGTGCAAGGGAGGTCCTTGGTCGCCATCGGATCGCCATGGACCACATCAGCGGTCGTCTGGATGTGTCAGACGGCATGCCCGGGGCCGCGATGGGTGCAATCCGGCCATTGATTCGCAGCAGACCGCGCGGCCCGGCTGCGGGCCGCGCAGTTGGTCTTTCAGGGCCTGCGCGCTGACTACACTTGCGCGACATACGGCCACGAAAGATACCGATGACAGGCAGGCGACGCACGCCGCGCACGGACCCCACTTCCGGCACCGTGGACCGGCATGCCACCGGACAAACCGGCCAGCTGCGCCTGCCCGTGGTCCTGGTGCTGGCGTCGGGCCGCGGCGAACGATTCCGGGCATCTGGGGGCACGACGCACAAGTTGCAGGCATTGCTGGGGTCGAAAACGGTGCTCGAACACACGCTGGACGCCGTGCGCGCAAGCGGGTTGCCCTGGCACCTGGAGTCGGCCGCGCACCCTGGCATGGGCGATTCCATTGCGGCGGCGGCACGCGCAACCGCCGGCGCCCCCGGCTGGCTGGTACTACCGGCAGACTTGCCACTACTGCACAGCGATACCTTGCGCGCCGTGGCTCAGGCGCTGCAACACCATGCGGTGGTGCTGCCGGTGGTGAATGGGCGGCGCGGGCATCCGGTCGGTTTTTCGGCCGCGTGCGGTCCGGCCTTGCGTGCGCTGGCCGGACCGCAGGGTGCGGCATGCGTGATCCGTGCCAACGATGCGTTCGAGCTCACCGTCGACGACATCGGCTGCGTGACTGACATCGACACCGTCTTCGATCTGACGGCTGCGCGGCTGCTGATGGACGGTCGCAGCTGACAATCATGCGCATGTCGCAGGTTACATCGCCACAGGCGTGGTGTCGCGGCTACCTGGCCGGCTCAGCTGTCGACATGACGGCCTGCGCACCGCTGACCGCGGCGCAGTCGGCGTTGTTGAAGGTGATCATGTTGGGCGCTGATGACTGGCCCTATGACGATGCCGATCGTGAGGCGGTTGCTCCTCGTAGTGGCCGGGGTCAGAATCCAACGCCATAGGACGACGGAGGCGCCCCCCGCCCCCCGGGGCGAGTGCAGTGGGCCAGCATGGGATCGACCCACTCTGCCATTTCCCCTTCTGTCAGCCCGTCAGGCCAGGGTTCGGTATCGTCAATCGGAGTTTGCCCCATGACCTTGAGTCCGGCCGCCGTGAAACCGCCCAGTGGCCCTAAATCAGAAGACCGGTGTTTGGCCACCTCTTGACGGAACTCCTCGTATTCCTTGAAGTGCGCGTTGAACCGCCGCAGCAGTACCTTGCGTTGGTCATACCTACGACGCGCCACCACGCGACCGTGATCTACGTACAGGCGCAGTCGCTCGGCAAATTGACCACCCCAACCCATGTGATAGTGGGACAGGCATTCCCCCCGGTCGATTTCAAGGCGGCCGCTGTACCAGTCGGCACGTATCGGAAATCGGTGGTCCCCAAACACGATTGCGGGGTCGATCGGGTCATTTTGACAGTCAAGCAACCCGATCAGAAAGAGGCTGCCATCAAACACCTCCCACAGGCCAACATAGCCTCGGTACAAGCCAGTATGGTAGCCACTTGACATCGCGCGGATGTCAATACGACGGGGCTCAAGATAGGGGTCGAGAGGGAGGCAGTGGAGACGTTCAACGCGATCATCAAGAAGCAGGATTTCCGACGTTTGCGAAGTCAATGGTGGCCCTTCTTTTTAGGCACTTTGTGCCATCGGTTTACGGGATCATATCTTACCATCTCAGGGGTCATTTTCACTCTCAAAAGGCTCGGTTTCCCGGCTCTTTTTCAGTGGAAAATATTGCTTGAAAATTGCGGCTGCTGGCGCTGAAATCCGCCCCGAAAAATGCCTCCTCGCACGGAGCAGATTTGGCCGAGTCGACCTGCCAACCTGGACCATAGGGCAATGCTTGGGAGCCGACTGAAGCCACGGGTATGCTCGCATTTGGCATTTGGTTTGTCCGAAAAATAACCACATTATTCGGACAAATGCTTTTTCCATTCTGTCCGAAAAAGAACTACAAATACCGGACAGGAGTATTCGCGTGTCCGACTTGAGCGACCGCATTTCATCACTGATCGACGCCACCGGCCCCGGCCATGTCTGGGTTCCGGCAGATTTCGCGCAGCTGGGTGCCCGCGATGTGATCGACAAGACCTTGCAGCGCATGGTCTTGTCCGGAGCACTGCGCCGGATTGACCGGGGCCTGTATGACCGGCCAACCGTCAACCGGCTGACCAAGCGTACAACCACGCCGGATTACCGGGCGATGGTCGAAGCCATCGCCCGGCGCGACCAGTTGCGCCTGCTTGTCGATGGCATGACGGCTGCAAACGACCTGGGCCTGACAGATGCCGTAGGTGCGCGGTCAAGGTGGCCTACCCACGCGTCTGGTCCACCACGCCCAGCGACCGTGCTGCCCCCGCGATGCTCTGGCCGCCTTCGACCAGCCGCACAGCCTCTTGCTTGAATTCGAGCGTGTAGCGCGCCCTCTTTGTCATGTTCGTCATTTCCGTTTTCCTTGCTTGGATTGGACCACTCAGCAAGGGATACGGATTTCAGGGGCAAGGCCACGTCCTTGATCTTGCGCATAGTGATCCTTCGGGTATCGGGCATGCCGGCTCCAGCAAAAAGCTGGAAGGCTACTCGCTTGGGGAGAACAAATATGCGCAGCACATCACGCTGCCGACCGATGCCGTTCCGGCATCGTGACCGACGATTCCGGCGTCGTGACCGAGATTTCGGCCAAGGTCAGAAATCGGTCACGACAAACTGGAATGACCGGTCACGACAAACCGGAATCGTCGGTCACGATCGGCCGGAATACCCACCGCGGTCCAGTGGCGTTGTCGCCCGCGCTGCCCCCGACAGGCCGCCGTGACGGTTGGGAAACAGCAGCTCGGGGTTTCGGTGCTCCTGCCAGAAGCGGCGCAGCGCATTCAAGGTCGCTGCGGGCAGGGGCACAGAGCGGTCGCGGTTGCCCTTGGAGTTGCGAATGTGCACGCGCGCCCGCTCGGCATCGATGTCGGCCACGCTAAGGGCCGGGGATAGGAATTTCAAACGCCATCGGACGGCCCAAGAAAGGGCCCGAGAAGGCTGCTGGCCGAGCCCGCAGAGGGCCGAAGTACGCAAGTCTGGGCGGATTTAGCGCGCAATCTGGGCGTCTGGAGGCTCGGGGCTGGCGAGTTGGCAGGTCTTTGAACGTTCACGGCTCGCAGGATTGGCCCGGTCTCAGGGTCGGCCCTTATGTTGGCCATGGCTTGCCGACACAGCGCGCAGCGCCACCGGCGGCGGCAGGGTACCCGCAGCCCGTGGCGATAGGTGTCCGACAGCGCAAGCGACTCAGGCAGCGAAGTGCAGCTCCGGCTCGCGCGCCCTACCCTTGGGCGGCGGCTGCGGATCCAGCCCCAGGTGAGCAAGGATTTTCTGGATCACCGGCCGCTCCAGGATGGCGGCGATGATCTTGAGCTCCCCGCCGCCGCAGTTCGGGCAGCGCTGCATGTCGATGTCGAACACGCGCTTGAGCAGCCGTGCCCAGCTGATGCGCTGCACCGGGGCCTCAACAACCTCGACCTCGCACTTGGCCGCGGCAGCGGCTTCGGTAGCTGGTTCCTCGTGCGCTGGCGGCCCCTGCGGCACCACCAGCGAGCGCAGCTTGGCATTCGGAGCCAGCACCCCGTGGAACCGGATCAGGTGCAGCCTGGGCCTGGGAACCAGCGCCGCCAGCCGCTGCATGAACTCCAGCGGGCTCATCACCAGGTGCGTGGTGCCGTCGCGCCAGGGGGTCTTGAGCTTGAGTTCCACCTGCCCTGCATCGTTGAGCCGCACTCTCTCGTCTGCCAGCGCCGGCCGGTGATGGTGCGGCACAGCTGCTCCAGCCGCTTGCGCTCGTGTGCTTCGACCCGCACGGCCGCGTGCAGACTGAAGCCGTCGATGTCGGAACACAGAAGCTCGCGCGCCATGCCCTCGCGCGCCATCGCACCCCGCAGGGTCAATACCTTGTGCCCGGCGCGCGGGCCGAAGGCGATGCGGTAGGTAACCGCCGCCGCCTGCAGTGGCTGCAGGGTGCGCGCTTCATCCCCGTCAGCGTTGGGGTCAGCCAGGTAGGACTGGCCCATCTCCTCGATCAGCACGCCGTGGCGCGTGAGCATCTTCATCAGCCGGGTGATGACCGTGTGCAGCAACGCGTGCAGTTCGTCGTCTGTGGGCGCACCGGCTTCGACGAACACCGGCACACCATCGGCGCCGCCCAAAACGCTGGATCAGAGTGACGGCGCCGCTGTCGGCTTCCTCGGCCTTGAGCCCAGCCTGGCCGAGCAGGTGGCGCGTGATCACGCGGTGCACCAACTGCAGCACCGGCGTCACCAGCTTGGGCTGTGCGGCCAGCAACAAGCGCAGCGGGATCGGCAGCGACAGCACCCACTGGCGCACCGGCACCTGCGCCGATGACGTGGTCCACCAAATGCGCCGCGGTCTGCGCCATGCGTCGCGCGCCGCACGAGGGGCAAAACCCCCGGCGCTTGCAGCTGAACGCGACCAGCTTGTCGTGGCCGCAGTCGGCGCAGCGCAGCCGCAGGAAGCCATGGGCCAGGATGCCGCATTCGAGGAAGGCGTCGAACTCGTCTTTGACGAACTGCGGCAGGTCGGCGCCGGTGGTCTCTTCGGCCTGGGCGAAGAAGGTCGCGGCATGCTGCTGCACCAGGCGGTACAGCGTGGTCTGCTCCGGGCGGTGGCGAGCGTAGTGGACCGGGGCGCCATCGCAATGCGCCCTCCTGGTCTGGTGAGCGTTGGTTTGCACGCGCTGGGCATGGGGAATCTGGGGTGGTGCAGCTTCTCAGGGCGCGCGGGCCTACGCATCCGCCTTTGGCGGGATCATCTACGCCCAGCGCCACGGCGACGGCCCTGCAGCGGCGCAGCACCTTGCCCGGGAGCGGCGCCGCCGGCCATGCGGTAGCGGCCACTGCGCGATGGCGTCCCCAGCACGATCTATCCAACCATCCAGGACGGCGCTTTCCACGCCCGCGCAAAGCCGTCGACCGACCAAAAAGACCGAAAACGCTTATCCACGGCCACGCGATCGGCGCCTCTCACGCAAAACTCGCGCGGCGGTGGGTAAGCCGCCTGGCTCGACGTCCGTGGGAAATGCTGTCCGCAGTGCTGACATCCCCGCCGCAATCGCTGTGCCAATCGGGAATCAGGAAAAATACTTCGACACCAACTGCTGTTGCAATCCACATGAAGTTGGCGCAGCATAGGGCGAGTCAATTTCCCACTGGCTGAGTCAGCCCGGCTGATGCCCGTTACCGCATCGCCCATGCCCGGTCACGCGGGCACCCTCGCCGGCCTCATCTCCTGAAACCCGGCAGCCGAAAGGCTTGGAGGTACTCGTCAGGCATCGGAATCCCCAAGGCCACCCTGGAAAACTGGGTGCGGCTACACGCCAAGGGCCAGCTCAAGGGCGCAGGCGACAAGCCGGTGAGCCCGGAGCAAATGGAACTGGCCCGCCTGAGGGCCGAGCTGGCGCGGATGAAGATGGAGCGGCATCAAGCAGACCGCCAATAAGCGATGACGGATACACGCGGGCGAGCAGGCTGGTGCTCAAAAAATCCGCCAGCCGGGCTCCGTTGCCCAAAGCAGCTTCGGTTCTGGCCATACCGTTCTGCGTCGTTGCGATAGACGGAGTTTGCCAGAAATTACTTTAATCTAACAGTATTGGGACCTGACCGTTGGATTCTGCGCAAGACCTGACTCTTGGATTCTGTGCGGAGATTCGTGTGGAACTGGATTCTTAAAGTTTTTGCGATTCATGCGCTATTATTTATATAGCTGATTGCGCTTGTATCCGTTGAGCTTAGATCTTTATGACACCTATTTTGCAATTGAATCAAATCATATCGAAGGTCGATATACAATACAAACATGATTCAGTCGTTTGCCAACAGTGACACCTCGGCTTTGTATCAGCGTAGGCGGGTTGCTCGCTGGATCAACATCGAAGCAGTGGCCCGGCGAAAGTTAGATCAGCTCGATGCTGCTGGTGAACTCACTGATCTTGGTTCCCCACCGGGCAACCGGCTGGAGGCCTTAAAGGGAAATAGAAAAGGGCAGCACTGCATCCGCGTCAATGATCAGTTCCGCGTGTGTTTTGTCTGGACAACGCATGGCCCTGGAAATGTTGAGATTGTTGATTACCACTGAAGGAATTAGCTATGAAAAAATTACCTCCCATCCACCCAGGTGAGCAACTGCGTGAAGAATTTATGCTGCCGTTGGGACTTTCAAGCAACGCCTTGGCGCGGGCATTGAATGTGACCCCAGCCCGCATCAATGAAATTGTGCGAGAAAGGCGCGGTATCAGCGCTGACACCGCCTTGCGACTAGCGC
>JAYUQC010000146.1:0-10380 GCA_043759735.1 Rhodoferax sp.
CCCTGCATCAGCTTGGAGACCGGGATGCCGGTCGCGCGCGACACCACATCGGCGATTTCTTCGGCGCCGACCATCGTGCGCAGCAGTTGCGGGCCGGCCGCGCCGCCGGCCTTGGTCTTCTTGGTCTCCTTGGCCTGGGTGTCCTTGAGCGTCTTCTCCAGTTCGGGCAGACGGCCGTATTGCAACTCGGCGACCTTGTCGAAGTTGCCCTTGCGCTTCCACTCCTCGATCTGGTGGCGCATGCGGTCGATCTCTTCCTTGACATGCGCGGAGCCCAGGGCCGCGGCCTTCTCGGCCTTCCAGATCTCCTCGAGGTCGGCGACTTCGCGTTCCAGCCTGGCGATTTCGTCCTCGATCAGGGCGAAGCGCTTCTTCGAGGCTTCGTCCTTTTCCCTGCGCACGGCCTCGCGCTCGATCTTCAACTGAATCAGCCGGCGGTCGAGCTTGTCCAGTGCCTCGGGCTTGGAGTCGATCTCGATCTTGACCTTGGCCGCGGCCTCGTCGATCAGGTCGATCGCCTTGTCGGGCAGGAAGCGGTCGGTGATGTAGCGGTGGCTGAGCTCGGCCGCGGCCACGATGGCCGGGTCGGTGATCTCGACGCCGTGGTGGACTTCGTACTTCTCCTGCAGCCCGCGCAGGATGGCGATGGTGGCCTCGACGCTCGGCTCGGCGACCAGCACCTTCTGAAAGCGGCGCTCGAGCGCGGCGTCCTTCTCGACATACTTACGGTACTCGTTGAGCGTCGTCGCGCCGATGCAATGCAGTTCGCCGCGCGCAAGTGCGGGCTTGAGCATGTTGCCGGCATCGATCGCACCCTCGGCCTTGCCCGCGCCGACCATGGTGTGCAACTCGTCGATGAACAGGATGATCCGACCCTCGTCGGCCGAGACCTCCTTCAGTACCGCCTTCAGGCGCTCCTCGAACTCGCCGCGAAACTTGGCGCCGGCCAGCAAGGAGGCCATGTCCAGCGACAACACCCGTTTGCCCTTGAGCGACTCGGGCACCTCGCCCGCCACGATGCGCTGCGCCAGGCCCTCGACGATGGCGGTCTTGCCGACGCCGGGCTCACCGATCAATACCGGGTTGTTCTTGGTGCGGCGTTGCAGCACCTGGATCGCGCGTCGGATCTCATCGTCGCGCCCGATCACCGGATCGAGCTTTCCCATGCGGGCACGTTCGGTCAGGTCGATACAGTATTTCTTCAGCGACTCGCGTTGGTCCTCGGCGTCTGCGCTGTCCACGTTCTGGCCACCGCGCACCGCGTCGATGGCCGCTTCAAGCGCCTTGCGGGTCAACCCGTTTTCTCGTGCCAGTTTGCCACTGTCGCCCTTGTTGTCGGTCAGCGCGAGCAGGAACAGTTCGCCGGCGACGAACTGGTCACCACGCTTGATCGACTCCTTCTCCGCGGCCTGCAGCAGGCTGACCATATCGCGCCCGACCTGCACCTGTTCCTGGCCCTGCACCTGCGGCAGCCTCTTCATTGCCGCGTCGGCTCCAGCCAGCAGGCCGGGCACATTGGCACCCGCACGCTGCAGCAGCGCCTTGGGTCCATCCTCCTGGCGCAGCATCGCCACCAGCAGGTGGCTTGGCTCGATGTACGCATGGTCCTGGCCCAGCGCGAGGGTTTGCGCCTCGGCCAGAGCTTCCTGAAACTTGGTCGTGAGTTTGTCGATGCGCATGGAAAGTCCTTGGGAATGCCCGACAGCTTAGGCGTTTCCCGGCCTTTTCAAGTGCATGGCCGATGCCGAACACTGACCTGCGTCAATCCGCGCGACCAATGCGGCCCTCGCGCGCGGACCCGCGCGTCGCGTCGAGTCCGAGCTGCGTCAGGACTTCAACGCATCCAATGAAAAGCCCGCCACCCGCTTGTAGTGCTCGGAGATGGCGCGCAAGGCATCCTGGCTGATGATGTCGTCAATGTGGCGAAATGGCTTGTCCCCGCTCAGTTCCTCGACCCGGATGTTGATGAAATCCGGTGGCAAGCTGCGGTTGGTCTGCACAATGCGCGCCGTGGCCTCGCGCCGAAGGTCCTCATAGGCACGCAGTGCGACCAGGGGATCAGCCTGCGATGCCAGCTCGGCGGCCAGCACGCGCCCGTCGATCAGCGCCTGGGCACTCCCGTTGGAGCCGCGCGGGTACATCGGGTGGGCCGCATCGCCCATCAACGTAACGCGGCCGAAGGTCCACTGCGGTATCGGGTCCCTGTCGACCATCGGGTACTCCAGCACCTGGTCGGCCTGGCGTATGAGCGCAGGCACGTCCAGCCAGTCAAAGCGCCAGTCCTGAAAGATGCCGATGAAGTCGTCCAGGCGTCCGCCCTGGTTCCAGTCATTCATGTCGCGGCTGTCACCCTCGATCTCGGCCATCCAGTTGACCAGCTGCAGACCCTGGCCATCGATGTCGTCGACGATCGGATAGACCACCATCTTGCCGGTCTTGATGGAGCCGATCCGCATGTAGGTTTTGCCGGTCAGGATCGGCGCGTGGCGGGTCACGCCGCGCCAGGTGTTGATGCCGGCAAACGCCAGTTTCTCGGCCGGGTAGAACTGGCGTCGGATGCCGGAATGGATGCCGTCGCAGGCCACCACCAGATCGCAGGCGACCGGCGGCAGAGCGCCGCCGTCGCTGCTGCGCACAAACGCGATGGTCGCGCCGGCGTCATCCTGCGAGATGCCCGCGCAACGGTGATTCGTCAGCACCCGATCAGGCCCCAGACGCCGCACGGCAGCATCGAACAGGATGCGGTGCAACTTGCCACGGTGGATGCCAATCTCGGGCAGTGGATAACCGGCATGGCGGCCCCGCGGCTCGCGATAGATGAACTGGCCAAAACGGTTGAAGAACACGCTCTCCAGGTTCTCGATACCGGCGGCCTCGAGCTCGGCCTGCAGTCCCAGCGCCGCGAGTTCGCGCATGGCGTGCGGCAACAAGGTGATACCGACACCCAGCTCGCGCACCGCGGGCACGCTTTCGTACACCGTGCAGGCCAGCCCCTGCTGGTGCAAGGCCAGCGCGAAACCCAGTCCTGCAATCCCGCCACCAATGACCGCGATGCGCGGCACAGCCGTGGCCGGCGATGGCGCAGCGGGACCCACTACGACGGACATTTACTCAGCGGTGATGCCGTTGCGCTTGATCACCGCGCCCCAGCGCGGATAGTCCTTGGCCGACAACGCCGCCAGTTCGTCGCTGCTGGAGGCTGCGGCGTCCATGCCGGCCTTGCCTAGTACCTCGCGCACTTCGGGCATCCGCAGGATGGCGGCGATCTCGGTGTTCAGGCGGTTGACCACCGAAGCCGGTGTCCTGGCCGGCGCAAAGAATGCATACCAGAGGTCGACATCCACGCCCTTGACTCCCAGTTCCTCGAAGGTGGGGACCGAGGGCGCAACTGGATGGCGCTTGGGACTGCCCACCGCCAGCGCGGTCAGCTTGCCGGAGGCGACGAAGGACTGCGCCACATGCACCGGCAGGAAGCCGACCATGATCTCGCCCGACAGAATGTCCTGCGTATAGCCGGCCGAACCCCGATACGGCACGTGCAGCATGAACAGGCCGGTCTGCGCCTTGAACAACTCCATCGCCATATGGTGCGGTGTGCCGATGCCGGGCGAGCCGAACACGACGGAACCGGGCTTGGCCCTGGATCGGGCGATCAGGTCCTGCATCGACTGGATACCGGTTTTGGGATTGGCAACCAGCATCAACGTGCCCCAGGCGGCCAGCGATACCGGCGAAAAGTCCTTGATCGGATCGAACGGCACGTTCTTGTAGAGCTGCGACGCCATCAGCATCGTATTGGCACCCATCAGTACCGTGTAGCCGTCCGGGCTGGACTTGGCCACATGGTCGGCACCGATGTTGCCGCTGGCGCCCGGCGTATTGACCACCACCACCGATTGCCCCAGCCGCTCGGCCAGCCTGGGCTGCACGGTGCGCGCGATCGTGTCCATGCCGGTGCCGGGCGTAAACGGCACCACGATGCGCACCGGCTGTGTCGGCCAGGTCTGCGCCTGCGCCAGTGCCGCGCAAAGGGCCATCATGGCCATGAGTGCTGTCTTGAATAACGGGTTGCGCATGGCTCTTTCCTGGTTATGGTGTGTCGATCACACAGCGCGGTGGTTCGCGCCGGTCAGCGGGCCGCGGCCGGCCTGATCTTGAAAACGGTCTCGGCGTTGGTCTGGAAGAACATGCGTTTGTGGGCATCGCTGATACCCATGTTGTCCAGCGCGATCACCTCATCGACCGCATACTGGTAAGGATAGTCCATTGCATACAGCACCCGCTCCGGCCCCATGAACGCCTGCGTGAACCGGACCGCCGGCTCCCAGGCCACGCCGCTGTTGGTGATGTAGAAATGCTCACGCAGGTAGTCGCTCGGCTTCCTGCGGATCGGCTTGATGCTGTCGTAGCGCTGCGAACCTACCGTGGCGCGGTGCATATAGTCGAGCCGGTAGGCCCAGAACGGAAGCGCCTCGCCCATATGGCCGATGATCATGCGCAATTTGGGAAAGCGGTCGAACACCCCGGCGGTGATGATGCGCATCGCATGCAGGCCGGTCTCGACGCCAAAACCGTAAATGGCACCGTCGAGCCCGCATTCCTGGAATGGCGCCAGCATGCCGGCCGGCAGCGCATTGGGGTGCAGGTAGATGGGTGCATCGCAGGCTTCCGCCGCAGCGAAGATATCCCAGAACTTGGGGTCTGAAAGGTATTCGCCCCGGGTGTGGGAGTTGACCACCACCGCATGGATGCCCAACCGGTTCACACCGCGTTCGATCTCGCGCGCGGCCGCCTGCGGATCCTGTGGCGCCACCGCCAGCATGCCGGCAAAACGGGTTGGGTGGCGCCGGATGGCTTCGGCCAGGTAGTCGTTGGCATCGATGCTGAACGCAACCGCCGTATGCTTGTCCATGACCTGCACACCGGGCGAAGTCAGAGCCAGCACCTGCATGTCGATACCGGTCGCATCCATGTGCGCCAGCCGGACCTGGTCCATGTCGAGCAGGCACCGCATGATGTGCTGCGCGCGTTCACTCGGGCTGCTCATGTAGAAACCCATCAGGCCCTGGAAGCCGGGATCGACATCGGGTCTGGCCAGTATTCCACGGTAGATGTCCATCATTGCCGACGGCGAAAACGCCTCTTCGGTCGCGATGCGGCGGTAGGGCACCCTGGCCGGAATGCGGTTGGAATGGGGGTCAGGCAAATCCACGGGAGGGCCTGCAACACAGGCGATTGGGACGACACTTGATGTTAGTTAACGCTCATCTGCCAATCAATGACCAATAATGCATCATCACTTTTCGCAAAACGCGTTGAATCATGGACACTCTGGACAACCTCAGGGCGTTTGTCGCAACCGCCGAATCCGGTAGTTTTTCGCAGGCCGCGCGCCAGGCGGGGCTGGTTCCGTCCGTGGTTGCCAAGCGCATCGACCAGTTGGAATGGCGCATCAAGGCCACGCTATTCACCCGCTCCACGCGCAAGCTGCGATTGACCGACGTCGGCGAACGCTACCTGCCAGCGGTGCGCAAGCTGATTCGCGAGGCGGATGAAACGCTGGCAGGCATGGCGCGTGCCAATGGCGAGATCGAAGGACACATCCGGATCAAGATACCGACCACATTGGGTGTGCTGCGCCTGAGCACCTTGTTGAATCAGTTCCTGATCCAGCAGCCCATGATCAGCCTGGACGTGGTGCTGGCCGACCGGTCGGTGAACCCGCTCGAGGAGGGGTTCGACATCGCCATTGGAGCCCGGCCCGAATCGTATGGCCAGGTGCTGGACCAACCGCTATGCCCGATCCGGCGCAAGTTGTGCGCATCGAAAGTCTACCTGGCGCGCCAGGGCACGCCGCAGACGCCCGCGCAGCTGATTGACCATGACTGCCTGGTGTTCGCCACCTCCGGCCAGCGCTGGGAATTTGTTGGTCCGCAAGGCCTGGTCGGCGTCAACATGCGACCCCGGCTCAAGAGCAATGACGGCGCCGCGTTATGCCGTGCGGCTCTGGACGGACAGGGCATTGCATTGCTAGCCGACTACCTGGTAGCCGACCACCTGCGCAGCGGCGATCTGGTGGAGGTACTACCGCAGTTGGGTCTGCCCGACCTGTGGCTCAAGGCGCTGGTGCCGGGCAACCGGATCGAACTGCCGCGCATTCTGGCGCTGCTGCATTGGCTGAGGCGGCAACTGTCCCTGGTACCGCTGTCGCCCGGTACCGACGCAATGACCGACTTCTAGAATCGGGCCATGCACGTGCACCAGTTGTCGATCGCCTACCTGCCGGAGCAGGACCGCATCCTGATCCGCGTCAATACGTCAGAGAATCGCGAACTGCAATTCTGGTTCACCCGCAGGTTGACGCTGGGCCTGACGCCACTGTTGGAGCGCGTGGTCACCGAAACGACGGCCGCGAGTCGCGGACCTGCAACAACGCATCTGGCCAACGCGGATCCAAATGCAAAAAAGGCGGTTGCCGACTTCAATCGCAGCGAAACCATCCGCGGCGCGGACTTCGCTACGCCCTACCGGATGGCCGAGGCCACTGCGCCCCTGTTCGATAGTCCCTTGTTGATCACCGAGGTCAACATTGCACCATTGGGCGATGGCAAACTACGCCTGAACTGCATGGAGAAGCTCAGTGGCACGCCGCTGGCCCGTAAATTCGAACTGGCGCTGTCCGACACCCTGACCCATGCATTCATGCATTTGCTCGAGCGCGCGGTTGTCGCATCCCGGTGGCGTGGCCCTCACACAAACGACGCCACTGCGACCGCGACGGAGCCGGCGGCACCAGGCACGAAATACCTGAACTAGGCGCCGCATGCTTCAGTCAGAACTTGCAGACGGTGCAGCTGCCTGGACAATGGCACGCGGCAGCGCGATGCCTGCGAACTACCGCACCGATAGGGATCGTCATGACGCCCCGTGACGCAACAGCGTGTGCCAAGCGACAGTTCGCGTACTAAACTGCCAGTTCCATTTCGTTCAAGTTGTAGCCTGCCATGACCCAACTACCCGCCCGTTTTGACCACGTCGGAAGTTTCCTGCGTCCCCAATACCTGTTGCAGGCACGCGAGCAAAATGCGGCTGGACGCCTCGACGCAACGCAGTTGCGTTTGGTGGAAGACCGGGCTATTACCGAAATAGTGCGGTTCCAGGAGGACATCGGCCTCAAGAGCATCACCGATGGCGAGTTCCGTCGCACCTATTTCCATATCGACTTCCTGCAACAAATCGGTGGCGTGAAGACCGATATCCCGGTCACTATCGAGCGACCCGACGGCACCCAGGAGTTGGCGCCACCGGTGATGCGGGTAGTCGACAAGGTGCGGCATGTCAAGGACATCCAGTTGGCCGACTTCCAGTACCTGCAATCGCAGGTCAGCAAAGGCCCTGTAGCCAAAGTCAGCATCCCCTCGCCCACCATGCTGCATTTCCGCGGCGGGCGCGCCGGAATCAGTCGCACGCACTATCCGGAACTGGAGCCCGATTTCTACCAGGACGTGGCCAACGCCTATGGCAAGGAGTTGCGGTCATTGGCTGGCGCCGGTTGCACCTATGTGCAGATGGACGACACCAACCTGGCCTATCTGTGCGACGACAAGATGCGTGAGGCAGCGCGCGCGCGTGGCGACGATCCCGACGAATTGCCGCACCGCTACGCCAGATTCATCAACCTCGTCGTGGCGCAGAAGCCCCCGGGCATGTTGCTGGCCATGCACCTGTGCCGCGGCAATTTCAAGAGCACGCACGCAGCCTCGGGCAATTACGAACCGGTGGCCGAGGCACTGCTGCGCGAGATGGATCTGGACGCCTATTTCATGGAGTATGACGACGATCGCAGTGGCGATTTCAAGCCCTTGCGCTACCTGCCCAAGGGCAAGACTGTCGTACTGGGCCTGGTTACCACCAAGTTCGGCGCACTGGAATCAAAGGATGATCTGAAGCGGCGCATCGACGAGGCCGCGCGTTACGCGCCGCTGGAGCAACTGGCCCTGTCACCGCAGTGTGGCTTCTCCAGCACAGTGCACGGCAACGACATTGCGGTGGAGGCACAACGCGCCAAGCTGCAACTGGTGGTGGAAACTGCGCGCGAGGTCTGGGGCGACCATTGAGCCGCTGGCCGTAGCGCTCAGCCGTTTGCGCAAGTGATCCCCCAACGCCGCAAAGCCGCATCGTCGGCCACGCGTGCGTCGACCCAATGCGCGCCCGAGGGCGTCTGTTCCTTCTTCCAGAACGGCGCCTGCGTCTTCAGGTGGTCCATCAGGAACTCGCAGGCCTGGAAGGCACTGGCGCGGTGCGCCGAAGTCACGGCCACCAGCACGATCTGGTCTTGCGGCTGCAGCCGACCGACACGGTGGACAACGCGCACGCCGCGGATGTCGAAGCGCTGGCGCGCGGTATCGATCATCGCTTCGATCGACTTTTCAGTCATGCCGGGGTAGTGCTCCAGCTCCATCGCGCTGACCCCCGCGCCATCGTTGCGGTCGCGCACACAGCCGACGAAGGACGCGACTGCGCCAACGCCAGGGTCGGCGGTGCGCAGGGTGGCGACCTCGGTGCTGAGGTCGAAGTCGGCGGTCTGAATGCTGACGGTCATGTCGTTCAACCGCCCGTCACGGGCGGGAAAAACGCGAGTTCGGCATCTTCTGCGACCACCGCCGATTCTTCGCACAACACCTGGTTCAGCGCGCTGCGCAGCACTCGGGCGCGCGCCAAGGCGGTGGCGTGCGCGGCGCTGGACGCCATCAGCCGGTCGCGCACCTCGCCCACCGTGGCACCAGGCGGCACGTCCACCAATTCGCCTGCCCCGAGCGCCTCGCGGATCGATGCGAAATAGCGCACCTTCAGCTTCACGACAGCAGCTCCGAGAAGGGCAGGTAGTTCACCGTGTCGCCGCTGCGAATGCCGGTGTCAGGCGGGTTGTCGACCAAGCCGTCGCCCCACACTGCGGAGGTCAACACGCCGGAGCCCTGGTTGGAAAACAGGTCGAGGCCGCCCGCGTCGTTGCGGCGCACACGGAGGAACTCGCGTCGCTTGTCGGGGCGCGGCCCATCGAAATCGGCGCGCATCGGCAGCGGTCGCGCCTGCCCGTCGACCCCGCCTTGCAGGCGCAGCAGCACCGGGCGCACCAGCAGCACAAAGGTGATAAAGCTCGACACCGGGTTGCCGGGCAGCCCGATGAAGTGCGCACAGTCTGGTGCGGCCGATGCGGCGCCGCGCCGCACGGCGCCGAACGCGAGCGGCTTGCCCGGCTTGATGGCGATTTGCCACAGGTCGAGGCGGCCTTCGGCCTCGACGGCGGGCTTGATGTGGTCTTCGTCGCCCACCGACACACCGCCGCTGGTGACGATCAGGTCGTGGTGCTGCGCAGCGCCGCGCAAGGCGTCGCGCGTGGCATCGAGCCGGTCGGGCACGATGCCGAGGTCGGTGCACTCGCAGCCGAGGGTCTGGATCAGTGCGCGCAGCGTGTATCGGTTCGAGTTGTAGATCGCGCCGGGCTTCATCTGTTCGGGTGCGACCTCGCCGGGCATCACCAGCTCGTCACCGGTCGAAAAAAGGGCAACGCGCGGCCGGCGCGCAACTGAGAGCGTGGCGGCCCCGACCGATGCGGCCAGACCCAACGCCTGCGGCGTGAGCCGCGTGCCGGCGGGCAGCACGACAGCACCGGCGCGCACGTCTTCGCCGCGGCGGCGGATGCACTGGCCGGGCTGCGGCACGGTGCCGATGCACACCGATCCGCCCGCGGTGCCATCACTCACCGCCACGCATTGCTCCTGCATCACCACCGCGTCGGCGCCCAGCGGCACCTGAGCACCCGTGAAGATGCGCGCGGCCGTGCCGGGGGCCAGCGGCTCACCGACCACACCAGCCGCAATGCGCTGGCTCACCGGCAGCGTGGTGCCCGCGGCGGGCACGTCGGCGCAGCGCATCGCATAGCCGTCCATCGCGGAGTTGTCGGCCGGCGGCACGTCGACTGCCGAGTGCACGTCAACCGCCAGCACGCGGCCCAGCGCGTCGAAGGCGGACACCCGCTGCGCCACGGCGGCATCGAACGGCTGCACCGCCTGCATCAGCCTGGCGAGTGCGTCGTCCAGGCTCAAGAGCGGCGGGCGCGCTGGGGTCGGCGTCGCTGACAGCAGGGGCGGCAAGCTCATGGTGCGTCAGACGTTGGCGCTGAGGTAAACCTTCACCGCCTGCGTGTCGGCCGGCATGTTGACGAAGCGCTTGGGCAGGTCTTCGATGCCGCGCATGGCGGCGGGGCGGTCGGGCTGCACGCCGATCGCTTCGACGATGGTCTCGGCGAACTTGGCGGGCAGCGCGGTTTCCAGCACCAGCATCGGCACGCCGGGCTCCAGGTGCTCGCGGCCCACCTTC
>JAYUQC010000147.1:0-10330 GCA_043759735.1 Rhodoferax sp.
GCTCAAGGGCCTGAGCCCCAAGGAGAACCGGGAACTGCCGCCGCTGCGCTATGACCTGGTGCACGCGCTCAAGGCTGAGTTCCCGCATCTGACGATCTGTATCAATGGTGGCATCAAGACCAGCGCGCAGGTGCATGAGCAGTTGGCTGCGCTCAATGGCGTGATGCTGGGGCGCGAGGCCTACCACCGGCCTTGGTGGCTGGTGGAGTGGGACGCAGAGTTCTTCGGCACGCCAGACACGGCTGCATTCCGACCCACGCCCGAACTGATCGAAGAGCAGATGGTGGATTACATGGAGCGCGAGGCCGCGCAGCACGGCACGCCCTGGAACGCGATTGCCCGCCACATGCTGGGTCTGCGCCATGGCCTGCCGGGCGCCCGGCGTTGGCGCCAGGTCTGGAGCGACCACACCCTGCGCGACTGGTCGCCACACGATGTGATGCGACGCGCGCACCAGCAGAGTGTTGCCTTTGCCGTGGCGGCAGAAGCCACCGATGCTTGACGCCGCCCATCCGCAGCATCGCCTGGCGCTGACCCTGATCTGGCTCGTGCCCTCTTTGTGGACGGTCAACTACATCGTCGCGCGACTGGCTCCCGGGGTGATCGGTCCTTACATGCTGGCGTTGGGCAGATGGGCCATTGCCGGCGCGGTGCTGGTGTGCCTGAGCGGGCCGGAAATTTGGCGCCATCGCCAGCATGTGGCGAAGAATGGGTGGCAGTACCTGATCCTGGGTACGCTGGGCATGTTCATTTGCGGTGCCTGGGTCTACCAGGGTGCGCGCACCACGGCGGCAATGAACATCGCGCTGATATATGCGGCCTCGCCGGTGATGATCGCGCTGGGCTCAGGCCTGTGGCTCAACGAAACTTTTGGCAAGCGGCAGGCGTTGGGCGTCGCGCTGGCACTGGCCGGTGTGCTGCATGTGATCGTTCGAGGCCACTGGATGGCATTGGCCGACGTGCGCTTTGTGCCGGGCGACGGCTGGATATTGGCCGCCACCATTTCGTGGGCTGCCTTTGCGCTGTTGCAGAAAAAATGGCCCAGCCCGCTCGGGGCGACCGCGCGTCTGGCTGTCATCTGTGTGGCCGGCGTGTTGACCCTGGTCCCGTTCGCGCTGTGGGAATTGACCGAGCCAGGCCTGATGCAATGGGGCTTGCGGGCGGGCATGCTGGTGCTGGTGGCCGCCATCGTGCCCGGTCTGGGTGCCTATTGGATTTATGGCTGGGCGCAACGCGTCGTCGGAGCTAGCCGCGTTGCAGTGGCGTTGTACCTGGGTCCCTTGTATGCGTCCGTCGCCGCCTGGTGGATGCTGGGTGAATCGCCGGGATGGCATCACCTTGTTGGCGCATTGTTGATTCTGCCGGGAGTGTTTCTCGTCACGGGGGTTCAGCCGGCGGCGCCGTCAGCGCTCAAGCCGCCGCTTCCAGCCCGTTCCTGAAGTGCACTTGCATCGCACGAACAGACGCATCCGCGTCGCGCGACAGCAGCGCCTGCATCAATGTCTGGTGTTCCGCAAGCGAGTCCCGAATGCGGCCGGTTTTCAGCAAGGAGTGGTGGCGGTTGAGTTTCATGACTTTGCGCAGGTCCGCAGAAAGCTGCCGGCTCCATCGATTACGGGCGATATCCAGCAGGCGGAAATGGAACTGCTCATTGATGGCAAAAAAACGGGCCCGGCCGATCGACCCTTGTTCGGCCGCCGCCACAAGTTCGGTGTGAAGGGCCTCCAGTTCAGCCAGTTCTTCTGTGCTGGCCTGGCGTGCCACCAGCCCCGCCGCATCGGACTCCAGCAGCGCAAGCACATGGTAGACATCCGCCAGGTCCTGCTCCGACACCTCGGTCACATACGCGCCGCGGCGCACCTTCATGGTCACCAGGCCTTCTGCGGCCAGCACCTTGAGGGCTTCCCGCAAGGGCGTACGGCTGATACCGTAGTCCTGGGCCAGCTTCAGCTCGTCGATCCAGCTGCCAGGCGACAGTTCCCGGCTGAAAATGCGTTGGCGCAGTTGTTCTGCCACCGCCTGGTAGAGCGCAACGGGAGCGAGGGACTTGGCGGACATAATCTCGAGTACAAGTGGCGATGCGATTGTAAGTCTGTCGGAAGATTCTGAATTTATAATTATAAATAATCAATCTCGCATGTAGTCGGCGACAAGCGCCGCAAGGGCATGCGCCACCCGAATGGAGTCGCGCCATGAGCACGCCGGACAACCACGCAACCATCTCATCCGAACCCACCAAAGATGCCGGCGCGTCCATCGCCAGCTGGCAGGTCGCAGCGCAGAAATCGGCACCCGGTGGCGACCTCGACGCCTTGACCTGGCACACGCCCGATGGCATTGCGGTCAAACCGCTGTATACCGCCCAGGACATCCTGGGCCTGCTCCATACCGATACGTTGCCCGGTTTCGCGCCCTATGTGCGCGGACCCCAGGCCACCATGTATGCGGTGCGACCCTGGACCATCCGGCAATATGCCGGCTTTTCAACGGCCGAGGAATCGAACGCCTTTTATCGCAAGGCACTTGCGGCGGGCGGACAGGGCGTGTCGGTTGCATTTGACCTGGCAACGCATCGTGGCTACGACTCCGACCACCCCCGGGTGACCGGCGACGTCGGCAAGGCCGGCGTGGCGATCGACAGCGCGGAAGACATGAAGATCCTGTTCGACCAGATCGACCTGGCCAAGGTCAGCGTGTCGATGACCATGAACGGTGCGGTGCTGCCGGTGCTGGCCGGATACGTGGTGGCGGCAGAAGAGCAGGGGGTTACACAGGCGCAACTGAACGGGACGATCCAGAACGACATCCTCAAGGAGTTCATGGTTCGCAACACCTATATCTACCCGCCGGCGCCGTCGATGCGCATCATCGGCGACATACTGGAATACACCGCGTCCCACATGCCGCGTTTCAACTCGATCAGCATCTCGGGCTACCACATGCAGGAAGCGGGCGCCAACCAGGCGCTGGAACTGGCATTCACGCTGGCCGATGGACAGGAATATGTGAAGACCGCCATCGGCAAGGGCATGGATGTCGACGACTTCGCGCCGCGCCTGAGCTTTTTCTGGGCCATCGGCATGAATTTCTACCTGGAGGTGGCCAAGATGCGCGCCGCGCGGCTGCTGTGGTGCCGCATCATGCAGGGCTTCAACGCGAAGAATCCCAAGAGCCTGATGCTGCGCACCCATTGCCAGACCTCCGGCTGGTCGTTGACCGAGCAGGATCCGTACAACAACATCGTGCGCACCACCATCGAAGCGATGGCCGCCGTTTTCGGCGGCACGCAGAGCCTGCACACCAACAGCTTTGACGAAGCGATCGCATTGCCGACCGATTTTTCGTCGCGGATCGCCCGCAACACCCAACTCATCATCCAGGAAGAGACCCATATTCCGAATGTGATCGACCCCTGGGCCGGCAGCTACATGATGGAAAAGCTGACCCAGGACATGGCCGATGCGGCCTGGAAGATCATCGAGGAAGTTCGGGCCATGGGCGGCATGGTCAGGGCGGTGGACAGCGGCTGGGCCAAGCTCAAGATCGAGGCGGCCGCAGCGCAGAAGCAGGCCCGCATCGACTCCGGCCAGGATGTGATCGTGGGCGTCAACAAATACCGGCTGGAGTCCCACGACGCGATCGAGGCCCGCGATATCGACAACGTGGCGGTGCGCGAAGGCCAGATCCGGCGGCTGCAAAACATCCGAGCCACGCGCGATGCCAAGGCCGTCGAAGCGGCGCTCGCCGCCCTGACGGCCGCCGCGCAACACGACAGCGGCAACCTGCTGGCGCTGTCGATCCAGGCGATGCGGGTGCGCGCGACCGTGGGCGAGGTCAGCGACGCGCTGGAAAAGGCGTTTGGTCGCCATCGCGCCGATACCCACAAGGTCAGCGGCGTCTACGCCGCGTCCTATGACAGTGGCAGCAACCCGGGAGCGGTGATGCAGCAATGGGAAACGATCAAGAAAAACATCGCCCAGTTCGCCCAACAGCAGGGGCGCCGGCCACGGGTCATGATCGCCAAGCTGGGCCAGGACGGCCATGACCGAGGCTCCAAAGTGGTGGCCACGGCCTTTGCCGATCTGGGTTACGACGTCGATATCGGCCCGCTGTTCCAGACCCCCGAGGAATGTGCCCGCCAGGCGATCGAGAACGATGTGCATGCGGTCGGCGTTTCCACCCTGGCCGCCGGCCACAAGACCTTGGTGCCGGCCATCATCGCCGAGTTGCGCAAGCAGGGGGCGAACGATATCGTGGTGTTCGTCGGGGGTGTCGTGCCGCGGCAGGACTACGACTTTTTGTACCTGGCGGGTGTCAAAGGCATCTACGGGCCGGGCACGCCGATTCCGGATTCGGCCGCGGACGTGCTCAGGCAGATCCAGGCATCTCTGAGCGCCTGAGTGCGCCACGCACCGCATGGCGCCATGGAATCCAATGCCGAGTCTTTTGCAGGCATGACCTCAGCCATCGGCGACGTGGATGCGCTTGCGGCGACGGTCACCGGCGCCTGCGGCATGACGCAGCGACGCGCAGTCGCCAAGGCCATCACGCTGCTGGAATCGACGCGAAACGATCACCGCACGCAGGCGGACGGTCTACTGGCACAGCTGCTGCCACTATCCGGGCGCGCGTTGCGGCTCGGTCTGAGCGGCGTGCCCGGGGTGGGCAAGTCGACCCTGATCGAGGCTCTGGGACTGCATCTCATCGCGCAGGGCCATACCGTGGCGGTGCTGACGATCGACCCGTCCTCGACCGTTTCGGGCGGCTCTATCCTGGGCGACAAGACCCGGATGGAAAAACTCTCGGTACACGACAGAGCCTATATCCGGCCAAGTCCCTCGCGGGGCACGCTGGGCGGGGTGGCCGAGATGACGCGCGAGGCCATGCTGGTGCTGGAAGCGGCGGGATACGGCGTGGTCATCGTCGAGACGGTCGGCGTCGGCCAGAGCGAGGTCGCCGTGGCCGGCATGACCGACATGTTCGTGCTGATGCAGCAGCCCAACGCGGGCGACGAGTTGCAGGCGATCAAGAAGGGCGTGATGGAAATGGCCGACATGGTGCTGATCAACAAGGCCGACCTGGATCCGGATGCGGCCACTCGCGCGCAGGCCCAGATCACGTCGTCAATGCGCTTGTTGGGGCAACACGGCAATCCGGACCGGGCCGACCAGAACGGCAGCCCATGGCAACCGCGCGTGCTGCAACTGAGCGCGATTTCGGGGCTGGGCGTCGAAGCGCTGTGGACGGCGATTCAGGCGTTTCGTGACCTGCGTATGCGTAGCGGAGCCTGGGACGCGCGGCGGCGCCAACAGGCCTTGTCCTGGATGTGGGATCGGATCGACGCCGGCCTGCGCCAGGCGTTTCGCGGCGACGCACAGGTGCAATCGCGCCTGGCAACTTTGTCCATGGACGTCGCGCAGGGCAGGATCGTCGCGTCGGTGGCGGCGCGCGAACTGCTGACGCTGTTCCGACCGGAGTCCGCGGTTGGCACCGTAGCGGCGTCCAACCGCCAGGGTGGCTCGGCATGATCTCCGAAACATCGATCGCACGGATCGAGTCGTCGACCGTATGGCGCGCCAAGCGGGTGGAAGTAGTCGACCTGCCCGAGGGTCGGGTACTGGTCAAGGGCCAGCGCCCGCTGCGCAGTCCGTGGGCGCACCGCATGCTGAACCTGTTCGCCTGGCTTGCGGGTGTGCCGTACGCCAAGGCGGTTCCGGTTCATGGCGGTGCGCGCTCGCAGGCGATCGAGATCGCGCGCTTGCGCGCGCTTGGTGGCGCCGGCCTGCGCGTTCCCTCGGTGCACCATGTGGCTGCCGACTATTTCGTCGTCACCTACCTTGGCTCCAACGATCTGGCACGCGCCTTGCGCGAGCAGGGCCCAAAGGCATTTGGCCTGTGGCTGGCCGCCATGGAACACCTGCTGCTGGTCCATGCGCAAGGCCAGTACCTGAGCCAGTGTTTTGCGCGCAACATCATCGTGTCCAACCGGTTCGAGGGTCTGATCGACTTTGAGGATGACCCGCTGGAGGTGATGACGCTGGAGCAGGCTCAGGCGCGTGACTGGCTGATCTATCTGCAGTCGACTTTGTTGAACCTTGGCCTGGAGCAGGACCTGCTCGATACCGCACTGCGCTCGGTGCTGGAACGCGAATCCGATGCCGTGCGCGTCGTGCTGCGCCATGCGGCGCGCAAGCTGTCATGGTTGCGCCACCTTCCCACCAACCGCCAAATCTGGGGCAAGGACTTCGTCAGCCTGCAGGCCGTCGGTGCGGCGATGTATCGGCACCACCTGCCCGAACAGCGATCCCCCTTACCGGAGAACAGCGATGCATGAAATTTTGGAGCAACTCGAGGCCAAGCGCGAGCAGGCCCGCCAGGGCGGCGGTCAGAAGCGGATCGACGCGCAACATGCCAAGGGCAAGCTTACGGCGCGCGAACGGCTGGAGCTGCTGCTGGACGAAGGAACGTTCGAGGAATGGGACATGTTTGTCGAGCACCGCTGCGTGGACTTCGGCATGCAGGACCAGAAGGTCCCGGGCGACGGCGTCGTTACCGGCTACGGCATGATCAACGGGCGCCTGGTGTTCGTCTACAGCCAGGACTTTACGGTGTTTGGCGGCGCCCTGTCCGAAGCCCATGCCGAGAAAATATGCAAGGTGATGGACCAGGCGATGAAGGTCGGCGCGCCGGTGATCGGATTGAACGATTCCGGTGGCGCCCGCATTCAGGAGGGCGTCGCCTCGCTCGGCGGCTATGCCGATGTGTTTCAGCGCAATGTGATGGCCAGTGGCGTGGTGCCGCAGATCAGCATGATCATGGGCCCGTGCGCCGGCGGCGCGGTGTATTCGCCGGCCATGACCGATTTCATCTTCATGGTCAAGGACAGCTCCTACATGTTCGTCACCGGGCCAGAGGTGGTCAAGACCGTGACCCATGAGGATGTCAGCGCCGAGGAACTCGGCGGCGCGATCAGCCACACCACGCGCAGCGGCGTGGCCGATCTGGCGTTCGAAAACGATGTGCAGGCGTTGCTGATGCTGCGCCGGCTCTACAACTATCTGCCCTTGAGCAACCGCGAGAAAGCGCCGGTGCGCGACAGCGGTGACCCGACCGATCGGATGGACCGCAGCCTGGACACGCTCATTCCGGACAACCCGAACAAGCCCTACGATATGAAGGAGTTGATCCTCAAGTCGGCCGACGACGGCGATTTCTTCGAGCTGCAACCCGACTATGCGCGCAACATCCTGATCGGCTTTGCCCGCATGGGTGGCCAGACGGTTGGCATCGTGGCCAACCAGCCGCTGGTGCTGGCCGGCTGCCTGGACATCAAGTCGTCGATCAAGGCGGCGCGTTTCGTGCGTTTTTGCGATGCCTTCAACATTCCGGTGGTCACCTTCGTCGACGTGCCCGGCTTCATGCCCGGCACCAGCCAGGAGTTCGGCGGCATCATCAAGCATGGCGCCAAGCTGCTGTACGCCTATGCCGAATGCACGGTGCCCAAGATCACCGTCATCACCCGCAAGGCCTATGGCGGAGCCTATGATGTGATGAGTTCCAAGCACCTGCGCGGCGACGTGAATTTCGCCTGGCCCCATGCCGAAATCGCCGTCATGGGCGCCAAGGGCGCGGTCGAGATCATCTTTCGTCAGGACAAAGGCGATGCCGGGAAACTCGCCGCCAAGGAGGCCGAATACAAGGCCCGTTTCGCCAATCCGTTCGTCGCCGGCGCGCGCGGCTTCATTGACGACGTGATCCTGCCGCACGAGACCCGCAAGCGGATCTGCCGCAGCCTGGTGATGCTCAAGGACAAGAAGGTCGAGAACCCTTGGCGCAAGCACGGCAATATCCCACTATGACGATGTTGAAGAATTGCTGGGAGTTCCCGCCAGGTGAGCATTTGTCCGCGCTAAGACGTATCGAATGACTATTGAAGAGCGCGTGATTCATCCACGGCATCGAGACGGAATCCTCTTGGCTTTTGTGTCGCATGGATTGGCACAAGTTCAGTTCGGTAAGTCATCTTTCCCGCGACGGCATCAATCCAGCTTGAGCACCTTGACGATGGCGCGCCCCAACACTTCCATATCCTGTGCGCTCAGTATGCCTTCCAGTCGACCCAGGCGGGATTTGTCCACTGACCGGACGTGTTCCGTGCGCGCCTTGGCGTGGGGACCCATCGACGGCATCGCGACCAGGATCGGCGGATGGGCCGGAGTTGGCGTTGTCGTCAACGGTACGACCACCACTGTGCCACGGCGTTGATTGATGAGAGTGTCCGACAGAATGACGCAGGGGCGGGTCTTGGCTTGTTCGCGTCCGCGCGCCGGGTCCAGTTGCGTCCAGTACACCTCACCACGCTGGTACGCGGCCTTCATGCGCTGCGGTGCTTGGGCCGTGGCTTGCTTCTGGCCAATGTCGCCCGCGCCTTCGCGGCATCGCGAGAAAACGCTTCGGCATCAAAGTCCGCATCCGATGCATCGACCGATGCAGTCAGCTGAGCCTCCAGCCATTCGGTGGTTTCGGCTCGCAATGCCGGACTCTCCGCTTCCATGCGGTTCAATGCTTCGCAAGCAGCGATCAGCGCCTGATCTTCTTTCTCCAGTTCGCGCCGAAGCAAGTCGATCAGAAACTGGTTGCGTTTGCGCGGTGCCACGGCACGAGCCAGTCTTGAGGCAACGTCATCCGGTAGGCGCAAGAGCACCTGTGTTGGGGGCGAGGTATTTGGAGCTAGCATGGTTTTATGATATCAAGATAATGAAAAGAGTCTAACGATGTTCAACAATATTCTGATCGCCAACTGCGGCGAACAGCCGCGCAGCGGCGCAGCAGCGAAGCCAAATAGCGTTGCATGCGTCGTGTGCAAAGGCGATTGCAACCCGATGGAGATCTCCCATGTTTGACAAAATACTGATAGCCAATCGGGGGGAGATCGCGTGCCGCGTCGTCAAGACCGCGCGCAAAATGGGCATCAAGACGGTCGCGGTCTTTTCCGATGCCGACCGCGATGCACGCCATGTGGCGCTGGCCGACGAGGCCGTGCATATAGGCGCCGCGCCCAGCCGCGAGAGCTATCTGCTGGCAGACCGCATCATCGCGGCCTGCAAGCAGACCGGCGCGCAGGCGGTGCATCCCGGCTATGGATTCCTGAGTGAGAACGCCGGGTTCGCGAAACGGGTGGAAGAGGAGGGCATCGTCTTCATCGGACCCAAGCACTATTCGATCTCGGCCATGGGCGACAAGATCGAGTCCAAGCGCCTGGCGGGCAAGGCCGGGGTGAACTGCATTCCCGGTGTCAACGATGCGATCGACGATGCCGACCAGGCGGTCGCCATCGCGCGGGGCATTGGATACCCGGTGATGATCAAGGCCAGCGCCGGCGGCGGCGGAAAGGGTCTGCGGGTAGCCCATGACGACACGGAGGCGTTCGAGGGATTCACCAGCTGCCGCAACGAGGCGCGCAACAGCTTTGGCGATGACCGGGTGTTCATCGAGAAATTTGTCGAAGAGCCGCGCCATATCGAGATCCAGCTGATCGGCGACGCCCACGGCAACATGGTCTACCTGAACGAGCGCGAATGTTCCATCCAGCGTCGCCACCAGAAGGTGATCGAGGAAGCGCCGAGCCCGTTCATCAGCGATGCCACGCGCAAGGCCATGGGCGAGCAGGCAGTGGCCCTGGCCAAGGCGGTCAATTACCAGAGCGCCGGCACAGTCGAGTTCGTCGTCGGGCGGGACCAGAGTTTCTATTTCCTGGAGATGAACACCCGGCTGCAGGTGGAACACCCGGTCACCGAGTGCATCACCGGGCTGGACCTGGTCGAGCTGATGATCCGGGTTGCGGCCGGCGAAAAGCTGCCGCTGACACAGGCCGACGTGAAGCGCGACGGCTGGGCGATCGAATGCCGCATCAATGCCGAGGACCCTTTGCGCAACTTCCTGCCCAGCACTGGTCGTCTGGTGCGGTTCGCGCCACCCGTCGAGACCATGTTCGCAGCCGATACAGCCCAATGGCAGGGGGTGCGGGTCGACACCGGGGTGCAGGAGGGCGGTGAGATACCGATGTACTACGACTCGATGATCGCCAAGTTGATCGTGCACGGCCGCGACCGAAACGACGCAATTGCCAAGATGCGCGCAGCGCTCGACGGCTTCGTTATTCGTGGCATCAGCAGCAACATCCCGTTCCAGGCGGCGCTGCTGGCGCATCCCGACTTTGTCTCTGGCAACTTCAACACCGGTTTCATTGCCGCCAACTATGCACACGGATTCCGGGCCGAGGACGTGCCCCATGCGGACCCGGACTTCCTGGTTGCGTTGGCGGCGTTTG
>JAYUQC010000148.1:0-3664 GCA_043759735.1 Rhodoferax sp.
AACAGCGTCTCGAAACTCTCGTTGCACTGCGTCACCTTGCGGTGGCGCAGAAAAACAATACCTACCATGGCGTTGTCCAGGATCAGTTTTTGTTGCGCCAGAACTGACTGGTGGTGTGTCTGGGCACGTTTTTGCCGGTCGATGTCGTCGATGATCCAGATCGACCCTTCTTCTGTATCTCGGGGATTGACCAGACGTCCCGTCAAATGGGTCCAGAACAGCGATCCGTTGCGGCGCTTCATCAGGAGTTCGGTCTTGTATGCCGCGCCCGATACCATGACGGGGTAGGCGGCCTCTCCGAGGGCGTGGAAGGCGCGCTCGTCCTGGTACAGGGACCGGCTGGTTGCTCCGATGGCATCCGAGGCACGGGCGAACCCGTAGATTTCAGCGAACTGCTGGTTGCAGCGCACCACCGCGCGCTTTTTGATGAACGCGATCCCGACCCCGGCGGTATCGAGTACCACCTGCAGTTCACGCAAGGCGGTGCGTAGCGGTACTACCGCATCCTGACCAGACGGCATGTATGGGTTGTCCGGGTCGTGCGCGGGCATGGCATCAAGATGTAGGTGTTGGTCCGAGCTATCGGTGTGTGTCCATCTTAGTGCGTATTTCGGTGAACGTGACCGGTGATTTCGGGAACGTGACCGGTTTGTGGCGGGTGCTGGGTTGCGCGGGGATTATTGTAGGTTGGGGGTCGGTTGGAGAGGGTGCAGCACCTCCGTGATCGATGTGGATGGAATCGTGATACCTGGTCGGGGCGAAGGGTTTTGTCTTGCTTCTTTCAAATCCTTGTGGTGGGGCCCTGTGGAGCTTGTGGGCAGCCGACGGCCTGTGGTCGGGCGTGTGGTCAACCCGCAGGGTTGTCCATCCGGCCGTCCACAGGTGAGCGCCTTTGGCGCTCAGTCGGGAAGCCCGCTTCAGCGGGCCTGTCCACAAATCCACAGGGCGCGCGCGCCTATTGCGCCTCGCTGGCGGCGTTGGTCGGCTCGGTGAGTGTCTGCGGCGCAGTGGCCGAGTTGTTGGCCTTGCGCGGGCGCAACGACTCGCCCTTGAGCGCCAGGCGGTGACTGCGTGATAGCAGCCGGTCCAGGATCGCGTCGGCGATGGTTGCATCGCCAATCCACGCATGCCAATGCTCCACGGGAAGCTGGCTCGTCACGATCGTGGCGCGAGTGCCGGCGCGGTCATCGATGACTTCGAGCAGGTCCGAGCGTGTTGGGCCGTCCAGTGAAGTCAGGCCCCAATCGTCGAGGATCAGGACATCGGTGCGCGCGACAGCCGCGAGCCAGCGGGCGAAGCCGCCGTTGCCGTGCAGGATGCGCATCTCCTCAGCCAGACGCGGCGTGCGCAAGTACAGCGCGGAGTGAGCGCGTCGGCACGCGTACTGTGCCAGGGCACACGCCAGCCACGACTTGCCCGATCCGGCAGCACCGGTGATCAGGATCGCCGTGCCATCCTCCACCCAGCGCGACAGGGCCAGGCTCATGAGCGCGCTGCGCTGGAAGCCGCGCCCGGCGCGGTCATCGACATCCTCGATGCAGGCTTGCGAGTATTTCAATTGCGCCTTCTTCAACAGCGCGGCACGGCGCTTGTCGCTGCGGTGGTGTACCTCGCGGTCAACCATCAGGGCCAGGCGTTCTTCAAAGCATAACGCCGTGCTCGCGCTGCTGGAGAGTTGCTCTTCGATGGCCGAGGCCATGCCTTGGAGCTTGAGATCGCGCAATTGCGTCAGGGTGTTGTTCATCATCATGGGGGAAGTCTTTCAAATCGGTGAGGCAATGCGGGTTTCTTCAGTGGTAGTGCGCCGCACCGCGCACGTTGTCGTGCTCGGGCGCCACCCACTCGGGTTCGGGCGCCGAGCGCTTGATCAGATCGCCTCCGTTGGACAGAATGTCGCGTACATGGCGGTAGTGCTGGGCGCCCAGTTCCAGGGCCAGCGTACAGGCGGCGTCAACACGCTTGGGGCCGTAACGCTTGGTCAGGCTGAGCAGCCCCAGGCAGCTGCGGTAGCCGTGTTCGGGATGTTTGAAGCGTTGCATCAGTTGGGTGACGAAGTGCCCCGTGTTGGCGCCGATTCCATTGCCCCAGTTGATCAACCGCTCGGGCGTCCACTGCTTGTGCGCGCGGTGCGCCGCCGGCATGTGATCGTCCAGCGTGGTGAAGCCGCCCAGGCGCGCGCTGCGGGCGTGGCAGGCCACGCGCTGGCCGCGGTGCAGTACCTCCACCAGCGCGTCGGTGATACGCGCCTCCAGCTTCAATCCCACCAGCGAGTGCGCCACGCTGTAGCGGTGGCCCTCGACCTCAACGTGGTAATCGATATGTACCGTCACCGTCTTGAACGTTGCCCACTGCCAGGGCTGCGCTGGCAGGGTACCCAAGGTCGGCGCATCCAGCGTTGCGAACACACTTGCGCGGCTGCCTGGGAGCTTCTGAAACGGGCGTTGGTTGAGCGATGCCAGCAACGGCGCGAGCGCCGCATTGGCGGCGGCCAGGTCGACCAGCACGGTGTGGCGCAGGCGCGCCATGAGCCACCTCTCCACGACTTGCACCGCGGATTCCGCGGTGGCCTTGTCCTTGGGGCTAAATGGCCGTGCCGGTAGGAACGAGACGCCGTAGTGGCGAGCGAAGTCGCGCACCGTGGCGTTGAGCTTGGGTTCGTAGCGGCAGGCAATGGAGACCAGCGAGCGCGGATTGTCGGGCACGACGAGTTGCGGTGCACCACCGTAAAAGCTCAGCGCCCGTGCCAGCGCGCCCAGCCATGAACGCATGCTCTGATCGGCCGTTGCCCAGGCGAAGGTGTAGCTCGATGCACCCATGGCGGCGACGAAGATTTGCGCCCGCGAACCGTCGGCCAGCGCCAGTGTGGGGCCGGCGTAGTCGATGAACAGCTTCTCGCCGGCGCGCCGGTGCTGTCGCATCGAGCGCTTGAGTGTCTTGGCGAACGCCTTGTAGTGCTCGCAGAACTGGGTGTAGGCCCAGGTGCGCCGGCCCTCATGCTCGGCTCGGTACTCCTGCCACAGCAGCATCAGCGTTACGCCTTTGCGCCCAAGTTCGATGTGCACGCGTGCGAAGTCGGCCTGCACCACGCGAGTCTCGGCGGCGGTGTGCCCGAGCAGCCGACGTTCGAGCGAGGCTTCGTCCAAATCGTTCGTTGCCTGCCAGTCCAGCCCGGCCGCGCCGGCCAGGCTGAGGTACTTGGTGACGACTCCTTTGGAGATCGACAGGTTGCGCGCGATGCTCTCGTGCGAGAGCCCGCCTTGGTATTTGAGTCTGAGAATGTCCTTGATCATGCGTATGTCCATTCGTGTCTGAGGCATAGGTTGTGCGGCCCAAAGGCCGCAAGGCTACGCCCCAGCGGTGGTTAATACGCAACACCAACACCGACCCCTTGACAGATCGGCAACCGCATTTATGCGGCTACAAATACTCCGTCGGTCACGCTACCGAAATGATCGGTCACGTTCCCGAATTCGGCGGTCACGCTGCCGAAACGGTCGGTCACGCTCTTCCGAAATACGCAGCCGGTCCTGCAAGACTGTTGATTGCGACAAGAAAGGCAGTGCGCCCCGCAGTCGTTCGTGGTCGAGCGGGTCGGCCGCGAAAAAGTCAAAGTCGATGGACTGCCGATGCCCAAGCCGCAGGGCGATGGCGGTGCCACCGTACA
>JAYUQC010000149.1:0-10266 GCA_043759735.1 Rhodoferax sp.
CTCTGCCGATGCGCATAGTCGAGCCCAGCAAGCAGGTCGCGCATCATGCGCAATGTCTCCCCCAGCGTGAAGTTGCGGCCGCTGTCCAGGTGCTGCTTGAGGTCCTGTCCCTCGACGAATTCCATTACCAGGTAGGCCACGTCGCCATCGCGGCCCGAGTCGTAGACACTGACGATATTGGGGTGTTGCAGGCGCGCTGCCGATCGCGCCTCGGTGCGGAAACGCGCCTCGTATTCACGCGACGCCTCGGGTGACAGGTTCTCGACCTTGATGGTCTTGATCGCCACCCGCCGATCCAGATTCGGGTCGCGCGCCTCGTACACCATGCCCATCGCGCCCTTGCCTAGCACGCGGACTATGTCGTAACGACCGAGCTTGTTCGGACCCATGGGCGGCGCTTCTCCTAGATAGAGATTCTCACCGATGTTGCGCAACGGGTCTTGCTACGACAAACGACAGGGTGTGCTTCGATCCATTCACCGCGTCGATCGAGACGTCAACAGCCTTTGGTCCCGCAGCCCTGACCATGACCGTGATCGTCGATATCCAGACCGTTTTGTTGCAGCATCTGGGGCGGCACCTCGGCTCAATTGTCCGGACGACGCGCGTGATGACCATGGAGTTCGAACACCCGCCGACGGGCACCGAGGCCACAGGCCGCAAACACTGGTGCAAGTCCGGCACCAGCCTTTGGCTTCAGTGCATGGAAGCCATGCCCTTGATTTCGTTTGAATGCTGGTGGGCGGTGGAGGTTTCGAACCTCCGACCCCAGCAGTGTGAATGCCATTGATGGGTGCTGATTTTTCCGCTCTCTCTGGAAAGGGCGCTGCTGATCGGCACGAAAATGCAGAAAACGGCTGAAATTTGCACAGGAATTACACAGGGCATCTGTGGCGTTGCCAGCGGAGCATCCTTGACGGCGTGGGCCAGCGCGGCTGGGAAGAGCCGACCATCCTGGCGGCATTCGCTGGCGCTGGCGCCACCAGGCGCCATGTCCAGGTGAAGTCGTACCTGGGCTGGCACGATGCGAAGTACGTGAAATCTCATGGCGCAATCACGGACAGACGCGGGAAATAGCTTCTGTATGGGCTAGGGTCCCGGGTGAGCACGCTCAGATTGGTCACGGCGGCATGAGCGCCAACAAAAAAGTCTGGCAAAGGCTTGTGCTTCAAGCCCCCCCTGCGCCGATATAGGGAGAAGGCCGTGGCGGTCAATGATGCACAGGCCCAAGGCAGAGGGCTGCGCAGGGTGTCATACACATCAAGCAATGCGTCCAGGGCATCTACGTCCGGGCGCGGAACAAGCAACTCGGTGTAGATGATCAAGTTCACATGCAATGGCGACCGTTCGCTACAACTCTGGAGTTGCTCGACAGCCCATGCATGCCAAGGACTGGCTTCGTCGATGCAGTCGACCCAGACGTTGGTGTCTACCAGAAACCCGGCACTGCCATCGTAGCTCGCCAGACTAGCGGTGACCACGGCGCGAACGGAGTGGCGCGACTTCATCACCACGAATAAAGGCCATGATTTCGGTGGCGCCGAGTTGCCTGAACTCCGGACTCAGACTGCCGCGGACCCGGGCAGCCGCGGCGCGAAGCTTCGCCCGGCGGTCATCCTTCACGCCAGTTCCGATGGGCGTCATCACGATCTTGCTGCCCTCCAGGCTGAACGACACCTCACTACCGGGCGCGATACCCGCGGCGACGCGGATGTGCTTGGGGATGGTGACTTGGCCCTTTTCCGTGATCTGCATGGTGTGTCCGAAAGTAGGAACGCGAAGTGGGAATCTTACATCGCCAACGGCAACGGGACAACATCAAGATCGCGCCGACCACCGTCAAGAGCCACTTGAAGTAGCTGTACGCCAAGACAGGGAACAGCCAGCTGCGTACTGCCAGGCACGATCGACACGCCGCAGAACCGTGCGGACATGCCTACGGCCGATCGCACGTTGTGGGTTAGCCCCCAGAATGTCGCGGCGGTCGTCGCCTTCCTTCTCTCGCGCGAAGCGGGTGCCGTCACCGGCGCAGCCGTGCCGGTCACTGGCAGACAGTGACAGCCAGCACTTGCTGGCACCGCCCTGGCAGCTGATCGTGACCCAGCGCTGCCTGCGTCGGAGCGTGCGCAGTTGTCGGCAAAGTGACTCGCAACAGCGAGGCGCCATCGGAGCCAATGCCGCGTGCCGCGGTGGCCAATGGATGACTTCGGCGCAAGACGGGAGTGGTGTCCCGTGTCCCTCGTAGTTCCCGCAACGCCTCGGTGTTCGGGACGGACAGAAACACTTACCTGACCTCTACACACCAGCGAGAACGAACGGATACCAGTCAACTGATCGCAGCTTCATCCGGATGACGGCGGACCTCAGGTTGCGACGACTCCTGAGTCACCGAGCAGACCGAGAACAGGCCGTTCAGCGGCTCCGCAGCCGATCAAACACCCTTCCCGCTGAACGCGGAGACATCGACGCGGCTGGCTAAGATGGAGACCCGCCGCCGAGGATGGACCATGCCCCAATCTGCTGTTGAGTTCGATATCTCAGACAACGAGCTCCGTCTCGTCTACCGACCACGCGATGACACCAGCTGGGTTCGGGAGAGGTTCGAGCGCGGCGATGGACTCCTGGTCAAGGGCACGTTCCACCTCACGCCGCAGGACCTCGTCGAAGACGCCGCAGAAGAGGCGGCCGGCGCGGCCGGCGATGACGAGATCCCTTGGGTCGACGACGATCGATTGGTGTTTGCCGTCGCCATCGCAGACGGCGAGTACTTCCGGTTCAAGCCGGGAGTCCTTGGATTCGAGACACCGGTCCTGCTGCACCGGGATGCGCAGCCCGATTGGAAGTGGTTCAGTGCCGAACGCAAGGTATCCATCCTGGGCGTCATCGAGAGCCTCGGTCTCGAGCGCATCGTCATCGGCGGCCCGGATCCGGACGCCATCCCGATCCCGGAGTACGAACGCTTGCTCAAACAATTCCCGACACCGCACGAACTGCGACGCTACGTGCAGGCTCGCGTCGGAACCGTGGTTCGCCAGTACACCGAGCCGGCGATCGACGCCGAAGCGGTGCTGAACGCCTATGTCGGCAGGCGGACAACCGCGATCGCGCCCAACCTCGAAGCGCCCTTTCGCCAGTTCGATGTCGCCAAGTACGCCTTTGCCCTGCAGCGGCTTCAAGCGATGCTGGCCAATGAGACGGGGCCTTCGGAGGCGCAGTGGCAACTGGAGATCGTGGAGATCATCCTGCTGCTGAATCCCAGGTACATCAAAGCCTTCACCGAGGTCAGGCTCCTGGACGCCGACGCATCGACCTGGCGGCGCATCGACATCCTGCTGGTCGATGCGTCTGGCAATGTCGACGTCATCGAGATCAAGAAGCCGATGGGCAAACCCATCATGCTGCCGGCTCTCTACCGCGACCACCACCTGCCGATGCGCGATCTGATCGGTGCCATGGGTCAGGTTACGCACTATCTGAGGCACCTAAACCGATGGGGGCCGACTGGCGAGGCCTATCTTACCCAGTTGCTCGGCCCCCAGCTGCCTGCGGGCTTCAGGATCCGGATCATCAACCCCTCGGGCATCGTGATCATGGGGCGCAGCAACACGCTGTCCGACGCACAGCGGCGCGAGTTCGAAGTGCTACGTCGCGACTCCAAGGGCGTTGTCGACATCGTGACCTACGATGACCTGTTGGCGCGGCTCCAGGCGGTCCTGGATCAGCTGCGCGGCGGCCCTGCCGTAAGCGCGGCACCGGCGTCTCCGCCGGCCGATTAGTGGAGTTGGTCACGACGATCCCTCCCGGCCCGGCGAGACCGTGGCCTGGACCTTCGCGCGCGAAATCAGCCTGTGAGAGCGCGACGGGCTGCGGCCCGGCGCCTTGCGCGGGTTGAACGTCCGGTGCTAACCTCGGCCCTACTGGACCGCCTACTGCACCACGCCGAGACAGTGCGCATCGAGGGCAAGAGCTACCGATCCAAGGATCAGGTCGAGGTCTGACGCCTCGCCGTGTTCACGCCGTCATTGCCGTCGCGCAGGGTGCGCGGCCATCAAAACCTGTCAGCAGTTTCAAACCGGCCAAATTAATGTACGTTCGCTCCGGCGGCCACAGCCGGCTTACTCTGCAGTGCCAACATTCGCCACGCCCGTGTCCGTGCAACTGCAGCACCACCTGGTCGACACGCTCTACCATGCGGTCGCCCTGCAGACCCCGGGCATGGCGCAATGACACCGCAATCCTTCATCGCCAGGTGGGACAATCCCGGCGGCATCGCCGGGCCGGCCTTCGCGCCCAACGAGGAGCAGGTTCTGAAACCAAGCTTGTCGTGAGTCGCAGGCCCGGCATTTGCGCTACGATCACGACCGTGAAACCCTCCACCGCTTTAGACCTCCAAAGAGCGGCTGTCCAGGCCGCTGCCACGCGCTATCGCGCGGCCAACCCGCGCGTCTTCGGCTCTGTAGTGCATGGCAGGGACATCGATGGCAGTGACCTCGATTTATTGGTGGACGCTTTGCCCGGCACGACGCTGTTCGACCTTGGCGGACTGCAAGTTGAGTTGGAGGAGTTGCTGGGCGTGCAGGTGGATCTACTGACTCCAGGCGACCTTCCCGCGAAGTTCCGGGACCAGGTGCTGGCCGAAGCCAGGCCTGTATGACCAGAACCCGCATCCCAGATTGCCTGGACCACATGCTGGAGGCCGCTGTGCAAGCATGCGCCTACCTGGAAGGCATGTCCAAGGATGCATTCATGGCTGACAAACGGACACAACAGGCCGTGATTCTCAACCTGATCCTTATCGGCGAGGAAGCCACCAAGCTGCTGAAAGAAGATGCGGAATTCACCGAACGGTTCCCCCAATTGCCATGGCGTGGCATGAAAGGCATGCGCAACCGAATCGCCCACGGCTACTTCGAGATCAATCTGCAAACGGTGTGGGACACCACGCAAGCGGCCCTGCCCGAATTGATCCGGCACCTGCCAGCGATTCGAGCCAGCCAGTCCTGAGGCACGCGGCCGAGCCCGCGAGGTAAAGGTTGTGTGAATCCGGCACCCGCGGCGGGCGGCGCGCAAATTGCACTACGATGCCCTACCCCCAGAAAGGTTCATACGAAGGCCAGCGCCTGCACCAACCAAATTGACATCGGCTTTGCCGCATTGAGCTAGCCGCAGATCACCGTACTGGGCGTGGTACAGGGGGTCTTCACGAACAAGTGGGCCGACGCCGATTGAAGCTCGATTTCTCGACCCTCATGCAACCTGCTGAAAACATGCGGGGACAACTGGGGACAGCGGGGACACCAGCAATGACGCGGGTTTCGGTGTCCCCACGTACCCTGCCCGAGGTGGGGACAAATGGGGACAAGGCAGCCCCGGTGTGGGGTCCGCTCGTGCAAGTTCCTGCGACTTGCCCCCATTTGTCCCCACTTGTCCCCAGGCGGTGGATGCCGAAAAGCTCAATGTTGGCGCGGTGTCCCCGGTGTCCCCATCGAAAATGCGCAGGTTTCAGCGGCACCGTGGGAGCGTGCTGATCTGGCCGGCGATCCAATGGGCTTCCAAGGCGCCTTTGTGGCTGCAGGGCTGTGCGGCGCAACATGCTGGGCCTTGGATTTCCGGCGTGGGGATAGTTTGGCGCCAACCCCGGTTTTTCATACTTTTTTCATACCGAAAAGCAAAAAGGACTTGGCGATATGCGCAAGTCCTTGATTATTTGTGTGTTTTTGGTGGGCGGTGGAGGTTTCGAACCTCCGACCCCAGCAGTGTGAATGCTGTGCTCTACCCCTGAGCTAACCGCCCTGTTTCCGGTGTCGGAACAGGCGCAAATTATGCCACAGCCCATGCGGGTCCCGGCATGCTGAGCCCGCTGACGGGCACGCACCGCGCGGTCGCCTCAAGCTGCCTTGAGCGGCAGTTCAGCCGCTAGTTCGGTCGGCCAGACAGTCTTGCCTGCGCTGGCACTATCGAGCTCGCGCAAGATGGCCTCGTGCGCGGCGCGCTCCGAGTCATTGGCAGCCAATACCGGCAGATCGAAACCCGACAAATCCAGCGCCACCGCGGCACCTGTGTCATCGTGCCCGGGTTCGGCCTCCACCAGCAGCGCCTCCTGACCGCGCGTCATGTTGATGTAGACGTCGGCCAACAATTGCGCATCCAGCAATGCACCATGCAGCGTGCGCCCGGAGTTGTCCACGCCCAGCCGGTCGCACAGCATGTCGAGCGAATTGCGCTTGCCCGGGTATAGCTCCTTTGCCATGGCCAGGGTGTCGGTGATGCTGCCGACAGATCGTGCGAACGGGTCCCGGCCGATCAGTTCGAGCTCCTTGTTCAGGAACGCTACGTCAAATGGAGCGTTGTGGATGATGATCTCCGCGCCGGCCAGGAAATCCAGCAGTTCGTCGACGACGGTGACAAACAACGGCTTGTCGCGCAGGAACTCATTGCTGATGCCGTGGATGCGCAGCGCGTCCTCCTGGCTGTCGCGACCGGGATTCAAATAGAAGTGTTTATGAGCGCCTGTCAGCTTGCGATGGATCAGCTCAACACAACCGATCTCGATGATGCGGTCGCCATAGTCGGGATACAGGCCGGTGGTCTCGGTGTCCAGGAAGATCTGACGCATGGTGGCGGCTCAATGGTTCTCTTTGGCGTGGTTGATGGAGTAGCGCGGTATCTCGACCACCACATCGGTCTGCGCCAGGATCGCCTGGCAACTCAGGCGCGAATGGGGCTCCAGGCCCCAGGCCCGGTCCAGCAGGTCTTCCTCGTTCTCGTCGAGTTCGTTGAGCGACGCAAACCCTTCGCGCACGACGACATGGCAGGTGGTGCAGGCGCAACTCAGGTCGCAGGCATGCTCGATGTTGATGTTGTTGTCCAACAGCGCCTCGCAGATGGAGGTGCCGGCGGGCGCCGACACCTCGGCCCCTTGCGGGCAGTATTCGGCGTGGGGCAGGATCTTGATGGTGGGCATGGTGGGCTGACGCGTGCGGCTCAAACAGTCGCGATGTTCTTGCCCGACAGGGCTTGCCGGATTCCGCGGTTCATGCGCATCGCGGCGAAGGCCTGCGTGCCATCGGCCAGGGACTTGGTCGCAGCCTCGACGATGGCCGGATTGTCTCCGGCGCGAACGGCCTTGAGCGCCTCGACCAGGCTGTCGATGACGGCGCGCTCTGCTGGCTCCAGCAGGTCGGCGTCGGCATCGAGCGCGGTCTGGGTCGCCAGCAGCAACCGTTCGGCGTCGAGCCGCGCCTCGGCAACCGACCGGGCACGCATGTCCGACTGGGCCGTGGCAAAGCTCTCCTGCAGCATCTTGGCAATGGCCGCGTCATCGAGCCCGTAACTGGGCTTGACGTCGATGCTGGCTTGCACGCCGCTAGTCATCTCGCGCGCGGCCACGTTGAGCAAACCATCGGCATCGACCGTGAAGGTAACGCGGATCCGCGCGGCGCCGGCCACCATGGGCGGAATGCCGCGCAACTCGAAGCGGGCCAGGCTGCGGCAATCGGCAACCAAGTCGCGTTCGCCCTGCACCACATGCAGGGCCAGCGCGGTTTGCCCGTCCTTGAAGGTGGTGAAGTCTTGCGCCATCGCGGTCGGAATTGTCTGGTTGCGCGGCACGATGCGCTCGACCAGGCCACCCATGGTTTCAATGCCCAGCGACAGCGGGATCACGTCGAGCAACAATAAGTCGCCCTGCGGGTTGTTGCCCGCCAGCTGGTTGGCCTGGATCGCCGCGCCCAGCGCCACGACTTCATCCGGATTGAGGTTGTTCAGCGGCTCGCAGGCGAATAGTGACGCGACGGCGGCCTGCACCTGCGGCATGCGGGTGGAACCGCCGACCATCACGACGCCCTGGATCTCGGCCGCCGTCAATCGGGCGTCGCGCATCACCTTGCGCGCCGCGGCCAGCGTGCGCTCGGTCAGATGCCGGGTCGCCTGCTCAAACTGCGCGCGGTTGACAGTGACGGAAATCGCACTGGCCTCCAGTTCGGCCTTGAAGCTTGCACTGGCGTTGCTGGTCAACTGCTCCTTGCACGCCCGAGCGGCCATGGCCATGGCAGTCTTGTCGGCGGCCGCGACAATCTCCAGACCATCGTGTTGCTGCTGCACGAGTCCCGCCAGCGCACGGTCGTAATCGTCGCCGCCCAGAGCGGAGTCGCCGCCGGTGGCGATGACCTCAAAAACGCCCTGGGTCAGGCGCAGAATCGAGATATCGAAGGTGCCGCCGCCCAGGTCGTAGATCGCGTAGACACCTTCGCTGGCGTTGTCCAGGCCGTAGGCAATTGCGGCGGCGGTTGGCTCGTTGATCAGACGCAGCACATGCAGGCCGGCCAGGCGCGCAGCGTCCTTGGTCGCCTGGCGCTGGGCATCGTCGAAATACGCCGGCACGGTGATCACCGCGCCGACAAGATCGTCGCCGAGACTGTCTTCAGCGCGGTAGCGCAAGGTCGCCAGAATGTCGGCGCTGATCTCCACCGGTGACTTCTCACCGTCGGGGGTGGCGATGGCGAGCATGCCGGGCTTATCGATGAAACGGTACGGCAGCCTGGCGCTGTCAACAACATCGCCCAGCCCGCGTCCCATGAAGCGCTTGACCGACGCGATCGTGTTCTGCGGATCCTTGTGCATGGCGGCCACGGCAGACGCGCCGATCTCGCGTCGGCCGCCCTCCAGGTAGCGCACCACCGAGGGCAGGATCACATTTCCCTGCGCGTCGGGCAGGCATTCGGCGACACCGCTGCGCACCGCCGCGACCAGTGAATGGGTGGTTCCAAGGTCAATACCCACCGCCAGCCTGCGCTCGTGCGGGTTCAGGGAACGTCCGGGCTCGGAAATCTGCAATAACGCCATGTTCAACCAGGGACCCCGTGGGCCGAGTCAACCGCCACTGGCCGAAAATTGGCCCGCGTCCGAAGCCGTACTATGCGACTGCAAAGTTTCAAATCGCGCGTCGATGTCGGCGCAAAACCGTTCGATGAACATTAGCGAGCGCACCCGGCCAACGGCCTGCGCTGCATCAGCCTCGCCATCGAGCAGTTGCGCGCAATCTGTCAGCAGGGCCTCGCGACTGCGCAACACCGTGTCGTGCAGCGCCTGCACCTGTTCCGCGTCCTGGGCCTCTTCCAGCGCCTCGCGCCATGCCATTTGCTGCATCAGGAAGTTGGCAGGCATGGCGGTATTGTCATGAGCATTGATCGGAGCGCCGGCCAATTCGCACAGATAGGCGGCTCGCTTGAGGGGATCCTTCAGTCGCTGGTAGGCCTCGTTGATGCGCACCGACCATTGCATGGCAAGGCGCTGGCTTGCGGAGCTCTGCGCGGCAAACCGGTCAGGATGGGCCTCGCGCTGCAGCAATTTCCAGCGCGCGTCGATTGCTGGACCGTCCTGGGCAAACCGCTGCGGCACACCAAACAGATCAAAGTCGGTGGCTGCCAGTGTCAGAGGCGCGTCAGACATGGCAACGTCCACGGGCCTGCGGGCACGGCAGCTTCACACCCGGAACGACTCGCCGCAGCCACACTTGTCGCGTTCATTCGGGTTGTTGAACCGAAACCCTTCGTTCAGGCCTTCGCGTACATAGTCCAGTTGGGTACCGTCAATGTAGGCCATGCTCTTGGGATCGACCAGCACCTTGACGCCGTGCTCCTCGAACACAGCATCATCGCCCGACAGCTCGTCCACATACTCCAGCGTATAGGCCAGCCCGGAACAGCCGGTGGTCTTGACTCCCAGGCGCACACCGACGCCCTTGCCGCGCTTGCTCAGGTAGCGATTGACATGCCGCGCCGCGGCTTCAGATACAGAAACGCCCATGTCAGTACCGCCCGGCCGTTCCGAAGGTACTGACGACCCCCCCCTCGGGGGGCAGCGAACGCAGCGAGCGTGGGGGCACCCTGCAGTACCGCCCGGCCGTTCCGAAGGTACTGACGGCCCCCGTCGGGGGCAGCGAACGCAGTGAGTGTGAAGACAGTTTCATGTCAGTGCGAATGCTTTTTCTTGTAGTCGTCGACCGCGGCCTTGATCGCATCCTCGGCCAGGATGGAGCAATGGATCTTGACCGGCGGCAGCGCCAGTTCCTCGGCGATCTGGCTATTCTTCAGCGCCGCCGCCTGGTCCAGCGTCTTGCCCTTGACCCACTCGGTGACCAGCGACGACGACGCAATGGCGGACCCGCAGCCGTAGGTCTTGAAGCGCGCATCCTCGATCACGCCGGTCTGCGCGTTGACCTTGATCTGCAGCTTCATCACGTCGCCACACGCGGGCGCACCGACC
>JAYUQC010000150.1:0-28997 GCA_043759735.1 Rhodoferax sp.
TGGCCCTTGCAGCACATCGGCGACGTTGAGGCCATAGCGCGCGGCTGCTGCCCGGTTGATCGACACGTCGATATAGCGCCCGCCAGAAAGCCGTTCGGCAAGTGCCGAGCTGATCCCCGGCACGGTCTTTGCCACCGCTTCGATTTCCCGCGCGGTGCGATCGATCTCTTCGAGGTTCGCACCCGACACCTTGATGCCGATCGGGCTTTTGATACCGGTCGCCAGCATGTCGATCCGGTTGCGGATCGGCGGCACCCAGATGTTGGAGAGGCCCGGTACCCGGACGATGCGATCGAGTTCCTCGACCAGCTTGTCCTGCGTCATGCCGGGCCGCCATTGTTCGCGTGGCTTGAACTGGATCGTGGTCTCGAACATCTCCAGCGGCGCCGGGTCGGTGGCCGTTTCGGCGCGCCCGGCCTTGCCGTAGACGCGCGCCACCTCGGGCACGGTGCGGATCAGCCGGTCTGTCTGCTGCAACAACTCGCCGGCCTTGCCCGCCGACAAGCCGGGCAGCGCCGAGGGCATGTACAACAGGTCACCCTCGTCCAGCGGCGGCATGAACTCGCCGCCGATGTGCTGCAAGGGCCACAGACTGGCCGCCAGGGCCACGACGGCAACTGCCACCGTCAACTTGGGCACTTTGAGCACCAGGTTCAGCAGCGGGCGGTACGCCGCGATCAGCAGTCGGTTCAGCGGGTTGGCCTGCTCGTGCGGGATACGGCCGCGAATCAGGTAGCCCATCAGCACCGGAATCAGCGTGGCCGACAAGCCGGCTGCCGCCGCCATGGCGTAGGTCTTGGTGAAGGCCAGGGGCGCAAACAGCCGCCCTTCCTGCGCCTCCAGGGTGAACACCGGAATGAACGAGAGCGTGATGATCAACAGCGAGAAGAACAACGCCGGCCCGACTTCGACCGCCGCATCGCCGATCACCTGCCAGCGCGCTTCACCGCGCAGGTTCTCGCCCGGATGCGCATGGCCCCAACGCTCCAGGTGCTTGTGGGCGTTCTCGATCATCACCACCGCAGCGTCGACCATGGCGCCGATCGCAATGGCAATGCCGCCCAGCGACATGATGTTGGCATTGACACCCTGGTAGCGCATCACGATGAACGCTACCAGGATGCCCAGCGGCAGCGAAACGATGGCCACGAAGGCCGATCGCAGATGAAACAGAAAGACGAAGCAGACCAGCGCGACAACCAGAAACTCTTCCAGCAGCTTGGTGCCCAGGTTCTGCACCGCGCGCTCGATCAATCCGGAGCGGTCGTACACCGGCACGATCTCGACGCCCTTGGGCAGGCTGCCCCGCAATTGCGCGAGCTTGTGCTTGACCGCGGCAATCGTCTCCAGCGCATTCTTGCCCGAACGCATCACGATCACGCCGCCGGCAGCCTCGCCCTCGCCGTCGAGTTCGCCAATGCCCCGGCGCATGTCCGGTCCGACCTGGATACGGGCCACATCACGCAGTCGCACCGACACTCCCGCATCGGTGCCTTGCAGCGGCACCTGGCGAAAATCCTCCAGCGTCTTGAGGTAACCCGAGACGCGCACCATGTACTCGGCCTCGCCCAGTTCGAGCACCGAGCCGCCGCTCTCCTGGTTGGCACGGCGCAAGGCCTCGACGACGCGGGTGTGCGGAATCCGATAGGCCGCCAGTTTGTCCGGGTCGAGCAGCACCTGGTACTGGCGCACCATGCCGCCGACCGACGCGACCTCGGCCACGTTGGGGACCGACTTGAGCTCGAACTTGAGGAACCAGTCCTGCAGCGCGCGCAGCTGGGACACATCCAGCGATCCGCTACGATCGACCAGCGCATACTGGTAGATCCATCCGACACCGGTCGCATCGGGTCCCAGCTGCGCCTTGGCGTTGGCCGGCAACCGTGCCTGCACCTGGTTCAGGTATTCCAGCACCCGCGAACGGGCCCAGTACAGGTCGGTTCCGTCCTCGAACAGCACATAGACGAAGCTGTCGCCGAAGAACGAATAGCCGCGCACCGTCTTGGCGCCAGGCACCGACAGCATCGTCGTCGTCATCGGGTAGGTGACCTGATCCTCGACGATGCGCGGCGCCTGGCCGGGGTAGGTGGTGCGGATGATCACCTGCACATCCGACAGGTCGGGCAGCGCATCGAGCGGCGTGCGGATGACCGAGATCACGCCCCAGGCACTGACCATCAACGTGGCCAGCAATACGAGAAAACGATTACCGATCGACCAGCGGATCAAGCCGGCGATCATGGTTTCTTTCCAGGGGCCGCGGGCACTGCTGCTGCGCCTGGCCGTTGGGGATCGGGCGCGCGCAGGCGCACGCTGGCCAACTGCGGCAAACCATCGGCATCCATGCCGAACGAGAAATCCACCGTATCACCGACCGCCACACCCCGCGGCGCGCCGGCGCGCGGCAGCTTGAAATTCATCGTCATCGAACCCCACTTCAGCGACGGGATCGGTCCGTGCGACAAGGTCAGGCTGTCGCGCCCGATCGCCTCGACCCGACCCTCGCCCACATGCTGCGCGGCGGCCGCGGCAACGGGCGCAGGTTCCGCGTTGAGCCGGGCCTCGACCCCTTTCAGGCTCGCCTCCGAATCGATCAGAAACTGCGACGACACCACCACCCGCTGGCCGGCCTGCAAGCCCTTGGTGACTTCCGTCTGTCCGCCAGTCTCGATGCCGATCACCACCTCGGCCGGCCGGAAACGGCCCTCCGGCAGGGCCAACATCACCAGCGTGCGCCTGCCGGTCTGGATGATGGCCTCGGTCGGCACCACCAGCGCCCGGCCACCCCGCATGTCCATGAACTGCATCTGCACGAACATGCCCGGCACCAGCCGCCCGCCCGGGTTGGCCAGTTCCATACGCGCCTTCACGGTCCGGGTTGCGGCATCCACATCCGGCAACAGGGCCTGCACGCGCCCGGTAAACCGGACGCCGGGGATGGCCGGTGTCGTCGCAACCACCTTGGCGCCGGGTCGCAGCAAGGCAGCCTGGCTTTCCGGCACTTCGCCCTGCGCCCAGACGCTGGCGGTGCCGTTGATGCGAAACAGCGTCGCGCCGGCCATGACCACCATGCCCTCGCGCACCATCAGTTCAGTCACGACGCCGCCGATCGGCGCCGTCAATGCAAACCGCGGCTGGGTCTGCCCGCTGCGTTCCACCGCGGCGATCTGCGCCTCGGCCATGCCGACCTGGCGCATGCGCTGGCGCGCGCCATCGATCAGGCCCGCGATATCCGTACCCTGCATCCGGCGCACCGACAAAAACTCCTCCTGCGCGGCGATCCACTCCGGCACATAGATCTCGGCCAGCAGCTGGCCCGCCTGCACCCGGTCCAGTGTTGCGCGCACCAGCAGTTTCTCGACATAACCGGCTGCCCGCGCCTGCACGATGACCTGGTCGCGCTCGTTCCAGACGATGGATCCGACGGCCGTCACCTCGGGGGCCAACAGCGCCTCGACCACCTCGGCGCTGCGCAGCCCCAGGTTCTGCTGGATGCGCGGGCTCACCGCAACGCTGCTGGCATCGGCGTTACCCGCATCGGCGTACACCGGTACCAGCATCATGTCCATGAACGGCGACTTGGCCGGCTTGTCGAATTTGTTGCCGGGCACCATCGGGTCGTAGTAGTACAACACCGTGCGGCCGGTCGCCGGGTCGACGTCGCCGGCCTTGATGCCGCTGCCGATGTGGCGCCGGGTCGCCGCTTCGCCCTGCGCGATGCCTTGCGGCAAGGCCTGCGGGGCGGGCTGCGAGCCAGCGGGCGATACGACGCCCACAGCAGGCAGCTGCGCCATGCCGCGTTGCACACCCAGGCGGTACAGCGCGTAACCGGTCCCTGCCAAGGCGAAGGCGGCGATAAAACTGATCAGTCCCGTCATCTTCTTCATGGCTTTTGCTCCGTGCGTGCAGACAAGTCCAGATCGGACGGAAGAAGGAACTCCACACCCGCCCACAGGGACGCGGTTTCCATCTCCAGGCGCAGGCGGTCGATGGCGGTATCGATCTCCATGCGCCGGGCTTCCAGTACCGAGGCCAAAGGCCCCGTGCCGCCACGATAGGAGGCCAAGGTGGCGCGGGTACGCTCGCGCGCCAGTGGCATCAAGGTGCCGTCGAATAGCGCGAGCCGTTGCTGGTTGCCATGCCACGACGCAAGCATGACGCGTGCTTGCGCAACCAGTTCGCGCAGCGCTTCGGCGCGCTCTTCTCGCCGCTGCTCCACCACGGCCAGGGCGCCGGCGAGTTCGCGGTCCTGGCGATTCGCCTGATCCCATTGCAAAGGCAGCGACAGGTTGACTGACACCATATTGGAGTAAGCAGGGCCGCGTTTGCTGAACATCACCTCCAGGCTCCAGTCAGCGCGTTTGCCGGTTCGCGCAATCTCGGCCTGGGCCAAGGCTATGGCCACCTGGCGATCCAGTTGGACCATGCGCGGGTGGTGTTCCAGTTGAACATCCAGAGTGGGCAGCATCAGACGCAATCGGTCTGTGGCAGGGGGCAACGCCAATGGTTGCTCCGCATCGGCACCAATCCAGCGCGCCAATTGCGTACGCGCCGTCGCAATCCGCAGTTGGGTTTGCAGTACCTCGTCGTCGATCCGTGCCACGGCCGAACGCGCAGCGAACAGATCGGCTTGCGCCCCCCGCCCGCCGCGGTAGGCTGCATCCGCTGCATCGACCTGCAATGACGCTTCGGTCCGTTGCACGGCCAGCGCGTCGCGCAGCCGCTCCCAATAGTGGAGTTCCAGCCAGGCAACGGCCGTGCTGCGGCGAAGGTCCAGCAGCGCAACCGCGCGACCTGCCGCGCCGGCATCGGCTTCCCGGTCAAAGCGCGCCGCCCGCGCCGCCCGCTTGTCCGATCGGGTGAACTCCTGCATCACCCCGACCGAACGCATGGTCATGAAATCACGCGTCAGCGAGAACCGATCCGGGCCATCGACCGGCAGGTTGGTGATGCCCGCCCGCAGGACCGGGTCGGGCAATTGCCCTGCCGCAATGGCCATCGCGCGCGCAGCCTGCACGGCGGCGTCCTGGGCGGGCAACTGGCGCGACCTGGCCTGTGCGCGCTGCAACGCGGACTCCAGCGTCAACGCAGCCTGCGCCTGCGCGGCCGCCACCCAACAACAGGCACACACCAGCAGGCACTGACACCGCCAGCGCGCCATGCAACGAATTGACATGCTTTTCTCCTTCAGACGAACCCGGTTTGTCGAACCCACGCGCACCTTGATCGACCGCTCAGGTCGCCAACCAGGGCAGGGGCTTATCGACAGGCGAGCCATTCCGGGTCAAGGCCCGGCGGCCGGTTGTCTAGCGGAGATTCAGGTTCTGCGCACGCAGTGCAGGATTGCGTGCGGGGGCGATGCCAGAGCCAGCGCGCTGGCCATGGACGCCGATGCGCGCCGCGACGGCGGCGCGACGACGGTCGGGGGTTTCACCCCATACAAGGCCGACAAAACCACTGCCGGCACGACGACGGCGGAACTCTGGTCACCCTGGGTGCCGACCTTGCAATGCTCGGCGCACAGAATGTCCTGCCCATAGGCCGACAGGCTTTCCATCGAAGCACAGTCAGGCGGATGCCCCGCATCGGTCACCGCCAAGCCGATGTCCGAAACAGCCTGGGTTGCGGCACGCGCCGCGATGAATGTACTTTGCTCTGCGCGGGCGAACGCCATGCAGGCATGGGACATGATGGCCCACTGCGCCAATACCAGCATGACAATCAGGCTTCTGGCGACATGCCGCAGCGGGCCTCGCGTCATCGCGACGGACTCCAAACACGCTGCCCGCGATCAGCACCGCCCGCGGGCAAGGCGCAAGGCGCATTGCGGCCGCCATGGGTCAGGTCAGAAGGGTTTGGCATGGAAGATTGGAGTGGCCGTTGGAGGTTCGAGCAGCTTGGGCGATCAGAGTTCCCGATTCTATCGATCAGGCTGCGACAGTCGCTCGACCTTGCCGTCACAACACACGCAGCCACCATTCACCCTCGAACTCGGCGGCCAGCCAATCAATCAAATGGCTGACCTTGGTTGGCACCAGTTTAGGCGACGGGAACACCGCATGCAAATCCTGCGCCGGCAGCGCATGGTCGGCCAACACCTGGCGCACGGTGCCGCTGGCCACGGACGGTCCGGCCACATACCAGGGCAAAATTGCCAGCCCCAGGCCGGCGATGCTGGCATCGAGTACTGCAGACAGGCTGTTGGAACGCAAAGGGCCCTTCACCGGCACCGCGTGTTCCTTGCCGCCCGGCGGTGTCAGGCTCCAGCGGGCGTCACCCTGAACGCTGCTGTAGATCAGGCAATCGTGACGGGCCAGGTCACTTGCCTCGCGCAGCGCGCCCCGCGTTTGAAGGTAGTCGGGGGCGGCCACCATGAGCCAGGGATTGATGCCCAGGTAGCGCGCGCCCAGCGTCGAGTCGGCCAGGCGCCCCATGCGCAGCGCGACATCCACGCCCTGCTCGACGAGATTGACATACCGATCGTCAAAACTCAGATCCACCACGATCTTCGGATTGCGGCGCATGTAGCGCAGCAACAGCGGAACCATCACGCGCCGGCCGAACGCCACTGAGGTGCTGATGCGCAGCGTGCCACCGATCTCGCTCTGCACCAGTGTGGCCAGATTCTCGGCGTCGTCGATGGCGCGGGCAATGGTCAGGCAGCGCTCGTAGTACAGACGGCCGACCTCGGTCGGCGTCACACCCCGGGTGGAGCGGTGCAGCAAGCGCGCGCCCAGGCGCCGTTCAGTGGCTGCCAGCGCCTTGGTTGCGGTCGGCTGCGTAATGCCCAGTTCGGCAGCGCCACGGCTGAAGCTGCCGGTCTCGACAACGCGAATGAACAGTTGCAGGCTGGAGACGCCATCCATGCGCGACTGTACCGCGATCCGGCCCCACTATTCCACCACGGAATAGTTGTTATCGACGGACTGGCGTTCACAGACGAGCCACGCCGAACGAACATCGCAGGCAACAGTTCAAGGAGCGATTCATGGCAAAGATGAAGGCTGCAATGGCCGCGGTGCTGGTGCTGGAAAGAGAAGGCGTGACCCAGGCCTTCGGTGTGCCCGGGGCCGCAATCAACCCGCTCTACGCCCAGCTGCGCGAGCGCCAGTCGATCGCCCATGTGCTGGCGCGCCACGTCGAAGCGGCATCCCACATGGCCGAGGGCTATACCCGTGCCAAGGCAGGCAACATCGGCGTGTGCATCGGCACCTCGGGCCCGGCCGGAACCGACATGATCACCGGCCTGTATTCGGCCCAGGCCGACAGCATCCCGATCCTGTGCATCACCGGCCAGGCGCCCCGTGCACGCATGCACAAGGAAGATTTCCAGGCCGTGGACATCGCGTCCATCGCCAAGCCGGTGACCAAATGGGCCACCACGGTGCTGGAGCCGGCCCAGGTGCCGCGCGCCTTCCAGCAGGCGTTTCACCTGATGCGCTCGGGCCGCCCCGGCCCGGTGCTGATCGACCTGCCATTCGACGTGCAGATGGCCGAGATCGAGTTCGATATCGACACCTATGAGCCGCTGGGTGTCTACAAGCCGACCGCATCGCGCAAGCAGATCGAGAAAGCGATGGAAATGCTGAACACGGCCGACAAGCCATTGATCGTGGCCGGTGGCGGCATCATCAATGCGGATGCATCCGATCTATTGCAGCGCCTGGCCGAGATCACCGGCATCCCGGTGATTCCAACCCTGATGGGCTGGGGCGCGATCCCCGACGACCATCCGCTGATGGCCGGCATGTGTGGCCTGCAGACCAGCCATCGCTATGGCAACGCCAACATGCTGGCCAGCGACTTCGTGCTCGGCATCGGCAACCGCTGGGCGAACCGCCACACCGGCAGCCCGGAGGTCTACTGCAAGGGCCGCCGGTTCATCCACGTCGATATCGAGCCGACCCAGATCGGCCGTGTCTTCGCACCGGACTACGGCATCGTGTCGGACGCCAAGGCCGCGCTGGAATTGTTTGTGCAAATTGCCGAGGAGTGGAAGCGAGAAGGCAAACTGCGCAACTGGTCGACCTGGGCCCGGGAATGCCAGACGCGCAAGGGTTCGGTTGAATTCCTGCGCAAGACCAACTACGACACCGTGCCGATGAAGCCGCAGCGCGTATACCAGTGCATGAACAATGCGTTCGGCAGGGACACCACCTATATCTCGACCATTGGCCTGAGCCAGATCGCCGGCGCCCAGTTCCTGCATGTGTACCACCCGCGCCACTGGATCAACTGCGGCCAGGCCGGACCGCTGGGCTGGACCATTCCGGCGGCGCTCGGCGTGCGGGCTGCGGACCCCACGCGCAAGATCGTGGCGTTGTCGGGCGACTACGACTTCCAGTTCATGATCGAGGAGATGGCCGTGGGTGCGCAGTTCAAGCTGCCTTACATCCATGTGGTGGTGAACAACAGCTACCTCGGCCTGATCCGCCAGAGCCAGCGCGGCTTCGCGATGGACTACTGCGTGCAACTGGCATTCGAGAACATCAATGTGGCACCGGAACAGGTTACGCACGGCTATGGCGTCGACCATGTCGCAGTTGTCGAAGGCCTGGGGTGCAAGGCGATTCGCGTGCACCGGCAGCAGGAGATCGCACCCGCCATCGCGCAGGCCGAGGCCTGGATGCTGGAGTTCAAGGTGCCGGTGATGATCGAGATCATCCTGGAGCGCGTTACCAATATCGCGATGGGAACTGAGATCGACAACGTGGTCGAGTTCGAGGAACTGGCCACCAGCAAGGCCGACGTGCCCACCGCCGTATCCATGCTCGACTGAACGGAGAACCAACATGCCCCGATTTGCCGCCAACCTGACGATGCTCTTTACCGAGCACCCTTTCCTGGACCGTTTCGCGCAGGCCGCCATGGCCGACTTCACGGCCGTTGAGTTCCTGTTCCCGTACGCCTGGCCGGCCGAAGAAATCAAACAACGGCTCGATGCCCACGCGCTCAAATTGGTGCTGCACAACCTGCCCGCCGGCGACTGGGACGCGGGCGAACGCGGCATTGCCTGCCACCCCGCGCGCGTGGCGGAGTTTCAAGATGGCGTAGCCAAGGCCATCGGCTATGCCCAGGTTTTGGGTGTGCCCCAGCTCAACTGCCTGGCCGGCAAGGCGCCCGCCGGGGTGGCCGCCGACGTGCAGCGCAAGACCCTGGTCGAAAACCTGCGATATGCGGCCGCCGAGCTCAAACGGGTGGGGCTCAAACTGCTGATCGAGCCGATCAACACATTCGACATTCCCGGCTTTTACCTCAGCGGCACGGCGCAGGCCTTGTCGATCCTGGACGAGGTCGGCGCCGACAACGCCACCCTGCAGTACGACATCTACCACATGCAGCGCATGGAAGGCGAGTTGGCTGCAACAATGCAAAAGAACCTGGCACGCATCGGCCATCTACAGCTGGCCGACAACCCCGGACGCAATGAGCCGGGCAGCGGCGAGATCAACTACGCCTTCCTGTTCGCCCACCTGGACCGCATCGGCTACGACGGCTGGATCGGCTGCGAATACAAGCCCGCGACCACCACACAAGCGGGCCTGGGATGGCGCCAACAAATGGTCACGTCATCCAATCCGGACCATCCCTGATTTCAACAACAGAAGGATCAGCACAGTGACCAACATGCCTCTCAAAATCGGCTTCATCGGACTGGGCATCATGGGAACGCCGATGGCGGGCCATCTCATCCGGGCGGGCCATCAGCTGTTCGTCCATACCCGCGGAAAGACGCCAGCGGAGATTGCGGCCAGCAGCGCTACCCCGTGTCCTGATGCCAAGGGCGTCGCGCAGCGCGCCGACATCATCATCACCATGCTGCCGGACACGCCTGACGTGGGCCGGGTTCTGTTTGGCGAAAACGGTGTCGCCCAAGGCCTGAGCGCCGGCAAGACGGTGGTCGACATGTCCTCTATCTCGCCGGTCGAAACCAAGCAATATGCGAAAAAAATCGAGGCGCTGGGCTGCGACTATCTGGACGCGCCGGTGTCCGGCGGCGATGTTGGCGCCCGGAACGCGGCGCTGTCTATCATGGTGGGCGGCATGCCCGCGGTGTTCGAGCGCATCAAGCCGGTGTTCGAGCTGTTGGGCAAGAACATCACGCTGGTGGGCGCCAGTGGTGACGGCCAGACGTGCAAGGTCGCCAATCAGATTGTCGTGGCCCTCACCATCAACGCGGTTGCAGAAGGCCTGTTGTTCGCGGCCAAGGCCGGGGCCGATCCGGCCACGGTGCGGCAAGCCCTGATGGGAGGCTTGGCGACCTCGCGCATCCTGGACATCCTGGGTGAACGCATGGTCAAGCGCAGTGTCGAACCGGGCTTTCGCATTGCATTGCACCAGAAGGACTTGAACCTCGCATTGGGAGCGGCCAAGTCACTGGGCCTGGCCCTGCCCGGCACGTCGATCGCGCAGCAATTGTTCAGCGCCTGCGTTTCGCACGGCGGCGCGGCTTGGGACCACTCGGGTATGGTGCGCGCGCTGGAAAAATTGTCGAACTTCGAGATCGGCCAGAAGGCCGCCTGAGGTGCTCGTATCGCTGATCGCATACCTGCCCCTGAGCGTCGGCAAGGCGCTGGCGCAACGCATGGCAATGTCGGCGAAGATGGCTCTCCATGAATTGCCGGCAATCCTTGGGTACCGCGCTGCCGGATGGACACGAAGTATCCGCTGCCTCGGCGCGCTTCGAGGTAACCGTCCGAGACAAGCCGGTTGTACGCCTCCACAACCGTGGGCGCACTCACGCCGCATTCTCTCGCAAGCAGGCGCACCGAGTGCATCTTGGCACCAACGCGCAGGAATCCATCTTCGATCTTGCGACGCAGCTTTTCCTCTATTTGCGCGACATACGGCGCCGAGCCATCAAAGTCGATGGAAATCATGCGGCGCAGTGTATAAGATCGTTGGTCATTGCCCTCGCAGCAGCCTGCAGGATGCAGGGCAACTGGCAATCCAGTACGCCGCGACGCCGGACTGCGCCCGAGCCGGACCGATGAAGCATGATCCCCAGTGCCACCAGCAATAAAAATGGAGACAACAAGATGAAACTCGTGATTGCCCAGATGAAGCACGAGACGAACACCTACTCACCGGTGCCGACGCCGCTGGCGCGTTTTGCCGTTGGCGGCGGTGTTCCCCCTGAAGGCGATGCTGCACATACGGCGTACCAGGGCACCGGCTCAGCCATTGCCGCATTCATCGACCTGGCCGAGCAAGCCGGTGCGCAGTACACCATCGCCATCGCGGCGAGCGCGTGGCCCAGCGGACCCGTCGAGGATGGCGCGTTCGAATACATCGTCGCGCGTATTTGCACTGCGGTTGCTCGGGGTTGCGATGCGGTGTTGCTGGATCTGCATGGCGCGATGGTGACGCAAAGCCACGAGGACGGCGAAGGAGAACTGCTGCGACGCATCCGTGCCATTGCGCCAGACACACCGATCGCCGTGGCACTCGACATGCACACCAACCTGTACGACGCGATAGGCGCTAACGCCACCGCCATCGCTGGTTACCAGACCTATCCGCATGTGGACTTGTACGAAACCGGGCAACGGGCCGGCCGCGCCGTGCTGGCCCTGTTGGCGGGCCAGGCCCGACCCACCATGGCTTGGGGCCGCAAGCCGATGTTGCCGCACGTGATGCGCCAGGGCACCGACGACTCGCCGAACCGTGAACTGCAGGCGCGTTGCCGCGAGATGGAATCCCAAGGCGCCCTGTGCGCAAGCCTGTTCGTCGGCTTCCCGCACGCGGATATCGAATTCGCGGGGCTTTCCGCGGTGGTGGTCACCGATGGCGACCTCGGGCAGGCGCGTCGCTGGTGCGACGAATTGCTGGAATTGGCATGGCAGCAGCGCGCCAAATTTGTCTTCAAAATCGAGCCGCTCGCTGACTCCCTGGCCCAAGCCCGGGCGCTGGCCAGCACCCGGCCCGCCGATAGCGGACCAATCGTGTTGCTCGATCACAGCGACAACTGTGCCTCGGGCGGCACCATGGATTGCATGACCGTGCTGGGTGCGATTCTGGATGCCGGCCTGGAGAACGTGGTGGCGTTCGCCGTCTTCGACCCCGAAGCAGTGCAACAGATGCTTGCGGCCGGCATCGGTGCGCAGGTCACCTTGTCGCTCGGCGGAAAGCTCGACATGCCGGCCATTGGACTCAAGGGGCAGCCGCGCATCGTGAGCGGTCGCGTACAGCTATTGTGCGACGGCCGCTACCGCAACCGCGGCCCGATGTCGGGCGGCGAACTCAATACCATGGGGCCGAGCGCCGTTCTCGACACCGGCAAAGTGCGGATAGTCGTCATCTCCAGTCACGTGGAGCCGCACGACCTGGCTGCGTTCAGCGCGGTCGGCGTCGCACCAGAGACCGTGCAGTTCCTGATGATCAAGAGCCGCGTACATTGGCGCGCCGGGTTGCAATCGCTGGCCCATGCGGTAGTCGAATGCGCGGGCACCGGCGTATGTACTTCGGACTACGCGGCGCTGCGATTCGCCAACATCAGAAGACCGATATATCCGCTGGACCCGTTTTGAGCCAAGACACCCTGGGCCATCAGCGGTCGCACCACCTTGAACGAGGCAGCGCAACGACCTGCCCAGGCCCCTTCCCAGTGCTTCGCCTGCGCCGGGAGTGGGCTGCGGTCCCGCTGCACCGCAATCGACTGACAATCCGACCGTCCACTTTCCGAAGGCGCGCCACCATGATCCGCATTGCCACCGCTGGTTTCCTGCACGAGTCCAACACCTTCTCCAGCATTCCGGCCAGCCTGGACTTGTGGCGGCGCGCCGGCATGCTGGAGGATGCGCAGGCGATCCGTGCCGAATACGCCAGCTCACAGTCCACGCTGGCCGGCTTCATGGCCGCTGCCGCCGAAGATCCCGAGGTCGAACTGGTGCCACTGTTCTTTGCGCGGCTGACACCCATGGGCGCGATCACGGCCGAGGCGATCGCGTACCTGATCGGGCGGGTCGTTGGGGCGATCCGTGACAACGGTCCGTGGGACGCCGTGCTGCTGCCGCAGCACGGCGCAGCGGTGTCCGAGACCTGGCTCGACGCGGATGGAGAACTGGTGCGCCGGGTACGCGAAACCGTGGGCCCCAAGGTGCCGATCGGCCAGGCGCTGGACATGCATGGCAACCTGTCGGCGCAGATGGTGCACAACGCCGACATCACCACGGTCTACCAGACCAACCCGCACGTCGACGCGTATGCGCAAGCGCGGTTGTGCGCGCGCCTGACGCTGCAGACCGTGCGCGGCACGATCCGCCCGACCAGCGCAATCGAGATGCCGCCGCTGCTGGTCAACATCCTGTGCCAGGGAACCAGCGACGCGCCGATGTCGGATCTGCTCATGCTTGCCGACCTGCAGCGCCGGCGCCCCGGTGTGTTGTCGGTCAGTGTGGTGGAGGGTTATCCGTACGCGGACGTGCCCGAGATGGGCATGTCGTTCATCGCCGTCACCGACAACGACCAGGCGCTGGCCAACGACGTCGCGCGCCAATTGGCACTGGCCGCCTGGGGCATGCGGGTGAAACTCAACCAGGGCGGCACCCCGATCGACGCGGCGCTGCTGCGCGCCCAGGCGGCGCCGGCCGGCCCGGTGGTGTTGTTCGACGTGGGCGACAACGTGGGCGGCGGCAGCCCGGGCGACTCGACCCACATCCTGCACGCCGCGCGCCGGCTCGGCGTGAAGAATTTGCTGCAGGTGGTCTGCGACCGCGACGTGGTGCACCAGTGTCAGGCGGTGGGTGTCGGCGAGCGCATCGACGCTTTGGTCGGCGGCAAGACCGACGGCAGGCACGGCGCGCCGTTTGCCATCCAGGCCACAGTCACCGCCCTGTCCGACGGGCGTTACGAAGAAACCGGCCCCACGCACGGCGGTTTTCGCTTTTACAACGACGGACCCAGTTGCGCCCTGCGCACCGACGACGGTTACGTGCTGGTGCTGACCTCGCGCGGCGCCGGTTCGTCCAGTCTGCAGCAGTTCCGCATGCTGGACATCGAACCGCTGAACATGAAGGTCATCGTCGCCAAGGGAGTGCATTCGCCCCGCCCGGCGATGGAGCCGATCGCCAAGGAGATGATCTGGGTCGCCACGCCGGGTGTGACCACAGCCGATCTGTCGACCTTCAGCTACCACCACCGCCGGGTGCCGCTGTACCCGCTGGAGCCCGATACCCGTTGGCCCTGATCCGGCGCCGATGTCTGCCACGCCAATCGCGGCAGGACTGCGAGGCCGCCGAGGACATGCGGCGCGCGACGCTGGCCACCCGCCGGCCAGCCCAGGCTACCAGGAGGCCGGGTGATTGCCGCCCGGCCGTCCCGATCAGTCCGCCCGGTTCTTGCGTCTGCGCGCCACGGTCAGAATCAAAGAAACACCCAGTGCCAGCATTGCGGCCTCGGACGGTTCGGGTACCGCACTGATCGAGGCGGTTTCAAAATGCCCGACCGACAGTGTCTGGTTTCCGCCCGACTCGATCGCCAGAACCTCCCACTCGTATTCGGTACCGAGACGCAGAAACCCGGCAGGTACCGCCATGCTGGTCGCCGTGGCTGGCATCATCACATCGAGAATAGTTTTTGGAATGCCAGCGAAACCCGAGTGCGGATTGACCACCAGGACCTGGTATCCCACGATCGGGCTACCGTTCGGCGCTGGAACCGGATTCCACCGGACCACCGTGTTGTTGAGGTCCACTTCCGCGCCTTCGCCCGGTGACAGGAGCTCCGGTCCCTGCGGGATGTTGTGCGTGAAGCGTGCGCTGCCCAGCAGGATCTCGCCGCCAAATCCTTCACCCTGGATGCGGTAGTCGCCGGCTGGGAAGCGCTGGAGAAACGCGGCCAGCGACAACTGGTTGAAGTTCGGCTCCGCGCTCTCCAGGAACAGCTCGGTGCCGCCCTGCAAGCCAATCCTGCCGCTGGTGACCGTCGTGAAAACAGTCGCCCCGTTGGGGTCGAATACGTCCATGCGTTTCCAGGGGTCGGCGTCGATGAACAGTTGGATGCCGACATCGTTGTCGGTCGCGTTCAGTTCGATCTTCATGCGTGCGTCCTTCAGTGGCACGACCACGGGCGATTGCGCCATCGCCGCCGGAGTCAAGACCCCCACGACAACAGCGGCAACCACGACGGGTACGGCCTTCCGTCCAAACAATACAAGCCGATCGACAATTGCAGTCTTCTTCATGGTAGAAACTCCTGGTATGGATAAGGGTTGAAAGAAAAGCCCCCAAGCCCAGTGCAGGCGAACTGGCCGTTCGTGCCGCACTGTGGCCGTGCCGGGCAAGTTGCGGCCACGGGACGGATGTTTGTCGTGGGCGACTTAAGTCACACTTAAGCGGGCCCGGTCAAGCTTAAAAAAGTGGCCGTCGCGCAAATCGGGTGGCTTGACGCGCACGACCACGCCGGTGCCGGACCGGTTGGCGGCGGCTGGCAGGAGGGAATCCATGCGACTGTTGCTGGTGGAAGACGACCCGATGATCGGCAAGGCGGTATGCCAGGGCCTGACACGGGCCGGTTTCTGCGTGGATTGGGTGAGCGACGGCCACGCGGCAAACCTGTCGATCGCCAACCAGGTCTACCAGACTGTGATTCTTGACCTCGGGCTGCCACGCCAGGATGGCCTGGCGGTGCTGATCGCAGTGCGATCGCGCCGCGACCCGGTTCCGGTGTTGATTGCCACCGCGCGCGATGCCGTGACCGACCGGGTTGCGGGGCTGAACGCCGGCGCCGACGACTACCTCGTCAAACCCTATGACCTCGACGAGCTGATCGCACGGGTCCGTGCCCTGGTTCGCCGGCATGCCGGCAATGCGACACCGCTGCTGGAATGCGGGTCGTTGCGCGTCGACCCGGTGGCGCGCACGGTCAGGCTCGACGGACAACCGGTGGCCTTGTCGGCACGCGAATTCAGCGTGCTGGAGGCGCTCATGCAAAGGCCCGGGGCCGTGCTGTCGCGCGATCGCCTGGAGGACGCGGTCTACGGCTGGTCGGCAGAACTCGGCAGCAACGCGGTCGAGGTGCACCTGCACCACCTGCGAAAGAAGCTCGGCGCCAATCGCATCCGCAATGTTCGCGGCGTCGGCTATTGCGTCTCGGAGACTTGACGTGGGCTCGATCCGCCGGCTGCTGATGCTGCGCATGGCCTTGGCGCTTGTCGCCGGCGGCCTGCTGCTGGGCTTTGCGACCTATGAATTCACGCGCCAGGAAATGGCCGATGTGTTCGATGAGCAGCTTCAGCAGCTTGCGGTGTCCGTCCGCACACACTACCGCGGCGACAGCCCAACGACACCTGCGACTCCTGGCACGGCTGCCGATCTGGAAGACAGCGGGTTCGTGACGCAGATCTGGAACCTGGACCAACAGCGTGTCTTCCTGTCGTTTCCGGCCGCCGATATACCCTGGGTGGCGAGCGAGGGCTACCACACCCTGGAAACACGGCAGGGCACCTGGCGCGTGTATGCGCAGCGCTCGCCCACCCACCTGATACAGGCGGCCCAATGGATGGCCGCACGCGAAGACCTTGCCGTCGACACCGCGGTGGAAATCTTGCTTCCGAACCTGGCCGCCACACTGGTGCTGATCGCCGTGCTGCTGTTGCTCGCGCTGCGCCGTGGCCTGGCGCCGCTGACACACACCTCCAACGAGGTCGGACAGCGCAGCGCTACCTCGCTGGAGCCGATCGCCACCATAGCCTTGCCGTCCGAGCTCCGGCCACTGGTCGAATCCGTGAACGCCCTGATGGCGAGGCTCGCGTTGGCGTTGTCGGCGCAGCGCCGCTTCACGGCGGACGCGGCGCACGAGTTGCGCACGCCGCTTGCTGCCTTGCGGTTGCAGATGCAATTGCTCGAAAAGGCCACCAGTCCGGCGATGCGTGAGGAAGCCATGGCAGATATGGCCCGCGGGCTGGACCGCGCAACCCATCTGGTCCAACAACTGCTGCAACTTGCGCGGCTCATGCCGGACGCGAGCGACCGCACGCTACACGCCGTCGACCTGGCCGGACTGGTCAAATCCGTGGTGGCAGACTTCAGCACCCTGGCGCACGCTCGCGGAATCGACCTCGGCGCCGTCATGGATCCGATGGCACCAGGTGCCGGTGCGGTCCTGGGTGACGCAGAACATCTGCGCATGCTGCTGGACAATCTGGTCGGCAACGCCGTGCAGTACACCCCGCGCGGCGGCCAGGTCGATGTGCGCTTGCGTGTGGCGGAGTCCTTCCTTGCGCTGGAGGTGGCCGATTCCGGGCCGGGTATTCCGACGGCGGAACGGGAGCGGGTGTTCGACCGGTTCTATCGCGGGACGAGCGCGCTCGCGGCCGGGAACGCCACACAGGGCACGGGGCTGGGCCTGGCGATCGTGAAGGAGGTGGCCGAGCGGCACAGTGCCCGCATTCACCTGCAAGACGGTTTGGCTGCACCGGACGGCCGGCGCGGGCTGATGGTTTGCGTGACGTTCCAGGCTCTTGAGAAAACGCCGGGCCGCTCCCAAGTTTTATAACACCCCCTCGGGGGGCCTGGCGAAGCCAGGGCTGGGGGCGCTCAAAAGGCAACCCGCATCGCCAGCGTCCGGTAGTGGTAACGCCGCCCGCTCATAGCGCCGAATGCCGAGCCGGCACGAAACGTCGATAGGCCGGCGCTCAGCTCGACGCGTGGCGCAGGATGCAAGGTTGCCACCAGGTCTATGCCGCTGCCCACGCTGGTATGCAGCCCGGTCGGGCTGGCGTCGATGCGGGCACCGCGCAGCTCCGTCGCCGCACGGACCTGCCGGTACCGGTGGTAGACCAGGTCCAGCGAACCGGCCGCCGGCAGTGACAGACCAACGCCGATGGTGGTGATGCGCAAATTGGACAGTTCGGGCGCCAGTGCGGCGCCGTACCGCGCGAATTCCTTCGCAGCGCCGAAATCGTACTGGTTGGAATGCAATCCGGTCTGCCGGTAGCCACCGCCTGCACCCGCGCGCGCGCCGCCGAACGTGGCGGCTTGGGCCAGGGTCAGGCGTGGCTTGGCTGGCAACGGCGCCAGCCAGCGCAGGCCTAGATCCACTGCGCCGCCGCGCAGCCGGGTGGTAGCCACGCCGGTCACCACACTGTGCGGCGGTGTTGCTGGCGCTGCGAGCGCGGCGTATTGCACCGTGTGTTCACGCCCCGACATGCGGGCCAGGTCGAACCAGTAGCCGATGGATCCTGCGGGACTCAGCGCGACTTCACCGCGCAGGCTGGCGCCGATCCAGGTCAGCCTGGCGTCGGAGTCGTCTTGGGTCGCTACCGCCACACTCTGGCCCAGGACTTCGGTGGCAGAACGGTCGTCATGGCGCAGCACAAACAGACCAATGGTCTGCTCTGGTTGCCAATTCCAGCTGGCGTTTGCCAGCCAGCGACGCACACCTTGCTGCGACGCGTCGATTCCCCGCTGGTCGCTTCGGACGCGCCCGCGCTCGCGCGCAGCCGCAATCGAAAATGTGACTTCGTCGCCGTCGTGGTACAGGCGAAGCGCGTCGAGTTCCTGGTCCCACCACCAGCGGCGCTCCTCTTCGAACCTGATGCGACCCCACTGCACATGCAGCCCACTGTCGGCGACGTCCTGGCCGTGCAGCCACATCTCGCCGCGCTCGGCGTGTTGTTGCCAGCGCCCGCGCACACCCGGCCGTTGCGACCGGCTTTCACGGACCAAACGCCACTGCGCAAGCAGCGACACCGAATCGCTCAGGCTGTAGAACACCTCTGCCTCGACAGCCAACGCCCTCAGGCTGTTGCGCTGGCTGGTGCGACTGCCCTCCAGGGGCTGCATCAGTTGCTCGACGTCCGCGCCCAGTTCTCCCGACACCGTCAGGGGCCGGCCCGCGAGCTCGGTTTGCCAGGGGGTGTCCTTGCGCCACTGGTCCTGGCGCCGGGTCAATCGCTCGCGCAGCACCTCGCCGGTCAACCCCGCGCTGCCAGGGCTGTCGCTGGTGTCGGTTGAACCGGCCCACACCGGTATCGACAGTGACAACCATGCCATCAGACAGCACGCCACTGTGACCAGCTTGTCAGCCATGGAATGATGCACACCAGGCGCCAAACGCTCCAGGCGGAACGGGATGCCGGGCTGCGCGCCGGTCAGGACCTCTGCCAGCTCCATCTCATTCCAGCGTCATCAGACTGGCGTTGCCGCCGGCGGCAGCGGTGTTGATGCTCAGCGAACGCTCGATCACCAGCCTCTCGATCGGAATGCGCGTATCGCCCGAGGCCAGCGCCGTGAGACCGATGATCGCGCCCGGGCGCGCCGCCAGTGCTTCGGCCACCGTCTGGCGCGAGGCCGCGTCGCCATGGTGCAGCACGGCGTCGAAGCTAGTGCGCGCGTTCGTCCAGTCCCCGGTCAGCGTGATGCATTCGCGCACGTCGATCGGCAGCCGCTCGCGCAGCGCGGCCGCCTCGGCAGGCCAGATGGAATGGCTGCCGGCAGCCAGCACCGCGGCCAACTGCAGCAGCCGATCCGCGTCGCCAGCAGCATCGTTACCGGCCAGACACAGCACCGCCTCGCGCGGCAGCACCGCGTAGAGGTTGGCCTCGCCGGTCGGACCCGCCAGACCGTGCCAGCGCCCGATCGGCGACTCGGCCACGGCGCGGTCGCACTGGGCGGCAAGCAGGTTCTTGCCCTGCGCCTGGGCCCAGCTGCGCAGCTGCGCCAGTGCAACCGGCGCCGACGCCGGGCCCGGGGCCGGCTCGCTCGACAGGCCACGCACCGCCGGCCGCGTCAGCGCGCCGGAATGCGCCACCGCCATCCGCGCCGCCTGCACCGGGCGCTGGGCCAGCAGGCGCAGCAGATACAGCGGCCCACCGGCCTTGGGGCCGGTGCCCGACAGGCCTTCGCCGCCGAACGGCTGCACGCCCACCACCGCACCGACGACGTTGCGATTGACATACAGGTTGCCGGCGCGCGCCGCGAACACCACCTGCGCGACGGTCTCGTCGATGCGGGTGTGCACGCCCTGGGTCAGGCCGTAGCCGGTGGCGTTGATCGTCTCCAGCGTGTCGGCCAGACGCTCGCGCCGGTAGCGCAGCACATGCAGCACCGGGCCGAACACCTCGCGCCCGAGGTCGGCCACGCGATCGATCTCGATCACGGTGGGGGCGACGAAATGGCCGCGCGCCGCTGCCGTTGCATCCAGCGCCAAGGGAGGTTGCCACACGCGGCGACCCTTTGCCTGCATGGCCTGCACATGGCGCTCGATGATGCCCTTGGCATCGGCGTCGATCACCGGGCCGACATCGGTCGCCAGATGGCGCGGATCGCCGACTTCCAGCTCCTGTACCGCGCCTTGCAGCATCTCGATCAGGCGCTCGGCACCGTCATCCTGCACGCACAGCAGGCGCAGCGCCGAACAGCGTTGGCCGCAGCTGTCGAAGGCCGAGGACACGATATCGGCCACCGCCTGCTCGGCCAGCGCCGACGAGTCGACGATCATCGCGTTCTGGCCGCCGGTCTCGGCGATCAGGGGCACGACCTGGCCGGCGGCCGTTAGCCGGCCGGCAAGCTCGCGTTGCAGCAGCCGCGCAACCTCAGTCGAACCGGTGAACAACACGCCATGCACGCGGGCGTCGCCCACCAGCGCCGCACCCACGGTTTCGCCACGCCCTGGCAGCAATTGCAGCGCACCGCGCGGCACGCCAGCCGCGTGCAGCGCGCGCACCGCCGCCGCCGCCACCAGCGGCGTCTGTTCGGCCGGTTTGGCCAGCACCACATTGCCGGCGGCCAGCGCCGCGGCCACTTGCCCGGTGAAGATCGCCAGCGGGAAGTTCCACGGGCTGATGCACACCACGGGACCCAGCGGCTTGTGCGTGGCGTTGTCGAAGTCGCGCCGGATCTCGGCGCCGTAGTAGCGCAGGAAGTCGACCGCTTCCCGCACCTCGGCCACCGCGTTGGCGCAGGTCTTGCCGGCCTCGCGCACCAGCAGCGGCAGCAGGCGCAACGTGGCGGCCTCCAGTTGATCGGCGGCAACCTCCAGCATCGCCGCGCGCTCGGCGGGTGCCACTCCCGCCCAACCGGGGGCTGCCTGGGTGGCGGCGTCCAGCGCCAGACCGACCTCGGCCAGCGTCGCCTCACGTACCTGACCGACCACGTCGTCGGCATCGGCCGGATTGCACACCGGCTGGGCATCGGACCTGCCCGCTGCCAGCGCGTCGGTCGCCAACAGCGGACCCGTATCCCAGTGCCGGCTCGCATCGTCGGCGAAAGCCTTGGCCAGTGCGCCAAGCGTCGTCTCGTCAGCGAGGTCGGCGCCGCGCGAGTTGGGCCGGGACGCGCCATACAGCTGGCGCGGCAACGGGATGCCAAGATGCGGCAGGCCAACCGCGCCGTCCCGCCCGGCCATCGCCTGCACCGTCAGTACCGGGTCCTGCGCCAGGTCTTCCAGTGGCACGTTCTCGTCGGCAATGCGGTTGACAAAGGACGAGTTGGCGCCGTTCTCCAGCAGCCGGCGCACCAGATAGGCCAGCAGCGTGTCGTGCAAACCGACCGGGGCATAGATGCGGCACGGTCGCTCCAGCTTGCCCTGTTCCACCGGTCCCACCACCTGCTCGTACAAGGGCTCGCCCATGCCGTGCAGGCATTGAAATTCGTACTGGCCAGGCTTGAAGCCATCACCTGCGATCGCCAGTATGGACGCCAGCGTCTGTGCGTTATGCGTGGCGAACTGCGGGAATACCGCGTCGGTGGCAGCCAGCAGCTTTCTGGCGCAGACGATGTAGGCCACGTCGGTATAGGGCTTGCGGGTGTAGACCGGGTAGCCCGACTGGCCGTCCAGCTGCGCGCGCTTGATCTCGCTGTCCCAGTACGCGCCCTTGACCAGACGGACCATCAGCCTGTGACCGCTGCGCCGCGCCAGGTCGATCACGAAGTCGACCACCGCCGGACAGCGCTTCTGGTAGGCCTGGATCACGAAGCCCAGTCCGTCCCAACCTTTGAGCGAGGGCTCGAAGGCCAGGCGCTCGAGCAGGTCGAGCGAGATCTCGAGCCGTTCGGATTCCTCGGCGTCGATATTCATGCCGATGCTCAGTCCGCAGGCCTGCTGCGCCAATGCCAGCAGCCGCGGGTAAAGCTCGGTCATGACCCGCTCGACCTTGGCCCGTGCGTAACGCGGGTGCAGCGCGGACAGCTTGATCGAGATGCCCGGCGCGTCGATGACGCCGCGCCCGGCGGCGGCCGCGCCGATCGCGTCGATGGCCTTGGCGTAAGCCGCCAGGTAATGCCGGGCGTCGTCGGCGGTCATGGCCGCCTCGCCGAGCATGTCGTAGGAATAACGAAAGCCCTGCGCCTCGCGCTTGCGGGCGTTGACCAGCGCCTGGTCGATGGTCTCGCCGGTGACGAACTGCTCGCCCATCATGCGCATCGCCATGTCCACGCCGCGGCGGATCAGCGGCTCGCCACCGCGCGCCACCGCCTGGCGCAGCGTGCTTGAGAGCCGGTTGTCGCTATGGGTGGACACCAGCTTGCCGGTCAGCAGCAGCCCCCACGAGGCGGCGTTGACGAACAGCGACGAACTCTGCCCCAGGTGGCTTTGCCAATCGCCGTCGCCGATCTTGTCGCGGATCAGCGCGTCGCGGGTCGCGGCATCGGGAATGCGCAGCAAGGCTTCGGCCAGGCACATCAGCGCCACGCCCTCCTGCGAGCTGAGCGCGAACTCCTGCAGCAGGCCCTGCACCAGGCCGGCGCGGCCACTGGCCCGGGCCCGGTCGCGTACGCCGCGCGCGATGCGCAAGGCCAGCACGTGGGCGGCTTGCGCCTGCGCTGGCGCCAAAGTGGCAGCGGCCAGCAGAGCCGGCAGCAGTTCGGGTTCGGGCGTGCGGGTGGCGGCAGTGATGGCTGCGCGCAACGGCGTCGGACTGAAAAGCGGGGTGATGGAATGCATGATCGGTTTACCGGATGAACGGATGGGTAGTATCCAGTGCCTGGCGCCGAATATCTGATCGCTTTGTTCGCCCCTCTCTTCACCGTGCCACGCCCCTTGCCGGCCAACCCGCGCGGCGCTGGACCCATCACACGGCCGAATGCGCCGAGAAGTAGTCCATCGCCGCCACAACGCCACTGCCTGCCAGCGGCACCTTGGCCAGGCGCAAGCCCATCTCGACACCCGCCAGTGCCGCCATCAAGGTCAGGTCGTTGCAGTCGCCCAGGTGTCCGATGCGGAACATCCTGCCCTTGACCTTGCCAAGACCTGCTCCCAAAGACAGGTCGAACCGGTCGTGAATGTGCTTGCGCAGCGCGTCCGCATCCACGCCGCCCGGCGTGACGATGCCGGTCAGAACCGGCGAAAACACCGCCTCGTCCGCGCACTGGATCTCCAGGCCCCAGGCACGCACCGCGGTGCGCACACCGGCGCCCCAGCGCTGGTGGCGCGCGAACACCTTGGCCAGGCCCTGCTCCAGCAGCAAGTCCAGCGCCTCGCTCAAGCCATACAGCAGATTGGTGTTGGGCGTGTAGGGCCAGTAACCGGTGCGGTTCATCTCGATGATCTCGTCCCAGGCCCAGAACGCCCTGGGCAGGCCGGCCGACTTGCTGGCCTCCAGCGCCCTGGGAGACACGGCGTTGAAGCTGATGCCCGGTGGCAGCATCAGCCCCTTTTGCGAGCCACTGACCGTCACGTCGACACCCCATTCGTCATGGCGGTAGTCGGCGCTCGCCAGCCCGGAAATGGTGTCGACCAACAACAGCGCCGGATGTCTGGCCGCGTCGATCGCGCCCCGCACGGCGGCGATATCGGATGTCACGCCGGTCGAGGTTTCATTGTGGACCACACACACCGCCTTGATGCAGTGTTCGCCGTCCTGGCGCAGGCGCTGCTCGATCAGGTCGGCCTGCACACCATGGCGCCAGCTACGCGGCAGGCCGGTGGCCTCGTCGATACCGGGCAGGGCCAGAAACTCGGGTTGCAGTCCCAGGCGCAGGGCCATCTTGTGCCACAACGACGCGAAATGCCCGGTCTCGTACATCAGCACGGCGTCACCCGGGCTGGCGATATTGACCAGTGCCGCTTCCCATGCGCCGGTACCCGAGGCGGGATAAACCACCACCGGATGCCGGGTCTGGAACACCTGCTGCAGGCCCGCGATCACCTTCAGGCCCAAGGCGCCGAACTCCGGGCCCCGATGGTCGATGGTGGGCAGGCTGATTGCGCGCAGGATGCGGTCCGGCACCGGACTGGGTCCGGGAATCTGCAGAAAGTGGCGGCCGCTGGCGTGTTTGTCAAGGGTGATCATGGTTCCTGGATGCATTATGAAGAGGAGCTTTTCCGTGCCGGCCGCTGCACACGGCCTAGAGTTGCACCGACGCGTGGCCGATGCCGGGGAATTCGGCGCTTACCCGGTCGCCGGCCGACGCCGCAAGGATGCCGACCCAGGTGCCGGTGGTGACGACCGTGCCCGCCGGGACGATCGCACCACCACGGGTCGCGTGGCGCAGCCATGCGGGCAGCACGAAGGCGGGGTCTGCCATCGCATGCGAGCCGCGGCGCTCGAGCGGCGCGTGCGTGCCGATACACACCGTGCAGACCTGGCTGGTCCAGTCGCGCGGCGCGAATGGCACCCAGTCGCCCAATACGAGTGCGCCGTGCGCCTGCAGGTCGGCCAGTTTCGCCAGTGCCGGCGCATCCAGGCCTTCGCGCCAGCGCGAATCGACGATCTCGATCGACACACACATGGCATCGACCAGCTTTGTCGCCTGCGCCAGGTCGAGAGAGAGCGCGCGCTCGGGGCCGACGTCCTGTGACAGGCGCAGCGCAATTTCAGCCTCGATGCCGCGCAACGTGAAAAACCAGTCCCGGGCGCTGGCCGGACTCGTCCACACGCCGTGCGGCGGCAGAGCAGCGTGGGTCTGCAGCGCAGAGCGGGATGGACCGCCGGATTTCCAGTAACGCGGCGGTTGCGCGCCGAACCAGCCAAAGCGTTGCGCCACTGCATCCTGCGCCGCATAGGCAGCGTCGGCATCGGCGGGAACGGCACCCACCGCGTCGTCCAGCGCCTGGCTTCGGCGCGCCGCAATCAGGCGACGCGCGGTTTCATTCATCATGGGGGAAACCTCCCGAACTACAGGGGTGGCCAGCGATCGGCCCAGGGAGCCACGGCCTCGAACGACGCGCCGAGGTCGAGCAAGGTGTCGTCACTGCCATACCGTCCGATCATCTGCAGGCCGATCGGCAGGCCTTCGCGCGACGGCGCGGTGGGCACGGCCAGCGCCGGCAGACCGGCCGCGTTGACCCAGCCGGTGTAAACGGCATGGCCGCGGGGGCCTACTTCCTGGCCATCGATACGCGGCGGAAAGGCATCCGCGGCCGGCCAGGGCAGCGCCGCCACCGACGGCATGACGATCACGTCCACACGCTCGAACAACGCCGCGCAGTCGCGCCGCAGACGCTTGACCCGCTCCACGATCTGCCACAGGCGTGCACCCGGCAGGCGGCGACCCGACTCGGCCATCTCCCGATACTTGGGGGATGCCTGCTGCTCCCAGTCCGGGTGCTGCTCGAACATGCTGGCCAGGCCCATCTGTCCGATCTGTGGCCAGGCCTCGGCAAAAAAAGCCAGGTCCAGCGGCAGCGCGCCGGTCTCGACCTGGTGGCCGAGCGCCGCAAGTTGCTCGACCGCGCGCCCCACGCTGTACGCAATCTGCGGATCGAGTGGTGCAGCGCCCATGCGCTCCACATACAAAACGCGCAGCGGGCCGGCATTGCGCGGGGCGGATGCGGCCTGTGCGGCCGCCAGCGAGGACCGGTCGACGGCGGCCGGACCCCGCAACACGTCGAACAGCAAACGCGCGTCGGCCACCGTGCGCGCCAGCGGACCGATCACCTCGAAGTCCAGCAACAGGCTGGGCAAAACATGTTCCCGCGGCCATGCGCTGAGCGACGGCTTGAGTCCCACCACCCCGGCATGGCAAGCGGGTCGGCGGATCGACCCGCCACCATCCTGGCCAATGGCCAGCGGCGCGATGCCGGCCGCCACCGCGGCGACGGCCCCGCCGCTGGAGCCGCCCGGCGTCAATTCCGGTGCCCACGGGTTGCCGGTGACGCCAAAGATCGGGTTGGCGGTATACCCTTCCAGCGCGAACTCGGGCACGTTGGTCTTGCCCACGATCAGTGCGCCGGCCGCACGGGCGCGGGCGACGGCGAACTCGTCGTGACCGGTGCAGTAATCGCGCAACGCGGGTGTACCCCAGGTCGTGGGCAGATCCGCCATCAGCAGGCTGTCCTTCACCGTGATCGGCACGCCATCGAGCGCCGAGAGTGCCCGGCCACTGGCATGCCGCGCCGTGGCGGCGTCGGCCTCTGCCAGGAATGCCGCGTCGCGCCGCGCAATGACCGCGTTCAGGCGCGGATTGACCGCCTCGAGCCGCGCCAGCACCGATTGCGCTACGTCGGTCGGTGCCAGGCTGCCGTCCCGATACCGACGCTGAAGTTCGCAGGCCGGCAACTGCCACAAGGCCATGCTTGCGCACCCGGTCCTCACATCTTCCCCGGCAGCCAGGTCGCCATGCCGGGCCAGACGATCAACAGCAATGTGAATGCGAGCATGATCAACACGTACGGGACGGCACCCCACATCACATCGCCAATGCCACCGTTGTCCGGTCGGATGCCATGCACGACAAACAGATTCATGCCCACCGGCGGCGTGATCATGCCCAGCTCGCACATCAGCACGATGAAGATGCCGAACCAGACCGGATCGATGCCCGCGTGGGTGACGATCGGGAACGTGACGGGAATCGTTGCGACCATCATCGACAACACATCCATGAACATGCCCAGCACGAAATAGAACACGATCAGCACCAGCAGCAACTGGGTGGCGGTCAGCCCGAACGAGGTCACCCACTGGGTCATGGCTTCGGCCACCCCGGTCAGGCTGATGGCCAGGTTCAGAATGAACGCGGCGGTGATGATCAGCAAGATCATGCCGCTGGTCTTGGCGGTGTGCACAAAACAGGTCTGCAACATTTTCCAGTGCAGCTTGCCGCTGCGCCAGGCGAAAAGCAGGGATGTCACCACGCCCAGCGCCGCTGATTCGGTGGTGGTTGCCAGGCCGGTATACAGGCTGCCCATCACGATCAGGAAAACCACGGCAGGCGGCAGCAGGTCCTTGAGCAGGCGCATCCGTGTGCGCAGTGGAACCTTTTCCTCGCGCAGGTTGGTGCCGGTAATCAACGCGTAGGCCGCAATGAACAACATGAAAAAGGCGGTCAGCAGCAGCCCGGGGATGATGCCGGCGACGAACAGCTTGCCGATCGACGTGTCGGTCAGCGACCCATAGATGATCATGTTCACCGACGGTGGAATCAGGATACCCAGCGTCCCGCCGGCGGCGATCGAACCCAGCGACAGGTGCATGGGATAACCGCGCTTGTGCAGCGACGGCAAGGCCACGGTGCCGACGGTCGCCGCAGTGGCGACCGACGATCCGGAGGTGGCGGCAAACAAGGCGCTGCAACCCACCCCGGTGTGCAGCAAGCCGCCCGGCAGTCGACCCAGCCAGGCCGCCAGCGCGCCGAACATGCGGTCGGCAATGCCCGAGCGCAGCAGCAATTCGCCCATCAGCACGAACAGCGGGATCGCGGTGAGCAGGTTGTCGTTGTGCACGCCCCATACCACCGGGGCAATCGAATTGATGAACGGCATGCCATACGCCAGCAACCCGCCGAGAATGCCGACGGCCGCCATGGAGACAGCGATCGGCAGGCCCAGCAGCATCATGGCCAGCATCGCGGCAAAGGCCATCAAGATGTAGGTGACATTCATGTGCGGCTTTCAGTTACGGTAGCCGCTGTGCTGCGACCCTTGAGGTCCGCCAGTTCCTCGGCAACTTCTTCCTTGGTTGAACGCGGACCAAACTCGCGGTCGAGTCGCCTGGCATCCCCGCGCACCAGCAACACGCTGGCGCGTATGGCCGCCAAGACGGCGACCACGGCAAAAACGATCAATCCGGTCAACCAGGCCGATTGCGGATAGTGCAGCGGCGTGGCCCAGGGCGTCTGCGATACGCTCTGGTAGGCGATCGTGTCCTGGATCACGAACCAGGCCAGCGAGGCGATCAACACGGCGAACGCGGCCAGGGAGATCACCGACAACCAGTCCAGGGCCGCTTTCCATGCGGCGGGCAGATGCTCATGGAAAACGTCGACACGAATATGGGTGCGGCCCAGCAAGGCCAGGCTAAAGGCAATGGTTCCGCCAACCGCCAGCGCATATCCGCCCAGCTCGTCGGCACCTTGCAGTGAATAGTTGAACACCTTGCGCACGAGCGTCTCGACCGTCACGACCAGTGACAGAGCGAGGAAGATCAGACCAAACAGGGTTCCCAGCCAGCGTTCGAAGGAATCTTTCATCATGGCTCCTTTGCATCAATGCAGCGTTGTGCGGCGAAGGGCGACGCGCACCGGCGGTGCGCCCTTCGCACGCGATTACTGGATGCCGAGCGCCTTGCCGACGGTGGCTTTCCAGGCCGTGGAGCAACCGGGATTGGACTTGTCGCAGATCTCGGCCCATGTCGGCAAGGAGATCGATGCCACCGCCTTGCGCACGGTGTCGATGTCGGCAGCTGTGACCGGCACATTGACCAGATTGAACTTCTTGCCCGTGGTGCAGGGATCCTTGCCCGCGTTGCAATTGATGGCGTCCTGCGTCAGTTCCTGCGAATAGGCCCAGATATCGTCGGTCAGGGTATTGAACGCGGCCTGCATCTTGACCTTCTCGTCCGGCTTGAGCTGGTTCCAGGCCTTCATCGTCATCGCGTAACCGTTGAGCGCCATCTGGAATCCGAGCGCGTACTGGTGCGTCGTGACCTCCGGCCAGTTCGAGGAGTTGGCCGAACTCGGCCCGGTGATCGCGCAATCGACCACGCCAAGCGACAACGACTGGTGCACCTCGGTGAACGACAACGGTACTGGCGTGCCGCCCACCGTCTCGATGAACTTGGCCAGGTTCTGGTCGTAGACACGAACCTTCATGCCCTTGAGATCGGACAGTTGCGT
>JAYUQC010000151.1:0-10089 GCA_043759735.1 Rhodoferax sp.
AACGCCTGCGCCAATTCCAGCGCCACCACCGACGAACCGATCACCAGCAAGCGCTCGGGCAGGGTGTCACTGGCCAGGGCTTCAGTGGAAGTCCAGTACGGCGTATCTTTTAAACCGGGGATCGGCGCTATGGCCGGGCTCGCCCCGGTCGCGATCAGGCAGCGGTCAAATGCCACTTCGCGTTCTCCGCCCTGTGCCATGTGCACCGTCAGGCGCTCGCCGTCCTTGAACCGGGCGCTGCCGCGCAGCACCGTGATCGCCGCATTCGCCTGCAGAATATTCTCGTACTTGGCATGGCGCAGTTCGTCGACACGTGCCTGTTGCTGCGCATGCAGCGCCCGGTGGTCGATAACAGGTGCACTTGCCGTGATGCCGCGATCAAACGGGCTTGCGCGCCGCAGGCGGGCGATGTGGGCCGCGCGGATCATGATCTTGGATGGCACGCAGCCGATGTTGACGCAGGTTCCGCCGAGTGCGCCGCGCTCGATCAGCGTCACGCGCGCGCCTTGCTCGGCCGCTTTGAGCGCTGCGGCCATCGCAGCCCCGCCGCTGCCAATGACGGCGACATGCAACCCGCCCGCCTTGCCGATTGCCTTTTCGATTGCCTTGTCGCCGCCGCGCAAGCCCGGCGCCTTGTCCGGCGGGCGCTCGCTCTTGGGCGCGGGCGGGGCATCGGCCGGTGCTGCACGGTAGCCGAGCGCGGCCAGCGCGGACGTGAGCAAGACCAGGGGCGTGTCGCTGGCCATGGCAAGCTGCGCCCTGCCAGTCGCGTACGACACACCTGCCGAGCGCACACCGGGCACCTTCTCCAACGCTTGTTTGACATGCGTGGCGCAGGATTCGCAGGTCATGCCGGAAATTTCCAATTGGGTCACGGGGTCCCCATTGGGTGCAAACTGGGTTCAATGACCGGTCGCGTCACTTGTCATGCCTTCGCGGCGGGAAGCGCGCAGCCGTCTGGCCCGCAGCGCCGGCTTGCCGGCGAGACGAAATCCCAGATCGATACGGCCACCATGGCGGCCAGACCGACGTAAAGCAGGTTTTCCACCATCGTGACCGTGGCCACAAGTACGATGACCGGCCCCACCATGCCCAGCACGCTGCGCTGCCATTGGCGATGGCTCAGCCAGCCCAGCGCATTGGCCAGCAGCGCCAGCGACGCAAACAGCGGCAACAACACCGTGATGAACAGGCCCTCGTACTGGCTCAGGAAGCCCAGGCCAACGGCGCTGCCGAAACTGGCGATGGCCGGAAAGCAGGCACCGCAACCCATGGCGGACACGATGCTGCCCAGACCGCCAGCCTTGTTACCGATGGAATCGAGAAGACTCATGATGTTGCTCCGGAAACTTGATGGAACCGCTCAGCGCTTGACGCTGGACGGATAGCCGGCGTTGGCCGGAAAATCCCACTGTCACCAGGACCAGCGGCCCCAGGCAACTTGCCGATGCAAGAATGGCGGCATGCCCGCCGGCAATCAGCGTGCCGCGTTTTTGTGTGGTGTCAGACATCCCTATTCCCGATGATTGATTGAACGACGGCCTAAGATTACTTCCGTAGCCCAGTACGGAGTCAAGCGATATGGAAAAAATAGCTCCCGACAATCTGACCATTGGCGGGTTTGCCATGGCTGGCGGGGTCACGGTGGAGGCGGTCCGCTTCTACCAGCGCAAGGGCCTGTTGCCGCAGCCGCGCAAGCCCTTCGGAGGTATACGCCGCTACGGAGCCGACGACGTGACGCGGGTACGGTTCGTGAAGTCGGCGCAGCGACTCGGCTTCAGTCTGGACGAGATCGCCGACCTGCTGCGTCTGGAGGATGGCACGCGCTGCGATGAAGCCAGCCACCTCGCCCAGAGCAAGCTCCAGAATGTGCGTGGCAAGCTGGCAGACCTGGTGCGCATCGAGACTGCGCTGTCAACACTTCTGGCCGCCTGTCACACGCGCAATGGCAAGTTGCACTGTCCGCTGATCTCCGCGCTGCAGTCCGACAGCGTGCCCCAAGCTTGACCATTGCGCATGTACAACGCCCAAAGACCGCTTTGTTTGCCACGGCACCAGTCAATCGATCGCGCAGAACTTCGTCGAGAACCCGACCTACTTTGCGCCCGAGGTGCAGGCCCATCCGAAGTTTCAGCAGCGCCTGGCGCGCGAGCTGCCGCTGGGCCGCCTGGTCGGCGCACGCGAAGACGCGGCCTTCGCAGCCTACCTGTGCAGCGACGCGGCCAACTGCTTTGTCGGCCAGGTGTTTACGGTCTGTGGTGGCTGGGTCGCGCGTTGACAATCGGCCACAAGGACGGTCACACTGCGACCTGGCGCCACGCGAACTGCCGCCAGGAGTCTTGATGCCCGACATCCGTGCGTTTGCGCCCGAGTTGCAGGTCAGCGAATGGCTCAACTCCCCGACACCACTCAGCCTGGTCGCATTGCGCGGCCAGGTGGTGGTGGTGCATGCGTTCCAGATGCTGTGTCCCGGCTGCGTGGCCCACGGCCTGCCGCAGGCCAAGCGGCTGACGCAGGTTTTTGCCGGCCGCGAACTGGCGGTGATCGGACTGCACACCGTGTTCGAGCACCATGCGGTGATGACACCAGCCGCGTTGCGGGTGTTCCTGCATGAATACCGCATCGGATTCCCGGTCGGTATCGACATGCCGGGTGAGCCCGGTCCGATGCCGCGCACCATGCAGGCCTACCAGATGGGCGGCACGCCCACGTTGCTGGTGTTTGATCGGCAGGGACAATTGCAGCTGAATCAGCTCGGGCAGATTGACGATATGGCGTTGGGCGCGCTGCTGGGCGAACTGCTGGCGCAACCGGCTTGAACCGCCGGGGCCGTCGCGCACGGCGGCTGGCGCAGCGCGCAGGATGGTCCAACGGGCCCGGCGCTGCCGCCAACCGGGGCATTCAGGCCCGACGCAACCGGTGCAGCGTGAGTTCGGGCAGGCAGTTCAGTCGCACGTCGATCACCGACGAGCCGCAGCCCACCGAGGTATAGCCGGCCATGCCACGGTAGTGCCAGGCGCCGCGCCGGCGGGACCGGGTTATGTCAGCGAAAGACGACGGTCTTGTGGCCGTCGAGCAGAATGCGGCGCTCGGCATGCCACTTGACCGCCCGCGCCAGTACCGCGCTTTCGGTGTCGCGTCCCAGATTGGTCAGCGTCGCCACATCCATGCCATGGTTGGCGCGCGCCACATCCTGCTCGATGATCGGGCCTTCATCGAGGTCGCCGGTCACGTAGTGCGCGGTAGCGCCGATCAGTTTGACGCCGCGGTCATGCGCCTGCTGATAGGGGCGCGCGCCCTTGAAGCCGGGCAGGAAGGAGTGGTGGATGTTGATCGCGCGGCCCGACAGCTTGCGGCACATGTCGTCGGATAGCACCTGCATGTAGCGCGCCAGCACCAGCAACTCGCCGCCCTCGGCCTCGAACAAGTCCAGCACCTTGGCTTCGGCCACCGGCTTGGTGTCGGCCTTGACCGGGATATGGTGAAACGGGATGTTGTAGCTGGCGGCCAGCTGGTAAAAGTCGCGGTGGTTCGACACGATGGCCCGCACATCGATCGGCAGCAGGCCTGAGCGCACCCGGAACAGCAGGTCATGCAGGCAATGTCCATGTTGCGACACCATGATGACCGTAGGAACCGGCCGCCCTGCCTCGTGAAACCGGGCGCTCATGTTGAATTGCGCCGCCAGCGGCGCGAATCGCTCCTGCATGTCGGTGGTCGACTTGGCATCGGAGGTCGGCAGCTCGAAACATACCCGCATGAAAAAAACGCCGGTCACGGCATCGTCAAACTGCGCCGCCTCAACGATGTTGCCGCCCTGGGCCAGCAGGAAGCCGCTGACCGCATGCACGATGCCGGGACGATCGGGGCAGGAAAGCGTAAGAATCTGTCGCATGAAAAAGGGTCCGTTCGGGAGGATGTCGCACCCGGGAAACGGGGTGCAGCGTCGTTTGCGCGCTAGTCTATGTTGGTGTCTGGCCGAATCATATGCAAATTGCGACCGGAAATAGGCTTGCCGCGCCGTGGTGGATGGCGGGCTGGTCCACGCCAATAGTCGCGTGTGCCCGCTGTCGGCAACGTGGGCGGTGCAGGCACGACGCCGCGCTCCGACATCGACCCGCTGTATATGATACGGAGCAGAGTCCACCCCCGAGGCCCCTACCAGCCATGCACCGAACCATGGGTATCCGCAGCTCCCTGCCATGAGGTTGTCGTTCACTTTCCGGCCCCAGTTGTTCGATGCCCTGGTGGGTTATCGGCGCGACAACCTGACGCGCGACATTGCGGCCGGCCTGACGGTAGGAGTGGTGGCACTGCCGCTGGCCATGGCATTCGCCATTGCCAGCGGGCTCAAGCCCGAATCGGGCCTGTTCACGGCCATCATCGCCGGCTTCCTGGTCTCGCTTCTCGGCGGCAGCCGGGTGCAAATCGGCGGACCGGCCGGGGCCTTCATCGTCATCGTCTACGGCATCGTCGAGCGTTACGGCGTTGCCAACCTGATCATCGCCACCGCCATGTCGGGCGTCATGCTGTTCCTGCTCGGGCTGTTCCGGCTCGGCGTTTTGGTGCGCTTCATCCCGGTGGCCGTCGTGATCGGATTCACCAATGGCATTGCGGTGTTGATCGCGCTGTCGCAGGTCAAGGATTTTTTCGGTCTCCAAGTCGGCCAGGTTCCGGCCGACCTGTTCGGCATGATCAAGGTTCTCGGCGCTGCGTCATCCACCGTCAACCCGATGGCGGTGCTGGTCGCCGGCCTGTCGCTGGCCCTGATCATCCTGTGGGAACAAGCACGCGTGCGCTGGGCCGGAGGTTCCGGCTGGCTGGCCCGTATTGCGGTTTTACCCGGCACCATCGTGGCACTGGTGCTGGCAGCGTTGGCGGTGCTCCTGCTGCATCTGCCTGTGGAGACGATCGAGAGCCGGTTCGGCGGCATTCCGGCCAGCCTGCCGGCATTTTCGCTGCCTGCATTCGAATGGTCCACGGTGCGCTTTCTGCTGATTCCGGCGTCCACGCTGGCTTTGCTGGGCGCAATCGAGTCGCTGCTATGCGCCCGGGTGGCGGACAACCTTACCCGCGACCGCCACGACCCGAACCAGGAGCTGATGGCACAGGGCGTGGCCAATTTCGTGACGCCTTTTTTCGGTGGCATGCCGGCCACCGGCACCATCGCGCGCACCGTCACCAACATCAAGAGCGGCGCGACATCGCCCGTCTCGGGCATGGTGCATGCAGCCACGCTGCTGCTGATCGTCCTTGTCGCCGCGCCACTGGCTGGCACGATACCGCTGGCCTGCTTGGCTGCGATCCTGCTATATGTGGCCTGGAACATGGGCCAGTGGAAGGAATTCGCCCAGCTGCGCAATTTCCGCCTGCCCTACCGCGTCACGCTGCTGGCGGTGTTCACCCTGACCGTGGTGCTGGACCTCACGGTAGCGGTCGAGGTTGGGCTCGTAGTCACCTGCATCACCTTTATCTACCGCATCTCCAGCCTGTCGCGTTGCGAGCGGCTCGATGGTGACAAACACGGTGAACTGGCACGCGCCGGTGTTGGCGTGCAGGCGTTCAGGCTGTACGGCGCATTATTTTTTGGGGCAATAAAACTGGTCGAAGACATCGCTTTGCACCTGCCCCGGCAGGCGCTGGTGCTGGACCTCAAGAACTTGATCTATGTCGACTCGACCGGTGCCGAAGCGCTGGTGGACCTGTCGCGCCGCTGCGCCGATGCCCGGGTGCGCCTGGTGGTGTGCGGACTGGCACACCAGCCCATGGAGATGGCCAACCGCAGCGGCTGGATGCCGTTGATCCACGCTGAGGACCTGTACCCCGATCTGGCGGCAGCGCTGGCCTCGATCGACCCGACGCGACAGGAAAGCTGAGCGGACGAGTGAGCGTCCTCGCCCAGGCGTGTCAGGTCTCGGCGCCTTTGACGTGTCGATGCAGCGGCGTCACTACGGCCATCCGGTCCTGTGGCCGACGCTCCACCATCCTGCGCGCCGGACGGCCCAGGTGGAAACCCTGCACATGGTCAACACCCATCGCACGCAATGCATCGAGCGTTGCAGCGTCCTCGACACACTCGGCCACGGTTGTCTTGTTCAGGCTGCGCGCGATCTTGATCAGCGAGGCGACCACCAGCTGGTTGCTGGGGTCGGAGGTCAGGTCGCGGATAAAACTGCCGTCGATCTTGATGCCATCGACCTCCAGCAGCTTGAGGTGCGCAAACGAGCTGAAACCGCTGCCGAAATCGTCCAGGTGCACCGCACAACCGACGCTGCGCAGCGCGGCGATCATGGGACGTGCCGCGATCAGGTCGCCCATGGCGGCGGTCTCGGTCAACTCGATATGCAGACGCCGGGGATCGACGTCGCTGCGCTGCAATGCCTCACGCAGGAATTCCACAAAGGTTGGATCATCGAGCGAACGCGGCGACAGGTTGGCGGCGATACATACCGCCGTCGGGCTCTGGACCAGCTTGTCGATGCAGGCCTGGAACACCCAGCGATCGATCTGCCGGATCTTGCCGCTACGTTCGGCGTGCGGCACGAAGGCGGTGGGTGGAATCAGCTGCGACGCATCCTCTTCGTCGACCATGCGCACGAGCGCCTCGTAATAGACGATGCCCATGTCCGACATCCGGTGCACCGGCTGGAAGTGCAGTTGCAAGCGATGGTCGCGCAACGCGCCGTTGATACGCCCGTTCCAGCTCACCCGCTCGGATTCAGCCTGTGCGTGCGCGGCGTCGTCGCGGTACAGGCAATAGCCGTTCTTGCCGCCCATCTTGGCCTGGTACATCGCCCGATCGGCACAGGCGACCAAGTCGTCGGCGCTGGTCGCATCCGCGGGGAAACGGGCCACGCCAATGCTGCACCCAACACGGATACGATGCGGCTGCAGCTCGAACCGTAGCGCCGCGATGCACTGCACCAGCCGTGCGGCCGTCTCTCCCACCTGTTCGAGCCCGTCGCCCGCGACGATGATGGCGAACTCGTCGCCACCCAGGCGCGCGACAACCTCGTCCGGCTGCAGCTGGCGGGCCAGCGCGCGAGCCACCATCACCAGAATCTGGTCGCCGGCGCGATGGCCGGCCACATCATTGGCGTGCTTGAAGTCGTCCAGATCGATGAACATCAGGGTGACGCCCGCGTCGACCCTTTGCGCGCGATCGATCGCAGCATGCAAGGACTCGAACAGGCCGCGTCGGTTGAGCAGGTCAGTCAGCGGATCGTACAAGGCCAGCCGCGCGCGCTGCTGGGTCTGGCGGTCCAGCGTGATGTCCTGGTGTAACCAGATGCTGGCACCACCACCCTGCGCGCCCTCGCTCACCCGTTGCATGCGTTGGGAGATGAGCCTGCCATCGGCCAGCACGATCTCGCAATCGGTCAATGGGAGTTCGTGACTGCTCTCCAACAGAACATCCACCAGCGCCGCGCTGGCCGGAGCGACCTGCCGGCGCAGTGCGGGCACGATCTGAGCCAGGTCGTCCCCTGGCGCCAGACCGTTGAGCGACCAAATCTGCGAAAAAAGCGCATTCGCATACACCACCCGCTGCTGCGCATCCACGAACAGGATGCCGCTGCGCAACGCACCCAGCAAGGTGGCCAATCGGGCCCGCTCGTCGCGCGCGGCGGACAGATGCAGTTGCTGCTGATGCTGGCTCTCGTGCAGCGCCGCCATGCGTTGCTGGATGGTGACCGCCATGCTGTTGAAACTGCTCGCCAATCGACCGACCTCATCGCGGGTATGGACCGGAACCCGGATATCGAACTTCCCGGCGGCCACCTCGCGGCTGGCATCGGACAAGGTCGCCAGGTTGCGCGTCAACGCATAGGCGATAGCGGCCAGCAAGGCGACCGACAGCGCCAGCGCCACGCCCGCGATCAGGGCGCCCGTGGCCTGAAACTCGTCGCGCGCCTGGCGCAAGCGCGCCGTCGAAAGGCCGAATTCCAGCGTGGCGACGTTCTGCCCGGCCATGCTGATCGGCGCCGACATGTGCAGTGTTACGTCGGGCCGATCCAGGTCGATCGGACCCTTGTCACGCGGCGGCAAGGGCTTGTCCGCATCCCAGCCCGCACTGGCAACCAGCCGCCGGCGATGATCGAACAGCACCATGTAGGAAACGGCCTGCGGGTTCTGAACCTGGTTCAGTATCTGCTGCACCGTTGCATAGTCGCGCTGCACCAGCGGCGCCACCAGCGCCTGGTCCAGCAGCACCGTGAGTTCCTGCGCCTGCACGCTGGCCTGCTCCTGCAGCGCCTGGCGCATCAGGCGAGCGCCGGCCAGCAGCACCAGCAGCATCGCGGCCAGCTCGACCAGCAGGCAGGCAATGATCAGCTTGCGGCGCAGGGACCAGCGGCGCATCGCGAAAAATCTCATGCCGGCGTCGACATCAGCTTGCGTGTCGCACCGACATAGGGGTCCATCGATTCCATCATTCCAGGTGGCAATGCGCGGACGCCCTCGATGCCGGTCATGGCGTGGAACGCCTGCGCCTCGGCCGCCCGGCCGTAGAAGGCCAGCAGCGCAACCTGGACGCCCTGCGCTGCGTCGCGCGCCAGACGGGGACTGGCCATGATGACGAAGCCGGGCACATTGCCAAACCGGCTCACGACGCGCAACTGGCCACGGACCGTTTCTGGAATGGCCCGGAACTCACTGGTGCTGAGCATCGCGGCGACGGCATCGCCACGCACCAGCATGCTGCCGACGCTGTCGTCGGTCGGGGTATGGACCATCGCAAAGTCCCGCTCTGGCAGCAGGCCGTTCTGGCCGAGCCAGTGCAGACCGTGCACCGCCACCAGGGACTGCGGGTTGGACAGCACCAGCGTCTTGCCGCGCAGGCCGGCCACCGACGACAGCGGTCGAGCCAGCGCGCCCACCAGCAGGCAATCGATATCGGGCACCAGCTGGGCCAGCGGACGGTAGTCACGGTCGAGTTGCGCCAACCGGCCGATGTGGATCGCGGTAACGATAAGGTCGTAATCACCGGCCAGCACACGGCGGTGAAACTCGGACCAGTTGGCGGCGGTCGACAGCTGCACCGGTCGCTCGAGTTCGCGTTCGAGGTATTCGCGCACCGGCTTGTACTGGGCCATCAGGGTGCGCACGCTGATGTTGGGCAACAGCCCGATTTCCAGTGGCGGCCACGCCTGCGCCATCGCACGCATGGCCGGGAAACCAGTTGACAGCAACGCCAGGGAGAAACTTCGCCTGGGTATCTCACGCATCATGATCGTCGAGCGTCGGTTGCGCCGTCTGGTGGCGCTTCAATGCCGCGGGTGTGCCGTTACCAGCGGGTTGCTCCCCGAATCTGTCATTGCGCAACTGAATCGCCGCCAGTGCGTTGCCCGCGAGTGTAACGGCGAAACATGTTAGCGGGAACATACCGCACGGTCGTACAGCCGGCGCTGTTGGTTTGTTGCCATGCCCGAACGCGAACCCGGCCAGCCAAGGACCACCCGTGGCTGGCTGGCCATCGGCAAGGTCGGTTGGCTTCAGGCATGCTGAAAGGGCCGAGGCATGTGAGGCATGAGCGCCGCCGGGCCGTTCCCAAGGGCGAATTGCGCAATGCGCAGCATGGAGCATTCCTGATGAGCACCGCCGGGCCGCTCCCAAGGGCGAATTGCGCAATGCGCAGCATGGAGGACATCTGATGAGCCTGCACGGTGTGGTCGGCGAATGGTGGGGCCGACTGGCCGCCCGGGAGCAGCAACTGGTGGCGCTGATGGCGGCGGTGGTGGTGCTTGCCCTGGTGTGGTTTGTCGGCGTTGCTCCTGCGTTGCGGACCGTGCGCAACGCCCCGGCGCAGATCGAGGCGCTGGACATGCAGTTGCAGACCATGCAGGCACTGGGGGCGCAGGCGCGCACGATGCAGGGACGCCCGCCATTGACCCGCGATGAAGCGCTGCGCGAGATGGAACTGGCGGCACGCCAGCGCCTGGGTGGCGCTGCCCAGGTGAATGCCACCGCCGACCGCGTCACCGTGGTCCTGAAAGACGCGCCGCCCCAGATGATGGCGCCTTGGCTGAGCCAGGCACGGCTGAAAGCCCGTGTGGTGGTCAGCCAGGCCAACCTGACGCGTACGCCGCTGGG
>JAYUQC010000152.1:0-28232 GCA_043759735.1 Rhodoferax sp.
TTCGCCATTTAAAGAGGTACGTGAGCTGGGTTTAAAACGTCGTGAGACAGTTTGGTCCCTATCTTCCGTGGGCGCTGCAAGATTGAGAGAGCCTGCCCCTAGTACGAGAGGACCGGAGTGGACGCACCTCTGGTGTATCGGTTGTCACGCCAGTGGCATTGCCGAGTAGCTAAGTTCGGAAGAGATAACCGCTGAAAGCATCTAAGCGGGAAACTCGTCTCAAGATGAGTCTTGCCGGGGCCTTGAGCCCCCTGAAGAGTCGTTCGAGACCAGGACGTTGATAGGCTGGGTGTGGAAGCCGGGTAACCGGTTAAGCTAACCAGTACTAATTGCTCGTGAGGCTTGACCCTATAATTTTGACGTGACATGCGTCATGTGGGTCTTGACTGGTAATACGAATACGCCTTCTGGTATACGCAATCAAAAACTGATTCGAACTCTGTGAATATGCTTGATTGAATCTTCGGCGCAAGCCGATGTTCAGTGGAGCGACAAGTCAAGCCTGATGACCATAGCGAGGTGGTCCCACTCCTTCCCATCCCGAACAGGACAGTGAAACGCCTCAGCGCCGATGATAGTGCGGATTCCCGTGTGAAAGTAGGTCATCGTCAGGCTATTGCAGTGAAAAACGTCCAGCCTTTTGGCTGGACGTTTTTTTTGGTGCGCCCAGCATGGGCGCACTCCTGGAGTAAGCGTCTAGCTGCAGTACTGTTTACTTAGTCGGCCCTGCAAAACTCCGCCAACCCGCATGAATACTAGCATTTTCGGGTAAACCATGTGCACCGATTCCCGCAAGAAACGTTATTGACAGAGATACTTTCTGAGGGATTCGAGGTAAGCGTCTAGCCTGTGTGGCCGCCGACCCGAATCTGCCGTAAATCGGCCGGTGTGAACGTGCATTTTCTTGCTAGTCCGTCTTCTTCCGAAGATCGTCTCTGACGCGTCTTCTTCGGCTCCGAATCGGTCTTCTTCAAACTGGCGCCTGAGGGCGTGTGCGTGGCCGCTGGGGCTGCGGTCCGTGCCCCGTTGGAGGAGCGGCCATGGCGCAGGCGGGGCAGCGTAAGTGCTTGTGTTGCAAGCTCCTTTTTGATCCGGATCATCGCAACCGCGAGCGTCAACGGTATTGCTCGAAACCTGATTGCCGTTTGGCCAGCAAGAGCGCCAGCCAGGCCGCCTGGCTGGCCCAACCCGACAACCGCGACTACTTTCAGGGTGCGGTGCATGTTGCGCGCGTACAGGCCTGGCGGGCCGCGCATCCGGGCTATGGGCGGGCAAAGCGCCCCAAGCCGGCGCCGTTACAAGATTCCTTGTTCGCGCAAGTGCCTGATCCGATTGAAGAATGTCCCCTTCGTGGTGAGGCCGCTGCAGCACCGGCTGGGCCTGCGTTACAAGATCTCTTGAGTGCCCCGTCCCCTGTGCTGGTGGGGCTGATCGCGCATTTGTTCGAGGTGACGTTACAAGAGGACATTGCGGCCACCGCCCGGCGCCTCGTACAACTGGGGCACGACTTGATCCACCGGAGCGGCGATGAAGATAACCAAACAGGTGCTGCGCCCCGAGCGGCTGCGCCAGGTGCCCGAGCAGTTCAGCTGGGTTGACCAGGCGTTGGTGCGCTGCGGTTTCATCGACCGCTGTGACGCGCGTGCCGCCGCGCTGTACCTGTTCCTGGTGACGGTGGCCGATGCGCAGGGCCTGAGCTACTACGGGGCCAGCACGCTGAGCGCCCGGCTACACCTGAGCATGCAGGAGCTGGGCGCGGCGCGTGCGCGACTGATCGAGCTCGATCTGATCGCCTAGCGCTCCACCATGTGTTCATCAAGGCTGCTCAGCTTGGTCCGGTGGCTTGTCATCCAGGCCAGGAGATTGCCGACCACGTTGAGGGAGCGCCAAGTCCCGTGCCTGCTGAGCCCAACCTCGACAAGACGCGTTGCGTATAACTCCACAAGATGCCGGTGGGTACCCACTGAAATCGTCGGTGACCAGCGTGCCGCTGAAGTCTTTGAGAATGCGCCCAGGGTGCTCGCCGGCGCGGCTGGCACAAAAATCAAACAGCACCGCGCGCTGCGCCAAAAAGTTGGTCGTGCGGTACACCCACACGTAGGCCTTCTTGGTCTTACCCCGGCCTGGTGCCAAGAGCGCCACCGGCGTCTCGTCGGTGTGCACCACGGCGTGACCCACAATGAATGCCTGCAAGGCCTCAGCCAGTGGTTTGAGGCGCACGCCGCAGATGCCGATCCACTGCGCCATGCTCGAGCGCGCGATATGCACGCCCGAGCGGGCGTAGATCTCTTCCTGGCGGTACAGCGGCAGGTGGTCATCGTGCTTGGCCACCACCACCTGCGCCAGCAGGCCCGGGGCGGGAATCGCCTTGTCGATCATCTGCGCCGGCATGGGGGCAGCAGTAATCGTCTGGCAGCACGCGCAGGCGTATTTGCCGCGGATGTGGCGCAGCACGAAGAACTGCGCCGGCACGCAGTCCAGTTGCTCGCTGACATCCTCGCCGATGCGTTTGAAGGCCTGACTGTCGGCGCATGCACGACCCCATCCCCACACAAGGGCGGTGGTTGCGGTCGGTGGTGCAGGGCTACTTCGCGTACCACGCGGTGCCCACCAACACACGGGCGATAGGGGCCTTCCGATACCACGTCACGGATCTATGGCGACGCACGCTTCGGCGGCGCAGCCAAAAGGATGCCATGACTTGGGAGCGGATGACAAAACTTGCTGCTGCGTGGCTGCCACCACCCAGAGTCCTTCATCCGTGGCCCGACCAACGCTTTGACGTCAAGCACCCAAGGTGGGAGCCCAGTGCGTGAATCGCGCACGCTGGGATCTGTGCGGGGGGCGCTCAGCAATGGGCGTCCCTACCGCGATCCGGTCGGTCAGGATAGTTGACGCGGACCAGCGTGCGCCGCACCCGCCTTGCCACATTGGCTTTCTTCTTCAACTTCATGGTGAAAACTCCTTTGTGCCGAGCTTGCGCCCAGCACTTCAAAATAGGCCGAGTTTCCACTTATCCTGCTGTTCAGATTTGCCGGACCACTTCTGCCTATCGGCGTGTGATACATCGCCATCGCTACTCTGCGTCCTGCCATTGTGGGTGTGGATGGCATTGTTTGCGGGTCGGCACCGGCGCGACTCATTCAGCGGGGCAAGTTTGGCGTTTCTGTTTGGACCAGCGTATTGCTGGACAAGTTTCTCTACCCAGCGCTCGAACACGCCGGTGGCGGCCAAGAACTCAGCGAAGAACACCAACTGGCCGTGCGGCGTGGCCGCCGCACCTTCGGCCCAGCGCACGTGCATTCGTCCGCCCAGCGTGTCCACCACCTGCGCCTGATCGCCGCCCTCTTCGACCCTGCCCAGGGCCGCCATTCGCCTACTTTTGCTTTCACCCATAGGGTGAGTGTGCCAAATCGGCGCAAGCCCGTGCCAGTGCTCGATTAATCGCTAACCACGGGATCCGAACTGCGTTTTCTAGGGTAAATCGACCTGTCGATAGAGTCCAAAATCGGTTTGCGGTAGCCGACAATCAGAAACATGTCGCAGCGTGACCCGTACTTTGTCCAACTTGCCTCATGCTCGCACGCTACCTTCGGCTGACCTTGGCAACGCTGCTTGGCCTGGCAGTCGTGTTGCTGATGGGTTTTTGGCAGGTGTCCAAGCTCTTGGCAGTGTTGTCTTTTGCGAGTGCCTTGCTCGCTTACAGCGTCGTCCTGGGCCTGCAATGCGCTGCGCTGAGCCGCGTGAATCGGTTTGATCCCGCTCCATCGCCATCTGCAAAACAGCTTCTGCATGCTTGGCTCAAAGAGACATGGATTGCTGCCAAGGTGTTTTGTTGGTGGCAGCCATTTCGCGCGAATGCGTTTCCGGACCAATTGCAGTCTCATGATGATGCCAATTCGTCGCGTGGCGTGCTTCTTGTACATGGGTTCGTCTGCAATCGCGGGCTGTGGACTACTTGGTATCCGGTGCTTCGGCAACGGGGTGTTGCGCACGTGGCACTCAACCTAGAACCGGTGTTTGGCCGCATCGATGCCTATTCCGAACTACTGGATCGTGCAGTTGCAGATCTGTGGGCGGCGACTGGCCAAGCTCCGTTGGTTATATGCCACAGTATGGGCGGCATCGCAGCTCGCGCATGGCTCAGAGCTGCCAACGATGACGGGCGAGTTCACCGCATCGTGACAATCGGTTCGCCACATCGGGGAACCTGTGTCGGCGACATGCTGCCGGCCCTTTCGATTATTGAGAACGCCCAGCAAGTGCGGTTTTCCAGCGCCTGGCTGGCCGAACTTGCGAGACAGGAGACTCCGTCCAGGTTAGCCAAGTTCGTCTGTTTCTATTCCAGTTGCGACAATATCGTCATGCCCGCGTCCAGCGCGACGCTGCCAGGCGCGGACAATCGACACGTTCCCGGTCTGCCACACTTGGCGCTGGCGACCGACGCGAAGATTAGAGAGCAAGCGCTAGCGCTGATTTAGCGTCGGCGGTGGTTTCGACAACGAAATTGGCTCTCCTCGGGTACTGCGCTAGCTCGAGATGCGACTGACCGAACTGACGCCGGGTTGGATGTCATCCCCTATTTGATTTCTCCTTCTACGGGCCGTCTGTCATCGGATTTCTAGGGAAAACCCTTACATTGAAGGCATCGAAACAACAAGACGCAAGTCTTCTCTATTTGTGAATGAACTCTCAGGCGATGCGCCGAGCACATTGGGAGCGAACGTGAGGATCGCCGAAAAGGTTCCTGCTTCCCTCATTCCCATACGGTCATTGGGTGAGCGGCATCGCGATCAGATCACTTTCCACTTGCTGGCGCTGGACGAGCGGGACCGCTACTTGCGATTCGGTTTTGTCGCAAGTAACGAGCATGTGACGCGCTATGCGCAAGGGCTGGATTTCGAGCGCGATGAAATCTTGGGCATCACCAACCGAAAGTTGTCACTGATTGCCATGGCGCACCTGGCGCTCGGCGATTCTGCGCATCGCCCGACCCGCGCCGAATTCGGAGTATCGGTGTCGAAATCGGCCCGCGGACGCGGTTTCGGTGCACGCCTGTTCGAACGCGCGGCGATGGACGCTCAAAACAAGGGAGTGTCTTTGTTGTTGATCCATGCGCTCAGCGAGAACAGTGCCATGTTGTCCATTGCGCGCAAGGCCGGAGCCGTCATCGAGCGCCACGGATCCGAAGCGGAGGCACTTCTGCGATTGCCGCCAGCATCGTTGAACAGCCGCATGACCGAAATTGTGGAAGACCATTACGGGCAACTCGACTACCGACTCAAGGCGCAGTCCAGGCAATTGCACGACGTCCTGGCGGCCATCAAGACGCTCAACAGCGGTTGGCCGGTTGGGGAGCGCGACACCGACGGCTGACGCAGTCCAATCGGCCACTTTCCGGCCGACGGTCACGTTGCCTTTGACCCGTCCATGGCCGCAGCTCTGTGCCATTGGCCCTCGGTTTGCCGATCCGGTATCCTACGGGGTCCATAACTACAGTGCCACGGCAGTGTCCGAACCCTATCCTGAGCGCCCCGTTCCCGAAAGAGAAGACAAGCGCTCGTTCCTGCAGAAGCTTGCAGAGTTCATCCATCCAGGGCCAGACTCGACTGAGGAACTGATTGCGGCGCTGGCCGATGCCGAGGACAACAACGTTATCGGCACTGAGTCCAGGGTTATGTTGGAGGGCGTTATCCGCATGGCGGACATGTCTGCGGGCGACGTCATGGTGCCGGCCACCCGGATGGACCTGGTCGACATCAATTCGCCGCCCGAAGAGCTCTTCAAGGCGGTCATCGAAACAGCGCACTCGCGTTTTCCGGTGTACGACGGCGACCGGGAGAACATCATCGGTATCCTGATGGCCAAGGACCTGCTGAAGCTCCAGCGAGCGCCCGAGTTCAGTGTCCGCGCGTTGCTGCGTCCCGCAGTTTTTGTCCCCGAGAGCAAAGGACTGAACGACCTTTTGCGCGACTTTCGCGGCAATCGCAATCACCTGGCCATTGTGATCGATGAGTTTGGCCGGGTTGCAGGGTTGATCACGATTGAGGACGTACTCGAACAAATTGTCGGCGAGATCGAAGACGAGTTCGACATCGGGGAAGATGAAGGCGACATTTTTGGCCTGGCCGACCGCACCTATCGCGTCAGCGGTGACACGTCAATCGAGCGAGTCGAAGACGCCTTCGGCGTTAAATTCGCCGAGAGCGACGAGCCGCTCGACTTCGACACCATAGGCGGTCTTGTCGCGCATGAAATGGGGCATGTGCCACGCCGAGGAGAGCACCATACGCGCGGCGGACTGCATTTCGTCGTGCTGCATACCAAGGGCGGCGCGGTGAAATGGTTCAAGGTGTCGTCCCAGGTTCCCTGAGTCCTCGCGCTTGACACTCGCAACTATTCTTGCGGTTGTCGCCGGGCTGCTGCATGCCGCATCCCTGGCCACACCTTGGGACGGTCAGCCGCACGGTTGGCTGCAACTCGTGGCGATGGGGTGCCTGGTTGCGTTGCTTCAGCGACAGCATCGTCCGGTATACGGCGCATGGCTTGGCTGGGCGTTTGCGACCAGCTGGTTGTGTGGCACTTTCTGGTGGATGTACGTCGCGATGGTCACCTACGCCGGCCTGGCCAGCTGGCTGGCGGCTCTTGCCGTCTTTGCATTGGCCGGCGTCTTGTCGGTGTATTACGCTGCCGCGGCCGCAGCATTTGTCGCACTGCAGCCGCGCAATCGATTGGGCGCTGCCGCATTGTTCGCGTCGGTCTGGCTTCTTGCAGAGCTGGCGCGGGGCGTCTGGTTCACCGGGTTCGGATGGGGGGCGGCGGGTTATGCCCATATCGACGGGCAGGCCCGGATCGCCCGGTTCGTAGGCGCGTACGGCCTGGCGCTGCTGGTTGCGTTCGAGGCTGGACTGGTGGCACGCTGGCTCATGGGGCCAGACCCGCACAGGCGAATGTGGATGCCGGCGCTGGCCGCCGCAATCGGAATTGCGATGGCTGTGCTGCCGGGCTCCCATACCCGCAATGCGGGCAATCTGCATGTCGCCCTGCTGCAGGGAAATATTGCGCAAGACGTAAAATTCCAGCCTGGCACTGGTGTGCCCGACGCGCTACGGTGGTATCGGGAACAATTGTCGGCGGCCTCCGCGTCGTTGGTGGTGGCGCCGGAAACCGCTATTCCGCTACTGCCCCAGGATCTGCCGCCCGATTACTGGACCGAATTGCGGGGTCTGCTCGAGCGCCGCGAACAGGCCGCGTTGTTTGGCATTCCGCTGTTGGGCGCGCGTGGTGGCTATACGAATTCAGTCGTGGGTTTCAAACCGGGTGTGGCTGCTGCCCGCGATGTTGCGTCCTATCGATACGACAAGCACCACCTGGTTCCGTTTGGCGAGTTCATTCCGCCTCTGTTTCGATGGTTTACCGAGATGATGAACATCCCGCTGGGCGACTTTGACCGTGGCGCGGTGGGGCAGGCATCTTTCGCATGGCAAGGGCAGATGCTGGCTCCGAACATCTGCTTCGAGGACCTGTTCGGAGAAGTGCTTGCGGCGCGCTTTACCGATCCTGCCAAAGCCCCGACGATCTTCGTCAATGTCAGCAACATCGGCTGGTTCGGGAATACGGTCGTGATCGATCAGCACCTGAACATCTCGCGCATGCGCGCGCTGGAGTTCGAACGCCCGTTCATCCGCGCGACCAACACCGGAGACACCGTCATCATCGACCATGAAGGCCGCGTAACCCATGCCTTGCCGCGTTATGTCCGCGGTGTGCTGGTGGGCGACGTGCAGGGGCGCATTGGTTTGACACCGTATGCATGGTGGGTGTCGCGGTTTGGACTGTGGCCATTGTGGATTCTGCCGACCCTTGTAGTGCTGGCGTCCATCGTTGCCTGGCGGTCGAGGCTGCCGGATGCACCTTAAAATCGCGAGAGCGGCGTGGATTTCACGTCCAGCAGCTTCGCGCGGTGAGTCTTGCACCGAGACTGTTCACACCGGTGCGACAGACCGAACTAGCGCCGAGGCGACGCCATATCTTTTCGAGACCCGATGCTGACTTTTCAACAAATCATCCTGAAGCTTCAGTCTTACTGGGACGCACAAGGCTGCGTATTGATCCAGCCCTACGACATGGAGGTTGGTGCCGGCACTTCGCACACCGCCACGTTCTTGCGCGCTATTGGCCCCGAACCCTGGAAGGCCGCCTATGTGCAGCCCAGCCGACGGCCCAAAGACGGCCGTTACGGTGACAATCCAAACCGCCTGCAACACTATTATCAGTACCAGGTTGTGATGAAGCCGGCGCCGTCCGACATCCTGGACCTCTACCTTGGTTCGTTAAGGGCGCTGGGTCTGGACTTGCAGTGCAACGACATCCGCTTTGTCGAGGATGACTGGGAAAACCCGACCTTGGGCGCCTGGGGGCTGGGCTGGGAGGTTTGGCTCAACGGCATGGAGGTGACACAGTTCACCTATTTTCAGCAGGTTGGCGGAATCGACTGCAAACCGGTGACGGGCGAGATCACGTATGGCCTGGAGCGGCTCGCGATGTACCTGCAGAACGTCGACAACATATTTGCATTGCAGTGGACGGAAGGCACGACCTATGGCGACGTCTACCTGCAGAACGAGAAAGAACAGTCGGCGTACAACTTCGAGCATAGCGACGTGGACTTCCTGTTGACAGCATTCGCAGCACACGAAAAACAGGCGGCCCATCTGGTCGAGGCCCAACTCGCGTTGCCGGCCTACGAGCAGGTGCTCAAGGCAGCGCATAGTTTCAATTTACTCGATGCACGCGGCGCCATCAGCGTGACCGAGCGGGCGACGTACATGGGCCGCATCCGGAACCTGGCGCGGGCAGTGGCGCAAGCCTATCTCGACAGCCGGGAGCGGCTGGGATTTCCTCTGGCGCCTCGCGAATGGGTGCAGCAGATGGTGAAGAAGGCGGCCTGACGTGCATGCAGACCCCATCATGAAAAGCGACAACCTGTTGGTCGAACTCTTGGTCGAGGAATTGCCGCCACGGGCACTGGACGCGCTTGGAAAGTCTTTCGCCAGCGCCCTGGCGCGGGAATTGTCGAACCTGGGTCTGATGACCGATGCCACGGCCTACACGCCATTTGCCACGCCGCGCAGGCTGGCAGTGCATCTGCGCGGCGTGGCGGCGGTTGCGGCCGATGTGCCTGAGTCGAGAAAGCTCATGCCGGTCAAGGTGGCCTTGGACGCTGCTGGCAAGCCGACCATTGCCTTGGCCAAGAAGGCCCAAGCCCTGGGCCCGAGATGTGCCGCTCTGCTGGCTGCATGGCCCGATGCACATGCGGGATCCGATCGACTGTTCATCCAGAAGGATGGCAAGGACGAGTTTGTCTACTACGCGACGGTGCTGCCGGGTGCTGATCTTGCTTCGGGCTTGCAGCGTGCATTGCTGGCCGCCATTGACCAGTTGCCGATTCCCAAGGTGATGACCTACCAGCTACAGGACAAATGCGAGCTGCCGGGTTGGAGCAGTGTGAGTTTCGTTCGGCCGGCGCACGGGATCGTGGCGCTGTATGGCGCCGCGGTGGTTCCGGTTCAGGTTCTCGGACTGCAGTCCGGCAACACGACCATCGGTCATCGGTTTGAGGCTCGGATCGAGCCGGTAGTGCTGCAGCATGCCGACAGCTATGCCGAGACGCTGGAGCGCGACGGCGCCGTGATCGCCAGTTTTTCCGATCGACGCACCGACATCGAGCGCCAACTGGCCGCAGCGTGCACCCAATTGGGTGGCGGCGTGCATGTTGTTCACGACTCCGCCCTGCTCGATGAGGTAACGGCGCTGGTCGAGCGTCCAAACGTGCTGGTTTGCAGCTTCGATGCGCAGTTCCTGGAAGTGCCACAGGAGTGTCTCATTCTGACCATGAAGGCGAACCAGAAATATTTCCCGTTGCAGGACGTAAGCGGCCGTTTGACGAACCGTTTTCTGGTTGTAAGCAACATCTCGCCTTTGGACACCAGCGCCGTTGTCGGAGGCAATGAGCGGGTGGTGCGGCCCCGGCTGGCCGATGCGCGGTTCTTTTTCGATCAGGATCGCAAGAAGACGCTGCTGTCGCGTGTTGACGGCCTCGCGCGTGTGGTCTATCACAACAAGCTGGGATCGCAGGGCGAGCGCATGCAGCGGGTGCGTGCCATCGCACGTGCCCTGGCCAGTGAACTGGGTGACGCATCGCTCCATGCCGACGTGGATCTGGCCGCCCAACTGGCCAAAACGGATCTGGTCACCGACATGGTCGGCGAGTTCCCGGAACTGCAGGGCGTCATGGGCGCCTATTACGCGCGCCATGATGGACTTGGCGATGTGGTGGCCATGGCAATCGAGGACCATTACAAGCCGCGTTTTGCCGGAGATGCCCTGCCGCGCACAACGGTTGGATTGGTGCTGGCATTGGCCGACAAACTGGAGACTCTGGTCGGCATGTTCGGCACAGGTAATCTGCCGACGGGCGACAAGGACCCTTTCGCATTGCGTCGCCATGGGCTGGGCGTGGTCCGGATGCTCGTCGAGCGGGCGCTACCCGTGGCGGTGACGCGTCTGCTCGAGATGGCATTTGTTGTATTTCCGGCCGGCATTCTCAAGGACGCCGCGCAGCCACTGGGACAGTTTCTTGCGGACAGACTCAAGGGCTACCTGAAGGACGGTGGGTATTCGAATGGCGAGGTCGACGCCGCGATGCATGCGCAGGGCATGCGGACATGGGCCGAATTGCCGCTGCGGCTCACCGCGGTGCGGGCCTTTGCCGCACTGCCGGAAGCGCTGGCGTTGGCCGCAGCCAACAAGCGCATCGGCAATATCCTGAAGAAGGTGCCGTCGGTGGATCCCCATGTCAGTGAGCTGCTGTTGACGGAGCCGGCGGAGAAGGTCCTGCATGCGGCCATGCAGCAAACGGTTCCAGTGGCGCAGACGCAGTTTAACGCCGGAGATTACGCGGCATCGTTACAGACACTGGCAGCGTTGCGCGCGCCGGTAGACGCTTTCTTTGAGCAGGTGATGGTGAATGCGCCCGAAATGGACTTGCGACTCAACCGCCTTGGCCTACTGCAGTCCCTGCACAACGCGATGAACCGGGTGGCCGATCTGTCGCGCCTGGACAACCAGGCGACATGATGAGCGCCGCCGGGCCGTTCCCAAGGGCGAATTGCGCAATGCGCAGCATGGATGCCGGATGAGCATGAAGCTGGTGATCCTGGATCGGGACGGTACGATCGGCGAGGAACAGGCCGAAAACGTCCAGTCCGACCACGACTGGAAAGCGCTGCCAGGGGCCTTTGAGGCCATTGCCCGGCTTAATCATGGTGGTTGGCATGTGGTCATTGCGACCAATCAGGGCGGGCTGGGGCGCGGCGTGCTCGAAATGGTTGCGGTCAACGAAACCCAGACCCGCATCAACAAGTTGCTGGCAGCGGTAGGGGCCCGGATTGATGCGGTCTTTTTCTGTCCCCACGCGCCTGACGAAGCCTGCCATTGCCGCAAGCCACAGCCGGGTCTGTTCGAGCAGATCGGCGAGCGATACGGCATTGAACTGCACGGCGTGCCCGCAGTCGGTGATTCAGTGGAGGATCTGGTTGCGGCTGACGCCGCCGGATGCGAACCCCACCTCGTTTTGACCGGGCAGGGCGCGATCTACCGTGGCATGGCGTTGCCTGTGACTTTCCCGCCGCAGACGCGGGTGCATGACGACCTTGCCGCGTTTGCAGAGTATCTGAGCGAGCGTGGCGCGCGAGCAGCGCCGCCCGCGTCGACCTGACCGCCGTCGACCGAAGTCCGATCCCCGCTTGAGCCGAGTCACCGATGCGCGTATTGGCATTCTTCCGGTCGCTGCTGCATATGCTGTGGATGCTGATCACCGTCGTGCCCTGGGGCATCATCATGGTTGTGGCATCCGTCCGTATGCGTGGCACGGACTTGTGGTGGATGGCAGTTCGCTGGCTCGGCTGGGCCGTCGGTGGGGCACGGGTCTTGCTCGGCATTCAGGTCCGGGTCAGCGGCATGGAAAATCTGCCCGATGGCGCCACGAGCCCGGCGATCTTGCTCGTCAAGCACCAGTCGACCTTGGAGACCTTCTTGCTGCCAACCTTGATGCCGCATCCGCTGGCCTATGTGTTCAAGAAGGAGTTGTTGCTCGTCCCGTTTTTTGGCTGGGCCATGGGGCGGCTGGACATGATCCATATTGATCGCCAGCAACGCACCCAGGCGTTCAGCAAAGTGGTCGCGCAGGGCAAGGCGTTACTGGCGCAGGGTATCTGGATCATCATGTTTCCCGAAGGTACTCGTATTGCGCGCGGGAAAAAGGGTGTTTACAAGTCGGGTGGTACGCGGCTGGCAATCGAAACGGGCGCGCCGGTGATCCCGATCGCCGTCAGCTCGGCCAAGTGCTGGCCCCGCAAGGCCTTCATCAAGATGCCGGGCACGGTCGATGTATCGATTGGCATGCCGATTTCCAGCGTCGGGCGCAAGCCTGACGAAATGATGCGCGAGGTCGAGGCCTGGATCGAGGCCGAAATGCGACGCCTCGATCCGCAGGCCTATCGCTGACGCGCGCCGGACCACGGATTCGCCAGCGGCTTATCGTGATGCGTGCATTGTTGCAATACACCCTTGATCTGTTTGCGCCCGATGAACCGGCGGTGATCAGGCAGCTTGCTGAGCAGGATGTGCCTGCCCGGTCGGCAAGAGTTGTGCCGACCGTGCCGACGGCTGACTCGGCGGCGTTCCGCCATCTGCGAACCAATCGCGAGGTCCGACTGTGCGGAAACCTCATTGGGTACGAATTCAAGCGCGGCAAGCGGCGCACGATCGGATTTTCGGTCGGCGCGGAGGGCCTTGTGGTGCGGGCGCCGACATGGGTGACGCTGTCCGACGTGCACAAGGCGCTGGATGAAAAGGGGAACTGGATCGTCCGAAAACTCGTCGAAGCCCGGCAGCACCAAGCGCGCATGCATGCCAACCGGATCGAGTGGAAACATGGCGCCGAGCTGCCGTTCCTGGGTGAGTCGATGCGAATCGTGCTGGATCCGTCCTATGCATTCGCCACAGCGGTGGCCGGTCTGCAGGTCGTCGACCGGCAGCAGGCTGGCAATGTAGGGCTCGAACTGCGGCTAGGTTTGCCGCAACACGCCACAGCGCAACAAATAAAGGACGCGGTGCTGGCTTGGCTGATGCGGCAGGCCAGGCGCATTTTTACCGAACGGCTCGACGTTTATGCGCCGCAGCTGCAGGTGTGCTGGTGCAAGCTGTCGCTTAGCAGTGCCGGAACCCGTTGGGGTAGCGCCCGGGCGGACGGCGCGATCCGTTTGCACTGGCGGTTGGTACATTTTCGGATGGACGTGATCGACTACGTAGTGGCCCACGAACTCAGCCACCTGCGGGTCATGGATCATAGCCCCCGGTTCTGGGACACGGTGCGATCCGTCGTGCCCGATTACGAGGCCTTGCGCGGACAGCTCAAGGACGAGTCGATACCGACTTGGGTGTGAGCTTGGGCGACGCGGCCGGCATGCGTCAGCCGGCGGCGGAAAACCGATATACCCCGTCGGCGTCCAGAGCACGCTGGAGTCGCTGTTCGTACCACAAGGCATGCAGATGAGCGACCGCTTCGCCCATCGCAAACGTCTTCTGGTGCAGGTCGAGCGGGCGTTTGAACATGATAGGCAGGATATCGGCGGCACAGCAGGGCTTTTCACCGCAGGCCTGCATCACTTCAGCCAGCCTGTCACGGTGATGGTCGTGCAACTGGCCGATGCGAATATGCAGACCGGTAAACGGCTTGCCGTGTGAAGGCAGGGTCAGGGTCTCCTCCGGCAGGTCGCGAAATCGGTCGATCGAGTCGAGAAACTGCTTGAGGGCGTTGGCTTCCGGCTCAACTTCATACACACTGACATTGGTCGAAATGCGTGGCAACATCATGTCGCCGCCTATGAGCAACTGCAGTTCGTCGCAATAGAGGGCGATGTGTTCCGGCGCATGGCCGAAACCGCTGATGCAACGCCACCGGCGCTTGCCGATCGTCAGCACGTCGGCCTCGGCGATGCGCCGGTACTGCCGCGGTACGCTGGGCACCAGGCTCGGGAAATACCGGGTGCGGGCCTTGATCTGTTCAACCGATGCGGCGTCATTGAGCCCGTGCGATGCGAAATAGTCTGCCGCTGCGTCGCCACCAAACGCCGAGGGCCCCAGCGCGCCCAACCGGGCCACGTTGTAGTCGGTCGCGCTGATCCACAAACGCACGCCCCAGCGCTCGCACAACCAGTCGGCCAGGCCGATGTGGTCGGGATGCATATGGGTCACGATAACGCGCAAGATGGGCAGCCCCTCAAGTTGCGTTGCGAAAATCTGTTCCCATTGGGCCTTTGATTCGTCGCGTGCAATGCAGCAGTCCACCACGCTCCAGCCCTGCCGGCCATCGATTTCGTCACGCAGCAACCACAGGTTGATGTGGTTCAGCACGAACGGAAGAGACATCCGGATCCAGCGCACACCGGGAGCCACTTCCATCGTGCTGCCCGGCTCAGGCATGGTGTCACCCAGCGGATAGTGCAGTTGGCTTTCGAGTTCGTTCATGGCATGCGGTATAAATTGACGTTTACGTAAACGTCAGATGTAATGTGCCATTGTATGGACAGGTGTTCGCAAGTATCTGTCACCTGTGTTTTTCGGGCCGGCAGCCCGCTTTGTGGAGACTGCGACGACCATGGGCACCCAATTGAGCATCAGCGACCTCGCTCGGGAATTCGACCTGACAACGCGCGCCATTCGTTTTTATGAAGATATGGGACTGCTTCAGCCGCAGCGCGCAGGTCCTGGCGGGCGCAGCCGGGTCTACAGCGCACGCGACCGAACGCGGCTCAAGCTCACGTTGCGGGCCAAGCGCCTGGGGCTGTCGCTGACCGAAGCGCGCGAGATCATCGACATGTACGACAGCCCGCGCGATACCGGGCCCCAACTGCGTAAATTCCTTAAAGTACTGGCGGCCCACCGATTGGCGCTGGAAGAGCGGATGGCCGATTTGGTGGCAAATCTGGATGAGGTCAAGACCCATGAAAAGGAGGCGCGTGCGCTGTTGGCAAAGGGTGGCAAACGTGGTGCAGAGCTTTAGGCCTGTAGCGCCGAGGTGCTTTCGGGTGACTTTTGCCGCGACATCCGCCATAATTGACGTTTACGTAAACGTAAACCATGCGACGCCCCAGCCATGACCCAGCCAGCATCAGCCGCCAATCCCTTGCATCTCGCCTTGCAGTTGCGTGTCCAGGCCAGTTTGGAGCGGCAGGGCATGATGTTGCAGCTTGGTGTGCGCCTGCTGGAAGTTGCTCCTGGCCTCTGTGAGCTGGAGCTTCCCTACTCTGACAGAGTGACCCAGCAGCAAGGGGGCTTTCACGGTGGGGCGATGGGCGCCTTGGCGGATATCGCCGGCGGCTACGCTGGTTTGACGGTGGCCCCCGAGGGCATGGAAGTGACAACCGTCGAATACAAGATCAATTTCCTGGCCGCCCTGCGTGGCGGCAGTTTGCGGGCAACCGGGCGGGTGCTGCGCGTCGGAAAGCGCATCATCGTTACTACCGCCACCGTCGTGCATGTGAACGACCAGGGCGATCAGACCGATTGCGCCGTGATGCAACAGACGCTGATGCCGGTGGCCAAGACCTATTGATACGCAAGCCTGCGCTCGCGCCCCGCGCAAACTATCCCCCGTTCCATCAGGAGAACCCCATGACGTCATTGCCTGGACTCGACTTTCAGCTTGGAGAAGATATTGACGCATTGCGCGACGCGGTGCACGCGTTCGCGCAGGCCGAAATCGCGCCGCGCGCCGCGGAAATAGACCGTAGCGACCAGTTTCCGATGGACCTGTGGCCCAAGATGGGCGCCATCGGCGTGCTAGGAATCACGGTCGGAGAGGAATATGGCGGTGCCGGCATGGGTTACCTGGCGCACATGATCGCGATGGAGGAAATCAGCCGGGCGTCGGCTTCCGTGGGGCTGAGTTACGGCGCACACAGTAACCTGTGCGTCAATCAGATCAAGCGCAACGGCAGCGATGCGCAACGCAAGAAATACCTGCCCAGGCTGATCTCCGGCGAACATGTCGGCGCGCTGGCGATGAGCGAATCCGGTGCCGGCAGCGACGTCATCTCGATGAAGCTCAAGGCCGAGGACAAGGGGAGCTATTACCTGCTCAATGGCAGCAAGTTCTGGATCACCAATGGCCCGGACGCCGACACCTTGGTGGTCTATGCCAAGACCGAACCCGAACTCGGCGCACGCGGGGTGACCGCGTTCCTGATCGAGAAGGGCATGCAGGGATTCTCGATTGCGCAAAAGCTCGACAAACTCGGGATGCGTGGCAGCCATACCGGCGAACTGGTGTTTGACAACGTCGAGGTTCCGCAGGACAACATCCTGGGCGGGCTCAACAGTGGCGCCAAGGTGTTGATGAGCGGCCTCGACTACGAGCGCGCCGTCCTGTCGGCCGGCCCGATCGGCATCATGCAGTCGGTGATGGACAACGTGATCCCCTACATCCATGACCGCAAACAGTTCGGCCGGAGCATCGGGGAATTCCAGCTGGTGCAAGGCAAGGTGGCCGACATGTACACCGTGCTGCAGGCGGGCCGGGCCTATTGCTACACCGTGGGCAAGAACCTCGATGCCCTGGGTAGCGATCATGTGCGCCAGGTGCGCAAGGACTGTGCCTCGGTGATCCTGTGGTGCGCCGAAAAGGCGACCTGGATGGCAGGTGAAGGCATCCAGCTCTTTGGCGGCAACGGCTATATCAATGAATACCCGCTGGGCCGTCTATGGCGCGATGCCAAGTTGTATGAGATTGGCGCCGGTACAAGCGAGATCCGGCGCATGCTGATCGGGCGCGAGTTATACAACGAAACCGTCTGACTTCACGCGCTTAGGCACAATCGTCCCATGACCACATCCTCACTCGACGAACTATTTGCCCACAATCGCGAATGGGCGGCGCGCATGGAGTCCGAGCGCCCAGGATTCTTTACGTCGCTGAAAGCGCAACAGCGACCCCAATACATGTGGATCGGCTGTTCGGACAGTCGCGTACCTGCCAACCAGATCACCGGCCTGGAGCCCGGCGAAGTGTTCGTGCACCGCAATGTGGCCAATGTGGTAGTGCATTCCGACCTCAACGCCTTGTCGACGATCCAGTTCGCGGTCGAACAGCTCAAGGTCGAGCATGTGATCGTGGTGGGACATTACGGTTGCGGCGGTGTCCAGGCGGCACTGGAGAATATCCGGGTCGGCCTTGCCGACAATTGGCTGCGCCATGTCCAGGATGTGCGCGATCGGCACTCCAGTTTGCTGGAGCACACGCCCGCCCACCTGCGCCATGATGTGTTGTGCGAACTCAACGTCATTGAACAAGTGGTCAACGTCGCCCACACTACCGTGGTGCGGGATGCATGGGACCGCGGTCAGAAGCTGACGCTGCATGGCTGGGTGTACGGTCTTAAGGACGGGCTGCTCAAGGACCTGAACATGACAGTGCCGGGAACCGAATGGCTCGACGGCCTGTACCGGGTTGCGGTGGCCCATGTATCGGAAGTCGACCGCGGCTGAGAAGCCCTCTCCGGAGCCTTGCACGTGTTTCCCCAGAAACTTGATTCGACGGTCGCGTATGCCATCGCGCAGGCAATGATGGATGGGTTCAATCGCCATTACCGCTTGTTTCGCTCCGAGTCGGCGCGTGCCAAGCACCGCTTCGAGACGGCCGACTGGCATGGCCAGCAGCGGGCGCAGCGCGAGCGGATCGAATTCTACGATCTGCGGGTGCGGGAATGCTCGCGTCGCCTGGAGCGCGAGTTCAAGGCGGGTGACCAGCCAATGGAAGTCTGGCAGCAGGTCAAGCTGCACTACATCGGCCTGCTGGTGGACCACCACCAGCCGGAGCTGGCCGAAACCTTCTTCAATTCGGTCACCACCAAGATACTGCACCGAAGCTATTTCCAGAATGACTTCATCTTTGTGCGGCCCGCTGTCAGCACTGAATACATCGAGAACGACGAACCTGCAGCCTTGCCTACTTACCGCTCCTACTACCCGTCGCAGGACAATCTCTCGCAGGTGCTCGAGCAAATCGTCGGTGATTTTGACCTGCGCCGCGGTTTCTCGAGTCTGCCGCGCGACTGCGGCTTCGTGGCCCAGGCCATGCACAAACGCATGGGCGATGTCGCGCTGCGGGCCAATTTCCAGGTGCAGGTGCTGTCGGGCCTGTTTTTTCGCAACAAGGGCGCCTACATCGTCGGCAAGATCATCAACGGCTTTAACGAGGAGCCGTTCGCATTGCCACTGCTGCACAACAAGGCCGGCAAGCTGGTGATCGACGCAGCGCTGTTCGGCGAGGCCGACATGCTGATCCTGTTCAGCTTTGCGCGGGCCTATTTCATGGTCGACATGGAAGTGCCAAGCGCCTATGTGCAGTTCCTGCGCAGCATGATGCCGCGCAAGCCGCGCAATGAACTCTACAGCGCGCTGGGCCTGCAAAAACAGGGCAAGAACCTGTTCTACCGCGATTTCCTGCACCACCTGCGGCACTCGACCGACAATTTTCGCATCGCGCCAGGTATCAAGGGCATGGTGATGCTGGTGTTCGACCTGCCATCATTTCCCTATGTGTTCAAGGTTATCAAGGACTTTTATCCGCCGCAAAAGGAAACGACCCGCGAGCAGATCAAGGGCAAGTACCTGCTGGTCAAGCAGCACGACCGGGTTGGTCGCATGGCCGACACCCTGGAATACAGCGGAGTGGCGTTTCCGCGCGCGCGGTTCGACGACGAATTGATTGCCGAGATCGAGAAGTTCGCCCCTAGTCTGCTGGAGATCAGCGATCGCGACGGCGACGGCCAGATGGAGGTGATCCTGCAGCATGTCTACATCGAGCGGCGCATGATTCCACTCAACATCTACTTGCAGGAGGCGTTCGACGCCGGTAATTCCTGCGACCCGAAGGATCCGGTGGCCGTACGCGCGCAGCAGCAGATCGAACGCGGCGTGGTCGAGTATGGCAACGCCATCAAGGACCTGGTGGCCGCCAATATCTTCCCCGGTGACATGCTGTGGAAGAACTTCGGCATAACCCGCCATGGGAAAGTCGTGTTCTACGACTATGACGAAATCGAATACATCACCGATTGCAACTTCCGCCGCGTCCCGGAGCCGCGCAATGAAGAGGACGCGATGAGTGGCGAGGTCTGGTATACGGTCGGTCCGAAGGATGTGTTCCCCGAAACTTTCGGGCCGTTCCTGCTGGGCAATCCGGCGGTGCGCGAAGTGTTCATGCGTCACCACGCTGACCTGCTGGAGGCCAGTTTCTGGCAAGCCCACAAGGAGCGCATCGCCCAGGGCCATGTATTCGATGTATTTCCGTATGAGCAGGACAAGCGGTTTACCGCGTCGGCCGAAACAGATCTGGGTTGAGCCAGCCCCCGCACCATCTCGTTGACCCATTCGTGAAGGAGTAACCCCCATGTCCCAGAACCAATCCGATCCTGTCGTCATCGTCGGCGCCGCCCGCACCCCCATGGGCAGCTTCCAGGGCGATTTTGCGTCGCTCAGCGCGCATGACCTTGGCGGTGCCGCGATCGCCGCCGCCATGCAGCGCTCCGGTGTAGCTGCCGATCTGGTTGGCGAAGTGTTGTTCGGAAACTGCCTGATGGCCGGGCAGGGGCAGGCGCCGGCGCGCCAGGCCGCCCTCAAGGGTGGATTACCGATGAGCGCAGGCGCGGTGACGCTTTCCAAGATGTGCGGCTCTGGCATGCGTGCCGCCATGTTTGCGCATGACATGCTGCTGGCCGGCAGCCAGGAAGTCATCGTTGCCGGCGGCATGGAGAGCATGACCAACGCGCCGTACTTGTTGCTCAAGGGCCGCGGTGGCATGCGGATCGGGCACGACAAGGTCTATGACCACATGATGCTCGATGGCCTGGAGGATGCCTATGAGCCGGGTCGCGCCATGGGCACTTTCGGCGAAGACTGTGCGGCCAAGTATGCATTCACACGCGAGGCCCAGGATGCGTTCGCCACGGCGTCGGTGCAGCGCGCGAAAGCGGCAACCCAGTCCGGCGCGTTTGCGCCCGAAATCACGCCCGTCACCGTCAAAGGCCGCAGCGGCGACACGCTGATTTCCATCGACGAAGGCCCGGGCCGCGTCAAGTTGGAGAAGATTCCAACCCTCAAGCCGGCATTCAAGAAGGACGGCACCATCACCGCGGCGTCGAGTTCGTCGATCAATGACGGCGCGGCCGCCCTGGTGATGATGCGGGCGTCGACGGCAGCGCAACTCGGCGCCAAGCCACTGGCCCGGATCGTGTCGCACGCCATGCATGCGCAGGAGCCCAATTGGTTCACCACCGCGCCAGTGGGCGCCACCCGCAAGGCATTGGCCAAGGCTGGCTGGAGCGCGCACGATGTGGATCTGTGGGAAGTCAATGAAGCGTTCGCGGTGGTGCCGATGGCCCTGATGGCCGAGCTCCAGCTGTCGCACGACATCGTCAACGTCAATGGCGGCGCCTGCGCGCTGGGGCACCCGATCGGCGCCAGCGGCGCTCGCATCATGGTGACGCTGATCCATGCGCTGCAGGCCCGCGGCAAGAAGCGTGGCCTGGCCACGCTGTGCATTGGCGGCGGCGAGGCCACTGCCGTGGCGCTGGAATTGGTCTGAGCCGCGGGGGTAGCCCATCACCGATCGATTCAGGAGACCACGATGTTGCTGACCCAGGACCAGGAAATGGTGCGCGACGCGGTGCGCGCGTTCGCCCGCGAACAGCTCTGGCCCCATGCGCCGCGCTGGGACAAGGAACACCATTTCCCGAAAGAGGCGCATCAGGGGTTGGCGGAACTGGGTGCGTACGGCATCTGCGTGCCGGAGGAATACGGCGGCGCCAACCTGGACTACCTGACGCTGGCCCTGGTACTGGAGGAAATCGCCGCCGGCGACGGTGGCACCAGCACCGCCATCAGCGTGACCAACTGCCCGGTCAACGCAATCCTGATGGCGCATGGCAGTGCCGAACAGAAAAAGCACTGGCTGACGCCGCTGGCCCAGGGCAAGTTGCTCGGCGGGTTTGCACTGACCGAACCCCATGTCGGCTCGGATGCATCGGCGCTGCGTACCACGGCTGTGCGCGACAAGGACGGCTACGTACTCAATGGTGTCAAGCAGTTCATCACCAGCGGCAAGAACGGCCAGGTCATGATCGTCATTGCGGTGACCGACAAGGCCGCTGGCAAAAAAGGCATGAGCGCTTTTCTGGTGCCTACCGACGCACCCGGCTACCTGGTGGCGCGGCTGGAGGACAAATTGGGACAGCACAGCAGCGACACGGCGCAGATCAACCTGGACAACTGCCGGATTGCGGTCGACAACCGGATCGGTGCCGAGGGTGAGGGTTATCGCATCGCGCTCGGCGGGCTCGAAGGTGGGCGGATCGGTATTGCCGCACAAAGTGTCGGCATGGCGCGCAGCGCGTTCGAGGTTGCGCTGGACTATGCCAAGCAACGCGAAAGTTTCGGGCAGCCGATTTTCAGCCATCAGGCGGTCAGCTTCCGGCTGGCCGATTGCGCCACCCGCATCGAGGCGGCGCGCCAGTTGATCTGGCATGCTGCGAGCCTGCGCGATGCTGGTAGACCCTGTCTTAAAGAAGCGGCGATGGCCAAACTGTTCGCCAGCGAGATGGCCGAGCAGGTGTGTTCGGCGGCGATCCAGACCCTGGGCGGTTATGGTTATGTGGCTGACTTCCCGTTGGAACGCATTTACCGCGATGTGCGGGTGTGCCAGATATACGAAGGCACCAGCGATGTGCAAAAGATGCTGATTCAGCGGGCCCTGGCCTGACGTATCGGTACTGTTCCTGACCGGAAAGTGGGCCACGCTGGACCCTTGAAAGCGATCGACAACGGGCGGGAGCCCACAACAGCGGAGCGAGCGACATGCCAATTACCAAGGGATACCAACAATTGGTGAACGAAGCGATGGCCGAGGTTACGACCTACAGCGTGGAGCAGGTACGCGCGCGGCTGGAGGACCCCGCGCTGCAGATCGTCGATATCCGAGACATCCGCGAGCTCGCGGACGGTACGATCATCGGCGCCCTGCATGCGCCGCGCGGCATGCTGGAATTCTGGGTCGATCCTGCGTCGCCTTATCACAAGCCGGTTTTCGCTGACGAATCGCGCCAGTTCGTGCTGTTTTGTGGCGCTGGCTGGCGCAGCGCGCTGGCGGCCAAGTCGCTGCAGGACATGGGCATGACCAATGTGGCCCACATCGATGGCGGTTGGGCGGGCTGGACCAAGGCCGGCGCACCGACCGAGACGCTCGACGAGAACAAGGCGCGACGTAAAGGCAAGCCATGAGCGCCGCCGGGCCGTTCCCAAGGGCGAATTCCGCAATGCGCAGCATGGAGGATGCCTGATGAGCGCCGCCGGCCCCCCCGGGGTGCAAGAAGACTTGGGAGCGGGCCCTGAGGCGGCGTCCCAGCATGCGCTACGAGAAGGCACGCCCCAACGCGCAGAAGCACACTCGGCGTGAAGATCTTCTACGGTTGGCGCATGGCCGGCGCTGCCGGCGTTCTGCAATTCCTGCAGTCGGCCTTGTTGATGCAGTCGTTCGGCGCCTATGTGGCGGTGTTGTCCGAGGAGCGCGGCTGGAGCAAGACCGCCCTGTCGGGTGCCGCCGCATTGCAATCGGTCGAAACCGCCATCCTCGGTCCGGCGCTGGGCTGGTTGCTCGATCGATTCGGTCCGCGTGCCATGGTGCAGGTGGGCGTGCTGGTCTTCGGCAGCGGTTTCCTGTTGCTCAGCCAGATTGACTCGCTGGCCGGCTTTTACGCCAGCGCCGTGCTGATGGCCATCGGCGCGAGCCTGGGCGGATATTTCCCGCTTACCGTGGCACTGATCCAGTGGTTCGAGCGCTACCGTGCGCGCGCACTATCGGTCATGAGCATGGGTCTGGCGCTGGGCGGCGTGCTGGTGCCGGCTGTCGCATGGAGCATGACAACCTACGGCTGGCGCGCGACCGCGTTCGGATCGGGCATCATCATGATGGCGCTCGGGCTGCCGCTGGCCCGGGTAATGCGCTGGCGCCCGCACGACCAGGGCGAAACGGTCGACGGTCTGCCTCAGACACCCACCCAGATCGTGGGCGACGTGGCCGGCCCGCACACCACCCGCGCCGAATTCACCGTGCGCGAGGCCCTGCGCACACGGGCCTTCTGGCTGCTCGCGCTCGGCCACGGCTTCGCGCTGCTGGTGGTGACCTCTGTAAACGTGCATGCGATCACCCACATGAAGGAAGGTCTGGGCTATTCCGTCACCCAGGCCGCTTTCTTCATCATGGTCCTGACTTTGGGCCAGGTCGGCGGCGTACTGCTCAGCGCCACCATCGGCGATCGGTTCGAGAAGCGCATGCTGGCCGCCGCCTGCATGCTGGGCCACATGGTCGGGCTGCTGCTGCTGACCTATGCCACGCATGCAGCGCAGGTGGTCGCCTTTGCGCTGTTGCATGGCGTGGCTTGGGGACTGCGCGGCCCGCTGATGCAATCGATCCGGGCCGACTACTTCGGCCGCAATGCGATTGGCATGATCCTGGGGTTGTCGGCCGTCATCATAGCCATGGGCCAGATCGCCGGCCCGCTGGTAGCGGGCGTGCTGGCCGACCTGACGGGCAACTATCGCGCCGGCTTCACCGTGCTGGCGCTGACCGCGGGTTGCGGTTCGATGCTGTTCTTCTTTGCCATCCCTCCACCACGGCCCGCGCTTGGCGCGCGCCGGGACGACGCCGGATCGAAGCCCAACCCGTAACATGGCGGAACCATGACCTGCCCCGTCGCACTCCGACAAGGGCCATGCCGAACCCCATACCGTACAACTCCAGCGAGCTGCACCATGCCAACACCCGCACCCTCCTCTGCGCCCACTCCCACCATCGTCGGCCTGGGCCGCATGGGCGCCAATATGGCGCGCCGATTGGCGCGCGGCGGCTTTACCGTGCACGGTTTCGATCCGTCGCCCGAGGCCCGCCAGGCCTTGTCCGATGAAACCGGGCTGCGCCTGCATGCCGACCTGTCCGCCAGCGTGCAGGCACAAACCGGCCGACGTCTGGTGTGGCTGATGTTGCCGGCGGGCGCGATCACCGAGCTGACGCTGACCGCGCTCGCATCGCTGCTGCACGAGGGTGACGTGCTGGTCGATGGCGGCAATGCCAACTATCTGGATTCGCAGGCCCGCGCTCTGCATTGGAAAACCCGCGGCATCGACTTCGTCGACTGTGGCGTGTCCGGTGGCGTGTGGGGACTGGCAGAGGGCTACTGCCTGATGACCGGCGGCGAAACCGACGCCATGGCCGCGCTGGAGCCCTTGTTGCGCTGCCTGGCACCCGCCCCCGACCGCGGCTGGCTGCATTGCGGTCCCAGTGGAGCCGGGCATTTCACGAAGATGGTGCACAACGGCATCGAATACGGAATGATGCAGGCTTATGCCGAAGGTTTCGCACTGATGGCGGGTCGCCCCGAGCTCACGCCCGACCTGGGTGCCGTCGCCGAACTCTGGCGCCACGGCAGCGTCGTGCGCTCCTGGCTGCTCGACCTGACCAACACCGCGCTGCAGCAGCCCCATGCCTTGGAATCTGTCGCCCCGGTCGTCGCCGACTCCGGCGAAGGCCGCTGGACGATCGACGAATCGATCCGCCAGGGTACGCCGGTGCCGGTGATCGCGGCCGCGCTGATGGCGCGTTTTGCGTCACAGGGCAGGGCCGATACCGGCAACAAGCTCTTGTCGCTGATGCGCAAGGGTTTTGGCGGCCACACAACCGTGGCTGCCAAAAGCTGAGAGTTCAGGTCCCGATCAATCCCCCATCGCGCCAGCCCGCTCTCGGCACGTGTCGATCCGCGCCGCACGGAAATACTGCCGCTGTTAGTGACCGCAATGGTCGATTTTTAAGAAAACGCCGGGACACTTCCGAGTTTTCTTGCACCCCCTTGGGGGCTTGGCGAAGCCAGGGCTGGGGGCGCTCAGAGCGTTAGCGGCAATTGATTGGGTCCACGACGGGGTGGCCAAGGGTGGCGCAACGACACATGGCGCCCTTGGGTGCCACGGCCCGAAGGGTTAGACCCCGCGCAACCAGGCAACAGAGCGACATAGGCAGGCCTTGCGGGGTCTGACGTGGGCTCAAGCGATTGCCTCTCACGCTCAGGCAGGATGTTGCAGCACCAGCCCCGGGACCGGCCAGTCGTCGATTGCGACCAGCCGTCCGCTGCCTGACAGGGTCACGAATGCGGTGCGCATGTTCTTGCCGCCAAAACAGATGTTGGTGGTGTAGCAGTCTGGCAAAGGGATGTGCTCGTTGGCCGAACCGTCTGGCGCAATGATGGTGATGCCGCCATGGATCAGCGTGGCGACGCACAACCGACCATCGGCATCGAGCGCCATCGAATCGAAGCGCTGGTAGTGGCCACCGGGCGCCGCCACGACCATGCGCCCGCCATGGGGCGATGGCCACGGGTCCTTGCGCACTTGGCCCGGCGCCGTGATATCGAAGGCCCAGATGCGAGCGCCTTCGGTTTCGGCGTAATACAGGGTCTTGCCATCGGGCGACAGGCCCACGCCGTTGGGCGTCATCACCGGACGCGCGATGGCATGGGCGGTGCCCCGATCCGCGCGACCGTAGAACACGCCGCCGCGGTCCATGTCGTTGGCGCGGACCTTGCCCAGGTCGGTGAAATAGAACCCGCCGTGGGCATCGAACACGATGTCGTTGGGGCCGCGCAATGCCAGGTCATCCACCGCCTCGATCAGGCGTTCGGCCTTGCCGTTGGACAGGTTCACGCGCTCGATCCGTCCGCCCGAATAGTCGTCCGCCTGCGCGACCGGGCGAAAACAGCCGTCGTGTTCGGCATGGAAGTTGAAGCCGCCGTTGTTGCAGACATAGACCGCACCGTCGGGACCGATGGCCGCGCCGTTGGGGCCGCCGCCCAGGTCGGCCAGCACGTGGATGCGCCCATCGGCAGTGACCCGGCTCAGCGTCCCGCGCGCGATTTCGACCAGGATCACCGAGCCGTCTGACAGGGCGATCGGGCCTTCGGGAAATTGCAGGCCGGAACAAATCTCACGGATCTTCATGCCAGGCCTTTCAATGCGCATCGTGACGCCGCAAACAGGCCGATATCGACCATCGAGTCCCTCTTGCCAGCACCCGGTTGGCTGGTATCCGTTGCCGATCGCGTCATATACCGGCGCCCTCGACAAACAATTCGATGGGATCGACGAACGACTCGACCCGTGACTCGGTCAGCGAGAACCGGTTCATGCGCATCAGCGGCGGCGAATACACATGCAGGGTGATCAGGCCCTGCTCCGGCGGCTGCAGGTTGGAGATCTGGTGCGCATCACCATCGTAGGAGCCAAACACCGCGCCCGGATGGTGGTCCCGGGTGCCGGTGGCATAGACCAGACCGTGTGCGGTCATGGCAAATTCGGTTTCGGTTGCCACGCCATCGAGAACCAGCACGGCGCAACTCGAGCCGCTGTGATCATGGATCAGACTGCGTTGCCCGGCGCGCCAGCAGATGACCAGCGCGTGATAGGCAGGGCCTTCGTGCAACAGGTTGCGTCGGTAGGTCTTGTCTCCAAACGAGACCACATGCTGAAAATCCCCGTTCACCAGTTCGGTTTGGCTGACCTGCGCCTCCAGCTCGGCCAATGGAATCGGGTCCTGGCGCGCATCGAGCGTCGCCAATAGTGTCTTGAGACTCTGTTTCACGGCTACCCTTCAAGATCAACTCCCGACCAAAGACCGCACAGTCTGGTTTGCGGCGAACCTGGCCACGCAGGCAAAAAACCGGCGCGCGGCGCCCACCGATGTCGGTGCTGCAGCCTGGATGCCCAATGAACGAAATTGCAAGCGCGGTTGTACCAGTTTTCCCGCCATCCCGGCAATGGAAACAGTCGGACCGACCGGTCTCTCATCGGGCACCGTCGTCGCGCAATACGCGCCTCAGATAGTTGCCGGTGTGGCTGTCGGGATGCGCCGCCACGTCCTCCGGCGTCCCCTCGGCGACCACCAGGCCACCACCCGCCCCACCCTCCGGCCCCATATCGATGATCCAGTCGGCCGTCTTGATCACATCGAGGTTGTGCTCGATCACGACGATGGTATTGCCGGCATCGCGCAGGTGTTGCAGCACCTTGAGCAGCAAGGCGATGTCGGCGAAATGCAGCCCGGTCGTGGGTTCGTCCAGGATATACAGCGTGCGGCCGGTGTCGCGCTTGGACAGTTCCAGCGCCAGCTTGACGCGCTGCGCCTCGCCGCCCGACAAGGTGGTCGCCGACTGGCCGAGCTTGATGTAGGACAGGCCGACATCGAGCAGCGTCTGCAGCTTGCGCGCAATCGTCGGCACGGCCTCGAAGAACGGGAATGCCGCCTCGACCGTCAGATCCAGCACCTGTGCGATGTTGCGGCCTTTGTACAGAACCTCCAGCGTCTCGCGGTTGTAGCGCTGGCCGCGGCACAGGTCGCACGGCACATACACATCGGGCAGGAAGTGCATCTCGACCTTCTTCACGCCGTCGCCCTGACATGCCTCGCAACGTCCACCGGCCACGTTGAAGCTGAAGCGGCCCGGACCGTAGCCGCGCTCGCGCGCCATGTTCATCTCGGCCATCAGCTCGCGGATCGCGGTGAACATGCCGGTGTAGGTGGCCGGGTTGCTGCGCGGCGTGCGCCCGATGGGCGATTGGTCCACGCTGATGACCTTGTCGAAATGCTCCAGGCCCTCGATGGCGCCATGCGGCGCGGGTTCGTCGTGCGAGCGGTAGAGGTGGCGCGCCACCGCGCGGTACAAGGTGTCGTTGACCAGGGTGGATTTGCCGGAACCCGAAACGCCGGTGACGCAAGACAGCAAGCCGACCGGAAAACGCGCGTCCACCTGCTTGAGGTTGTTCCCGCTGGCCTGGCGAATCGTGAGCCAGCCGGGTTCTCCCTCGGCGGCAGCGCCAGAGCGCGCCGATGGCGCCCTCCCGCCCGTGAAGGGAAGCTCCGCGCTGAGCTGGCCCGGCTGGCGGCGCTTGCGCGGCAGCTCGATCTTCAAACTTCCGGCCAGGTAACGCCCGGTCAGCGAGGCCGGGTTGGCCTGCACCTGCGCCGGTGTGCCCTGCGCCACCACCTGCCCGCCATGCACACCCGCGCCCGG
>JAYUQC010000153.1:0-3570 GCA_043759735.1 Rhodoferax sp.
GTCAAGCAGCGCGGCACTGTCGCGCACGCTGCGGCTGATCACATGTTGCTGGGCCAGGCCATTGAGGCCCTCACCGCCTTCGGGACCCGAGGTCGAGCGTGCCCGCGTCGGCTTGAGGCCGAACAGGCCGCAGCACGATGCCGGGATACGGATGGAGCCGCCGCCGTCGGTTGCATGGGCCATCGGCACCATGCCGCTGGCGACGGCCGCGGCCGATCCACCACTGGAGCCGCCCGGTGTCAGGTCCAGCCGCCACGGGTTGCGGGTGACGCCATACAGCGCAGACTCGGTGCTTGGTGAGATGCCGAACTCGGGCGAGTTGGTCTTGCCGGTGATCACCAGACCGGCGCGGCGCATCCGGGCCACGATCTCGCTGTCGGCGGCAGGCATGTTGCCGGCGTACAGGCGCGACGCGTAGGTGGTCGCGCTACCGTGCACGGACGCCACCAGTTCCTTGACCAGGAATGGCACGCCCTTGAACGGCCCGCCAGGCAAGCCGGCCGCGATCTGCGCGCGCGCCCCGTCGTGCAATGGAGTGACGACGGCATTGAGCCGCGGGTTGTCGCGCGCCTGCCTGGCCAGCATGGCTTCGAGCAGTTCGAGCGCCGTAACCTCGCCGCGGCGGACCAGGTCGGCCAGGCCCAGGGCATCATGGTTCTCGTATTCGGTCATGCGGACTTGTCGCTTTCAACTGGCCAGGCAGCGCATGGCATGGCTTCGGTCGTGCGAAGGTCCGGATCGACGCTGGAGCCAAATCCGGCGCAATCCAGCGAACCCAGGCGCAGCATGCCGTCCTGGATGCGCAAATGTGGCCGTCCTGCATCTTGGTGGTACAGGTCGGGATGTGCCTGCAGATAGGCCTGCGCCTCTTGTTCGGGTCTTCCCGCGAATCCGTCGATGAAATGGTGGGCGTTGCGTTCCACATGGGTCAGGCCCAGCAGGCTGGCGAGCGCCAGGTCCTGTTGCACGGATACGCCGGCTTGTGTCGTCAGGTCCTCGGCGGACATGAAGTACGGTCCTTGCGCTGCGCCATTCCAGAGTTGGCAGCGGGCCAGATTGAGCACCGACTTGTAGAAACCCTTGCAGGCCTTGCTCGATACACCGGTATAGCCGAGTGCCTTGGCCCGGGGAAAGGCGTCGATGTCACCATCGGACTCGTCGATGATGACGGGCTTGTATCGGGCCAGTGGCGTCACCGGTCGTTCGAGTGCCATCGCGCGCCGGATCGGCTGTTCAATCAACAGCGTGGAAGCACACAGGCGTTGCAATGCAGGAACTGCGAGCATGCGTTCCCACATGGCGGTGATCGTCTGCGCGTCGTCGTATTGTTCGTTTCCGTCCAGCGTGACAAAGTACGGATCGGCAGAGCGGTCCAGGATCGAGGCGATACGCAGCAGGCGGTCGATGTCGGCGTCGGCCTGGCCGGATACCTTGAGCTTGAAATACCGGTTGCCGTACCCGGCAATGACCTCCTCCAGCGTCTCCGGCAGTCCGTCATTGACGCGTGTACCGGCTTGCTGATCCGCGGCAACGATCGGGTCGAGCAGGCCCACGGTATGGCGCACATGGATCGTAGCCGACGGGTGCAGGTTGCGCAGAAAGTCATCGATTGCGAACCCGCGAAGGTCAGGCGTGATGGCCTCGGCGTCAATGCCGGGCAGGTTGCGGCGCATGCCGTGCCAGAAAGAAATGCCCTCGATCCGCAACAGGGCGTCGAGTATGGCGCGGTCCAGCAATGCCGGACCGAAACTGCTGACAAGGCCGTCCAGCCCGAGCCTGGCGCCGGCATCGAGCACGGCGCGGTAGTGCCGGGCGTGCAGCCCGAAGGCACTGAGCATGGGCGCAGCAAGGTAGGCGTTGCGGGTCAGCTCCAGCGCCTTGCGCAACTGCGCATGGTTTTGCGCGTCGGTCAGGGCGGGGTTCTTGTCGAACCACTTGGCGCCCAGGGCTTCGGCCGCGTAGCCGCGGGATTCGCGCCCGTCTTCGTGGCGTACCCGCAGGCGCGCAATCGCCTGGCGGCCTTCGGTGACGGTGATGACGCCGAAACGAAAAGGCATGCGCAGCCGATACGGAGACTCGAACAATTCGACCGACAGGACCTTCAGGCGCGGGGCTGAGTTCATCAAGGCACTTGCGGTCGATCAGTCGCCGCGAACCGGTTCCAGCGCTTCGAGCAAGCCGCGGATATAGCCGATGGCGCGCGCCGCACAACCCGGGCCGTCGGGTAGGTAGACGAACGGTTCCACAGCCACCCAGCCATCGTAACCGTGTTGCTGCAGCGCGCGAAAGATGTCGGCAAATTGCAGGTCGCCCTGGCCGGGCCCGCGCAGATTGGCATCGTTCACCTGAACATGCGCCAGCAAGCCGGTCGGCAACCAGCGTGCCAGCAGCGCGGGAATGCTGTCGGTCTCGGCGCGCGCGGCCGCGCAGCAGTCGAGCATGGTGCGCAACGCCGGCCGGTCTATGGCATGGATGACATCTGCGGCCTGTGCGATGGTATTGACGAAGTTGGCTTCGGGCGGCGCCAGCGCCTCGATGCAATAGAGGACGCCGGCGTCGTGGGCATGCTCTGCGACAGCGGCAAATGCCTCGATGCCACGCTGGCGCCCTTGTTCCGGGTCGGAATTGGCAAGCCGGCGTTGCGCGGGTGAGCCATGAACCAGCACCGAACCCCCCAGGTCCGCGCACAGGTCGATTTGCCAGTGCATGTGCGCGATGGTGCGTTCACGAACCGCGGCGTCCGGCGACGTGATGGACAGCCCTTCCGGTTTGGCCAGCAGCCAATGCAAGCCGCTGACCTCGATGCCGGCATCGCGCACGGCGCGCCGGATACCCGCACGCTTGCGCTCGGTCAGCGCCTGTGGCGTGTCGGCCAGTGTGAAGGGGGCGATCTCCAGGCCCTGGTAGCCCAGCGCCGCGGCGACGTCGCACTGGCGCGCGAACTCCAGCGGCGCCAGTACTTCGTTGCAAAGGGTGATGCGCATGGTTTGCCCGGTCAGTCGCTGCAGCAGGGTGTCACCATTGTGGACCGGCGCGGGAATCGCGCTTGCCTGCCGTGCCCGCGAGTTCGGAGTAGATTTCGAACGACAGCCGTCCCAGTTCCGGATTGGCGCGTGTTTCGGCGACGCGCGGACGTTCGATGTTGACGCTGCGGATACTGGCCACCTGCCCCGGGCGAGGCGTCATGACCACGACCCGGTCGGCCAGGAACGCAGCCTCCGGGATCGAATGGGTCACAAAGACGATGGTCTTTCGCTTGTGGGTGGCGATGCGGCTTTCGCCCCAGATGCGCAGCAGCTCGATGTTCATTTCATCGCGCGTCATCGCGTCGAGCGCGCCGAAGGGCTCGTCCATCAGCAGGATCGGCGGGTCCATGATCAGCGCCCGACACAGCGAGGCACGCTGTTGCATGCCGCCGGACAATTCGGCCGGCCGTTTGTTGATGAAATCACCCAGCCCGACCAGCATCAGTAATTCGAGCGCGCGCTCACGGTAGTGCGACGGGTTCTGGTCCGACAGTTCGACCGGCAACAGCACGTTGTCGAGCACGGAACGCCACTTGAGCAGCAA
>JAYUQC010000154.1:0-28041 GCA_043759735.1 Rhodoferax sp.
GCGCGCAAAGTCCTACGCCGAGCGCCTGTTCGACTTTCCGCTGGTCGGCCCGCTCGATGCCGCCGCCGCGCGCGATGCCATTGCGCTGCCGGCCGCGCAACAGCATGTGGCGTTCGCGCCCGGGGCGTTGGAACGGATCGTGCAGGAGACCCAGGGGTATCCGTATTTTCTGCAGGAGTGGGGCAAACATGTCTGGGACGTCGCGTCACACTCGCCGATCACGATGCAGGACGTGGAGCAGGCGTGCGCCATCGCGATCGTCGCGCTGGATGAAAGCTTCTTCCGTGTGCGTTTCGACCGGCTGACGCCGACCGAGAAACGGTATCTTCGCGCCATGGCCGACCTGGGCGCCGGGCCGCATCGATCCGGCGACATCGCCAACATGCTGAGCCGCAAGGTCACGGCCCTGGGGCCGACACGCAATCAGTTGATCTCAAAGGGCATGATCTGGAGCCCGAGCCACGGCGATACTGCTTTCACCGTGCCGATGTTCGACCAGTTCATGGCCCGCATCATGCCCGGCGACGAATGGCGCACGGCGTGATGAACGAAGCCGAATTCTGAACAAGCCATGAGCCGACGATCCGCCTTCACCTGGTTGCTGCACCTGTTCCCTTTCCTGCAGTGGCGGCATATGGTCGATCGTGTCACCTTGCGCGCCGATGCCATTGCCGGTCTGACCGGTGGCATGGTGCTGGTGCCGCAGGGCGTCGCCTTTGCAACCATTGCCGGCATGCCGCCCGAATATGGCTTGTACGCCGCGATGGTGCCGGCCATCGTGGCGGCCTTGTGGGGTTCGTCCTGGCATCTGGTGTCCGGTCCGACCACGGCCATTTCCATCGTCGTATTCGCAACCATGAGTCCGCTGGCCGATCCGGGCACCCCGCAATATGTGGGGCTGGTGTTGACGCTGACGTTCCTGGTCGGACTGTTCCAGCTCACGCTTGGCGCATTGCAGCTCGGTACGTTGGTCAATTTCGTGTCGCATACCGTGGTGGTGGGGTTTACGGCCGGTGCCGCTGTGTTGATTGCCGCCAGCCAGGTGAAGAACTTTTTTGGCGTCGAGATTGCGCGGGGTGCGTCGGTGTGGCGGGTGCTCGAAGCGCTGGCACGCCAGGCCGCCGAGATCAATCCGTTCGTGACCGTGGTGGCCGTGGTCACGGTGCTGGCCAGCGTCGGAATCCGCAAATGGCGTCCGCGCGCGCCGCACATGATCGCGGCGCTGGTGGTCGGGGGCTTGCTGGCCGCGTTGCTGAACCTTATTTTTGGCCATGCGCGCACCGGCATCAAGAGCATCGGTGCGTTGAACGTTGGACTTCCGCCGCTGTCGATGCCGGATTTTTCAATGGGCACGATCGAGAAGCTGGTTCCGGTCGCCATCGCCGTGGCTCTGCTGGCGTTGACCGAGGCGGTATCGATCGCGCGGGCCGTCGCGCTCAAGAGCGGGCAGCGCGTCCAGGGCAACCAGGAGTTCATCGGGCAGGGCTTGTCCAACCTGGCGGGCGCTTTTTTCTCCGGCTACGCCTCCAGCGGTTCTTTCAACCGCAGCGGGTTGAATTTCGAGGCGGGCGCGCGCACACCGTTGGCGGCGGTGTTCTCGGCGGTGTTCCTGCTGCTGATCGTGTTGTTTCTGGCGCCGCTGGCCCAATACCTGCCCATACCGGCAATGGCGGGTGTGTTGTTCGTCGTGGCCTGGGGCCTGATCGATTTCCACCACATGGCCGAAATCGTGCGGGTGAGCCGCGCGGAAACCACCGTTCTGTTGGCGACCCTGATCGCGACACTGACGCTGGAGCTGGAGTTCGCGATCTACATCGGTGTTCTGTTGTCGTTGTTGCTGTTCCTCAATCGCGCCGCCAAGCCGAGCATCGAGGATTGCAAACCCTTGCCCGGCCAGTGGCCGCCGGGATTTGGCAATGACACCGGCTTGCCCGATTGCCCACAGCTCAAGATTGTGCGTGTCAACGGCGCGATATTTTTCGGTGCTGCCAATTACATCGCCGCGGAACTGCAGCGTATCGATGAGCGCAATCCGATGCAGCGCAGTTTGTTGGTGGTGGGCTCGGGCATCAATTTCGTCGACATGGAAGGCGCCCAGCTGCTGGCCCAGGAGGCGCGCCGGCGCCGGGCCCTGGGCGGGGCGCTGTATATCTTCTACATGAAGGACGAGCCACTGGAGATGATGCGCCGCTGTGGCGCCTACGACGTGATCGGCAAGGAGAACTTCTTCCGGCTTGGCGAGGATGTGATCGGAAAGCTGTTTCCCCGGCTCGATGCCAGCATCTGCAGCGCTTGCACGGTGCGCATATTCAAGCCCTGCAAGGTCGACACCTCGCTTGACACCGATGCGGACCCCGGTCCGGTTGCGCAGCCGATCACCTTTGTGCCACGGCCGGCCGCTGCAAGGTCGGCGATTGCAAAGGAATAAAATCCGCTGCAGCCTCGCTTCGCCCGCTGCCCTGCTCCGGGCAAAAGCCGAGCCCATCGTGTACAGCCCCTGGATGAAAACCATGCAACGCTGTTTTCCTGTTCGTTCGTTCACCGCGGCAATCGTCACGTTTGCCGCAAGCCTGCTGTTGGTGGTGGCGACCGCCAGCGCGCAGATGGCGGTGCGCCAGTTTCCACCGACCGTCAAGCGGGGCGTGATGACGGTCACCGCACCTCCGGCGATCATGATCAACGGCAGCGCAATGCGGCTTTCGCCTGGCGTGCGCATCCGCGGCCCGAACAATATGCTGGTGATGTCGGGCGCCCTGATCGGGCATCAATATGCGGTCGGCTACCTGCTCGAGCCGCAGGGCATGGTGCGCGAAATATGGATCTTGAGCCAGGCGGAAGTCGATAGTTTGCCCAGAGGCTGGGACACCGCGACCAACATTCGTTTCGAATCGGACGGCGACAAGCCCAAGGTCGACGATGGCAAAACGCCATTCGACCAGCTGCCCAGGTTCCCCAAGCAATAAGGCCGGTCGGGCGCGTCGCCCGCAGCGCCGGCTGTGGTCAGTCGATCGGCCAAGCCAACCGTCACGCGTCGGAAAGGCGCGGCATCACCAGGATATCGGCCATGAGCAAAAAAGTCTTTGTCAAAACCTTCGGCTGCCAGATGAACGAGTACGACTCGGACAAGATGGTCGATGTCATGCATGCCGCCGAGGGTTATGAGGCCACCAGCAATATCGACGAGGCGGACCTGATCCTGTTCAATACCTGTTCGGTGCGCGAGAAGGCGCAGGAGAAGGTTTTCTCCGACCTGGGACGGGTCCGGCATCTCAAGAAGAAGGGGGTGCAGATCGGTGTCGGTGGCTGCGTGGCCAGCCAGGAAGGCGAGGCCATCATCGCCCGTGCGCCGTATGTGGATGTGGTGTTCGGGCCGCAGACACTGCACCGGCTGCCGCAGTTGCTGCGCCAGCGCCAGACGCAGAATCGGCCACAGGTGGACATCCGTTTTCCGGAGATTGAGAAGTTCGACCATCTGCCGCCGGCCCGCGTGGATGGCGCCACCGCATTTGTCAGCATCATGGAGGGGTGTTCGAAGTACTGCAGCTATTGCGTGGTGCCATACACCCGTGGCGAGGAAGTGTCCAGGCCATTCGAGGATGTGCTGGTGGAGGTTGCGGGCCTGGCGGATCAGGGTGTGCGCGAGGTCACTTTGCTGGGGCAGAACGTCAATGCCTATCGCGCGCCGCTGGCACAGGGCGGTGCAATGGCCGACCTGGCGACGCTGATCGAATACGTGGCCGACATCCCGGGAATCGAGCGGATCCGGTTCACGACCAGCCATCCGAACGAGTTCACAGCTTCGCTGATCGACGTCTATGCGCGGGTGCCTAAACTGGTCAACCATCTGCACTTGCCGGTGCAGCATGGATCGGACCGCATCCTGATGGCGATGAAGCGCGGTTACACCGCGATGGAATACAAATCGACGGTGCGCAAGTTGCGCGCTATTCGGCCGGACCTGGCCTTGTCGAGCGATTTCATCGTGGGTTTTCCGGGCGAGACCGATGCCGATTTTGCCAAGCTGATGCAATTGGTCGAGGCGGTGGGCTATGACAGCTCGTTCAGTTTCATCTTCAGCCCCCGGCCGGGGACACCGGCGGCGGCGCTGCACGACGATACGCCGCATGCAATGAAGCTGGCGCGGTTACAGCAATTGCAGGCGGCGCTCGATGAAAACGTCCGGCGCATCAGCGCCAGCCGGTTTGGCACGGTGCAACGGGTGCTGGTGGAGGGCACGGCGCGCAAGAACGACAGCGAGTTGTTCGGCCGGACCGAATGCAATCGGGCGGTTGTTTTCAAGGGGCCCAGGCGCTTGATCGGGCAGATGGTTGATGTGCGGATCACCGAGGCGCCGCAGCGGTCGTTGCGGGGCGAGGTGGTGGTGAGCAAGGAGGCGGTTTTGTAGCGTGGGGCTGGTAGGGTCCGGTTCAGCTGGTGCAGCAACTGCACGAGCGCCCGGTGGCGGCCGGTATCGCCCCCGACGACCAGCGCATCGCCCAGTGGCTGGAGATCACCCAGCAGTTCATGGGCATGCCGCGCCACCTGAGCCAGCATGTGGGCGGCTTCGTGCTGACGCGAGGCAAGCTCACCCGCCTGGTGCCGGTGGATTGCCCCGGCGCCGGCTTGCGCGCGGCGCTCGAGCGACTGGTGGACCTCACCGCCCTGCTGGGTGGGCTGGCGACGCAGAGCCGGGAGTTACATTGAGCGGCGCGGCCAGCCGGCAGAGCGAAAGCAGAACATGCAATCTGCCGGTCGGCCCACACTGGCAGCGCAGAGTGCCAACGTCCACTACGAGCGCCACCGCCCGGAACAGACCAACCACAGTCATGGCCGTGGCCGCATCTTCTCGGTTCAGGTCGCCGGCTCGAAGTCGATGAAGCCACGCGCTACGTCGGCGGCGACGAGTCGAACACGCAATTGCTGACCGATCCTGAGCAATTGACCGCCTGTGGTCAATTTGCCTTCCGTCGGCGGCAGGAAAATGCGGACCCAGTTGTTGCCCTTCGAATTGCCAGTCACCACACCGTCGAATATTTCCCCGATGCGTGTTTCGAGCACCAGCGCTGCCTCCGACTTGCGCACCTGGCGCTCGACCTTCTGGGCCGCATCTTCCTGGGCGGTACAGTGGAGCGCAAGTTTTTCGAGCTCCGCATCCGAGTACGGCGCACGGCCCTGGGCTAGCGCGTCCTTGAGCATGCGCGCGGTGATCAGGTCCGGGAAACGGCGGTTCGGCGCCGTCGAATGGGTGTAATCGCGTACGGCCAGCCCGAAGTGCCCGACCGGCGTGCCGCCACTTGATTCGACCACGTACTCGCCGCGGCCCATGAGCTTGACAATCACGAGGGACAGGTCAGGAAAACGCAGCGGATCCGCCTTTCGCTGGGCTGCAAGAAAGTCTTCCAGTGCCTGGGCGTCCGGTTCCGGTGGAAGGGCCACTCCCTTCTGCTGGGCCACCTCCACGATCCGCATCCAGCGTTCCGGCGAACGCACCACGCGACGTAGCGACGAGCTGCCCTGGCTTGCCAGAAAACGCGCGGTGCAGCCGTTGACGGCGATCATGAATTCCTCGATCAACTGGCGCGCCCGGTTCTGAACCTGTTGCCGTATCTCGACCACCAGATCCTTGTCGAACACCGCGCGCGGCTGCAGTGTCTCGAACTCCAGCGCGCCGCGCGCACGGCGTCGCGCGCGCAGCTGCTGCGCCAGTGCGTCCTGGGTGCGCAACTGGGTGTCCATGCCTGCCACAGCCGCTGCTGCAGCGGGCAAGGCTGCGCCCTGCTCGATCCAGGCGGCCACCGCGTCATAGGCCAGCTTGGCCTTGTTGCGCACCAGCGCGCGATAGATCGTCGATCCGGCCAGGCTCGCGTCGGCGTTGAACACCATGTCGGTGACCAGCGCCAGGCGGTCCTGCTCGGCATTGAGCGACGTCAGGTCGGTCGACAGCCTCTCCGGCAACATCGGAAAGATGCGCGCGCCCGTATAGACAGAGGTGGTGTTCAAACAGGCGTGCCGATCGATGGGTGTGTCCTTGCCGACCAGGGCGTCGACATCGGCGATAGCGACCAGCATGCGCATCGCGCCCTGCGGCAGCACCTCGCTCACGGTGAGTTGGTCGAGGTCCCGCGAGTCGTCATTGTCGATCGAACACCACAGCTGGGCGCGCAGGTCGCGAATGGCGGGACCCGTCTCGCGCCCGGGGCCGCGAATGCCTTGCAATTGCCGCAGCGCGGCTTCACTGAATTCAGGATGCAGGCCGCGCTCATGCATGGCCCGCACGGCGATCTGCGCGAGATCGTCGCGGGTGTGGGGGTGTCGGGACGTCATGTCCCAATATAACTGCGGGCGAGGACAACTTCAATTCAGGTCCGCAGGCAACCGCCCGCCGTGGCGACGATTCCGCGTGCAAAGAAGGGCTGATTGAGCACCGTCACGCCAGCTTCCTGCACCCAGGGGTTGGTCGTAAGGTCGGTGCAGGCGGGCACTTTGCGTAGCGCCTGGTCGACTATCGTGAAATCACGCGGACCGCCAAGGGCGCGCGAGGCGGGGCAAGACTTGGCCGCCTGAGCCGCGCCAAACATCGCCGACCATGGCCGGGTCCATTTCGAGACGGGCGCGCTGGCTGCTTTCGAGAGCTTGGCGCAGGCTAAATGTTCCCTGATGGAGGTCCCATTGGCAAACGCACTGAGTCACGGTGACTGGCAAGAGTTGTTCCATTTCGGGCAAGGCCATTTTCAAAGAGTGACACCATCGAGTTCATCCACAACGCTGCGCAGGGGCTGCACCATGCAGGTGCAATCGACGCGCCAGAGTAGTTCAATGGCCTACAATGCGCGATAATTTTTGAATGGGACGAAGCCAAAAGTAGCCAGTGCTTTGAGCATCGGAGCTTTGACCTTGCATATGTGGCCCATGCTTTTCTCGATCGGAACCGGGTGATACGCGCCGATCGGCGGCACGAATATGGCGACGAGCGCTTGCAGATGTTGGGCCAGGTGCAGGGGCGGTTATTCCATGTGGTGTTTACGATGCGTGGCGATGCCATCCGCATCATTTCGGCCCGCAAGGCCAATCTGCGCGAGGTGAATGACTATGAAAACGGTGCGTTTCAAACTTGACGCTACGGTTCAGCCGATGCCGGGCGGGCGAGTGAACCTGCGCAAACATGAGGGCACGTCCGAAGCGGACCTCAAGGCGCAACAGAAGATCGATGATGCCGCCGCCGCCCATGACGCAGCGCTGTTCGCGCAACGCGTCCGCAAGCGCCTAGGGCTGACGCAACTGGAGTTTTCGCGCCGCATTGATGTGTCGCTGGACACGATACGCAACTGGGAACAGGGCAAACGCAGCCCAACCGGAGCGGCCAGGGCCTTGCTCAGGGTGCTGGACAAGGCACCAGAAGCTTCCTTGATGGCGTTGGGGTGAGACTGCCGGCCTGGCGATGCACTGACGGTAAAAATTTCGATGACAGCATTCGACCCTTTAAAGATCAACAACTTAGAAGGCTCGTTGACGATCGAGTGGGAGTAGTGCCAAGCCTCGAAGTTGACGTTCGGCGTGAGAGGACCGGCTCTATCCCGCACGCAACCGCACCGGTACGCGGTGCCAGCCACCGAGCGGATAGGTTTCGCGCTCCGGCGCCGCATCGGGCGCGTGCTCGACGCCGGGCGTCGCCTGCATCAGCGCCTGTACCGCGACGACGAGCTCCATCGTTGCCAGCCGCCGCCCCGGGCAGGCCTGGAGGCCGACGCCGTAGACCAGGTTGTGCAGCGCCTTCTTGGTCGGTCGATAGTTTTGCGCGGGCGTGGAAAGCGCCGGCCCGGATGGTTGGATAGATCGTGCCGGGGACGCCATCGCGCAGTGGCCGCTACCGCATGGCCGGCGGTGGCGCTCCCGGGCAAGGTACTGCGCTGCTGCAGGCCCGTCGCCGTGGCGCTGGAAGTAGGTGATCCCCCCAACGGTGGATGCGTTGGCCCGCGCGCCCCGAGAAGCTGCACCACCCCAGATTCCGCATGCCCAGCGCGTGCAAACCAACGCGCACCAGACCGGGAGGGCGCATTGCGATGGCGCCCCGGTCCACTACGCGCGCCACCGACCCGAGCAGACCAGGCTGTACCGCCTGGTGCAGCAACACGCTGCGACTTTCTTCGCCCAGGCCGAAGAGACCACCGGTGCCAGGCTGCCGCAATTCGTCCGTGACGAGTTCGACGCCTTCCTGGAGTGCGTCATCCTGGCCCACGGGTTCCTGAGGCTGCGCTGCTGGGATTGTGGGCACGACAAGCTGCTGGCCTTCAGTTGCAAGCGCCGGGGTTTTTGCCCCTCGTGCGGGGCCCGACGCATGGCGCAGACCGCGGCGCATCTGATAGACCACGTCATCGGCGCAGGTGCCGGTGCGCCAGTGGGTGCTGTCGCTGCCTATCCCGCTGCGCGTGCTGCTGTTGACGGTGCAAGGCACCATGCCCAGGGTGGTCAAGAAGATCCTCACGCACTTGGAATTGCAGGCGCGCGCGCCGCCCCGGGCGCCGGCGAGAGGAGGTTTTGAGCAAGCAGCCTGATGAGGGCGAAGGCGGCCCGGCACCCGGGCTGCGGGAAGGGGCTGCGCCTGGCGCGGGCAATGCCCGGTGAGCGGCCTTCGCGCGCACGGGTTTACCCGATGTCCAGGCGGTTTGACGTCAGGCGGCGGGCCCGCGGCCGCCCAGCGTGCGTTCGGCCAGGCCCCAACTCCCCCATGCGCCATCCCTGGTGGGCCAGTCCGTTCCGCTGGGACCGCAAACATACCGTTTGAAAAGCCTATTCTCCGGTCGATAATCCCGGCATGGAACCGAAGCTCGTCAGCAAGAAGTCCGAGATCGCCGCTGTGTGCCGCCAGTTCGGTGTTTCACGGCTCGACGTCTTTGGCTCCGCCGCGGCGGGTGGTTTTGACCCTGCATCAAGCGACTACGATTTCATAGCAAGCTTCGATCCCCAGCCTGGTGTCTCAATGGCCCGCCGTTTTCTGGGGTTCAGCGACGCTCTCGAAGCGCTTCTCGAACGCAAGGTCGATCTGATGACGGATCACCTGATCGAAAACCCCTACCTGCGGGCTGCGATCACCGCATCCCGCAAGGTGGTCTATGCCGAGTCGCCTTCCGAAGCACTTGTTTGACGCGCTGACGGCCGTTCGATTGGCGCGGCAGTTTGCGGCTGGTCTGTCGTTCGACAGCTTCGAGTCGAATGTGTTGGTGCGCTCGGCCATCGAGCGGCAGCTCGAGATCCTTTGCGAAGCGTGCCAACGCATGGTGCAGACCGACACTGGTATTCGCCAGCTCAGCACACTGCCGTGCGGATGAAAGCACACGACCGCAAGCGGCTGGCGCAGCGGTGCCGCACCATCACCCGGCCGGCGCTGTCCTGCGAGCCGGTGCAGATAAACGCCGCCGGGCAGGATGCGCTCAAGCTCAAGACACCCTGGCGCGACGGCACCACGCACCTGGTGATGGGCTCGCTGGAGTTCATGCAGCGGCTGGCGGCGCTGGTATCGCCGCCGAGTGCGAGAGCGGCGGAATCCTTTGAAGTATTGGGGTCAGAGCAAAATTGCTGCGCAATTCTTGGTCTGACCCGCAAGGTGAACATCCTTTGAAGTGTTGAGGTCAGAGCAAAATTGCTGCGCAATTCTTGGTCTGACCCGCAAGGACTCAGGTTTCTCAGAATGGCATTTTCGGCATGCCTTTCATGCCTCCGAGCCGTTTCATCATCTTCATCATTCCGCCGCCCTTCATCTTCTTCATCATGTCCTGCATCTGCTCGAATTCCTTGAGCATGCGGTTGACTTCCTGCACCTGAACGCCGGCACCATTGGCGATGCGGCGTTTGCGCGTGGCCTTGATTAGGTCGGGCTTGCGGCGCTCGAGCGCCGTCATGCTGTGGATGATGCCTTCCTTGCGCCGGATGTCTTTTTCGGCCCGGTTCATATCGACCTGGCCGGCCTTGGCCGCCATCGCGGCAGGCAGTTTGTCCATCAGACTCGATAACCCGCCCATCTGTTTCATCTGCTGGATCTGACCCAGGAAGTCGTTGAGGTCGAAACCAACGCCGCTTTTGACTTTTGCCGCTAGTTTCTGCGCGGCCTGCATGTCGACGCCGGAGCTGACTTGTTCGACCAGGGCCACGATATCGCCCATGCCCAGGATCCGGCCGGCGTGGCGCTGCGCATCGAACACCTCCAGCCCGTCGATCTTCTCGCTGGTGCCTGCAAACTTGATCGGTGCTCCCGTGACGTAGCGCGCCGACAGCGCAGCGCCGCCACGCGAATCACCGTCGGTCTTGGTGAGGATGATGCCGGTCAACGGCAGCGCCTGCTTGAACGCCGCCGCCGTGTTGATCGCATCCTGGCCCTGCATGGCATCGACGACGAACAGCGTCTCGACCGGGTTGAGCACTGCGTGCAACTCCCTGATCTCGCGCATGAGAACTTCGTCAATCGCCAGTCGGCCGGCGGTGTCGACCAGCAGCACGTCGAAATAGTGCTTGCGTGCATAGTCCAGCGCGGCGCGGGCAATGTCCACCGGCTTCTGGTCAGCCGTGCTGGGAAACCATTCGGCACCAGCCTGCTTGGTAACGGTCTTGAGCTGTTCGATCGCCGCCGGGCGATATACGTCGCCAGAGACAGTGAGGACCTTCTTCTTGCGCTTTTCGATCAGGTGGCGCGCCAGTTTGGCGGTGCTGGTGGTTTTGCCGGAGCCTTGCAGGCCCGCCATCAGAATCACCGCCGGTGGTTGGGCCACCAGGTTGATGTCGCTGATTCCCTCGCCCATGGTTGCGGCGAGTTCCTTGTTGACGATGCCCACCAGCGCCTGGCCGGGTGACAGGGAGCCCATCACCTCCTGGCCCAGCGCCTTGTCCTTGACCCGGGCCACAAAGTCGCGCACCACCGGCAACGCGACGTCGGCCTCCAGCAAGGCCATGCGCACTTCGCGCAACATGTCGGTGACATTGGACTCGGTGATGCGGGCCTGGCCGCGCATTTCCTTGACCAGGCGGGACAGTTTTTCGGAGAGCGAGGAGGCCATGGGTGTTTGGGACAGTGGTGCGTGCGCCATGAAACCGCGCACGTTATTGCAGCAGGCGAAACGCTAAACTGTACCCATGATTCTAGCCAGTGGCTCCCTGTTGACCCATGCCCTTGCATGGGCTGTGGCCGCTGCCTACCTGATTGCGGCGCTGCTGCCCCAACTGGCTGTGCGTCCGGCCCGTCTGGTGGTGTTGCTGGCATGGCTGCTGCACGCGCTGCTGCTGGCGGCTGGTTTGCTGGACGCAACGCCGCGATTCGGGTTTGCTCCGGCCTTGTCGATGACGGCATGGCTGGTGGGGGGCGTCTATGCGGTGGAAAGCCAGTTCTACCCGCAGTTGCGCATCCGGCGCTTCATGTGTGTATTGGCGGCCCTGTCGGTGTTGGGTCCGTTGGTTTTTCCGGGTGCGCCGCTGCATCCGGCCGCCTCGGTGTGGCTGCCGCTGCATTGGGCGTTGGGAATCGCGTGTTACGGGTTGTTCGGCGCCGCCGTGGTGCATGCCTGGTTGATGGGCCGCGCCGAGGAGCGCATGCGCCTGGCAACCGATCCCGATAGTGGCTTGCCACTGCTGACGCTCGAACGATTGACGTTTCGATTCGTCGGCGCCGGATTTATCTTGTTGACCGCGACCTTGCTGGTAGCGCTGGTGTTTGGCGAGTCGCTGTATGGCCCGGGAAAAGGATGGCGGGTCAACCATAAAAGCGTGTTTTCGGTCCTGTCATGGCTGACTTTCGCAGCCCTGTTGCTGGGCCGGGCACGGTATGGCTGGCGCGGCCGGCGTGCGGTGCGGGTGCTGTATACCGGTGCCGGCCTGTTGTTTCTGGCGTATGTGGGATCTCGGTTCGTGATGGAAGTCGTACTGGGCCGCACGCCATGAAATATCTGCTGGTGCTGATCGTGGTGCTGATCGCTGTCTGGGTCTGGCGCTCCAACCGGGCGGCGGAAAAGCCGCCCTCGCCTCTGCGCGCCGAACCGCAAGGCGATGGCGCTATCGACATGGTCGGATGCGACTTGTGCGGCCTGCATTGCCCCAGGGAAGACCTTGTCATTGGCGGCAAGGGCGCTTATTGCTGCGCACAGCACCGGCAACAGGCCGAGGCCTGAGCGCGCGCCATGGCCACAGCGCAACAACAACCGTGGCTGGACCTGCGGCTGGGTGACGACGCGGCCGCTGCTGCCCAGGACGGTCCCGACGAATTGACCCGCCTGTGGCGCGGTTTCATGACGGCGCGCGTCACGCTCGGGCTGGTATTGCTGGCCCTGCAGTCCGCCCTGTATGCCCTGGGGCAGGCGTCTGATCCGTTGCTGATCCTGGTGTGCGGCGCCTATCTGCTGGCGACCGTTGTGACGCGGGTGGTTGGCAAGGAGCGGCGGCTCGGTGCGACTTTGGGCCTGCGCTGGCTGTCCACGATCGGCGTCGACGTGATCACGTTTGCATTGCTGCAGTATGTGCAGGGTCGCTCGGGCATCAACTATTCGCCTTTGCTGGCATTGCCGGTACTGCTGGCCGCGGTACTCGGTTCCCTGCCGCTGGCCTTGGGCACCGCGGCAGGTGCCACGCTGCTGTTGTTGGCACAGGCCAGCCTGGCAGGCTTGCAGGCGGATGTCGACTCGACGTCGATGGTGGCGCAATCGGCCTTGACCGGAGCCGGATACTTCGTCATTGCGTTTCTGGCCAGCCAGATGTCGGCCCGCCTGGCCAACGAAGAACGGCGTTCGCGGCGCAGTCAGATGCTGGCGCGGGTGCAGAGCCAGGTCAACGCGCTGGTGATTGAGTCCATGACAGACGGCATCCTGGTGCTGGATGCACAAGACGCGGTTCTGGCCGCCAACCCGACCGCTTGCACCTTGCTGGGGCGCGAAGATGGAGTTGCAGGCGCGCTGTTCTCGTTGGCGCAGGAGCCGGCATGGCAGGAACTGGCCCAACTCAACCAACGCAGCTTTGCCAGCAACCAGACCCAGAGCGCTAACCTCACGCTGACGCTGGCTGGCATCGGCCCGCAGTACACCCATGTGCGCACCCGCATTGCCGCCACCGACGACGACGCTCCCGAGCGCTTGTGCGTCATGTTCATGCAGGACCAGCGCGCGGTGGAGGCGCGCATGCGGTCGGAGAAACTCGTGAGCATGGGCCGGATGTCCGCCGCGGTGGCCCATGAGATCCGCAATCCGCTGGCGGCCATCGTCCAGGCCAATGCGCTGCTGGACGAGGAGGTGGCGGATCCACGGCTCAAGTCGCTGATCCGCATGGTGCACCAGAATGCGAACCGGCTGGAGCGCATTGTTGACGAGGTGCTCAATATTGCGCGACTAGACCGGCCTGGCGTTGAAGAAGGACCGTCGCGTGTCCGCCTGGACGATGCGGTGGCGCAGATCTGCACGGACTGGACGCAACATTTCGGCCGCGAGGGCAGCGTCAAGACCGAACTGCATGCCGGGACGTCCATCGTGGCCTTTGATGTGGAGCACCTGCGACGGGTGCTGGTCAACCTGCTGGACAATGCCCGGCGTTTTGCCGGCGCGGAGCCAGGGTCGATACAGGTGTCCACCCGTCTGGGGCCCGGGGCGCAAATGTCACTGGCGGTCTGGAGCGATGGGCGACCCATGGAGCCAACGGTCGAGCGGCACTTGTTCGAGCCGTTTTTCTCCTCGGAAAGCCGCTCCACCGGCCTGGGTCTGTACATCTGCCGCGAGTTGTGTCACGGTCACGGCGCGGCGATCGGTTTTGCCCGCACCCCGCGCCCTGTCGGGGCGGCTCGGGTCGACGGCAACGAGTTCCGCATCCGCTTTGCTTCGGTGCCGTCTGACAAAATGCGCCCGTGAGCATGGCAGCACCATCATCCTTGAACAGTGTGCATATCCTCGTCGTGGACGACGAGCCGGATCTGCGCACCCTGTACGAACTGGCGTTGCTGCGCGAGGGTTACGAGGTCAAGGGCGTGGGCGATCTGGCACAGGCGCGCGCGCTGCTGGCTGCACAACGGTTCGACGTCGTCATCACTGACATGCGCCTGCCCGACGGGTTGGGTATCGAACTGCTGAACCGCTTGCGCGAGCAGTATCGCAGTGAACGCTGTGTGGTCATTACCGCGTATGGTTCGGCCGATAACGCGGTGGAATCGCTGAAGGCCGGCGCATTTGATTACCTGACCAAGCCAGTCGATATCCAGCAGTTCCGATCCGTCATTGCGTCGGCGGTTGCGGGGGCACGCAATGAGGCGGTGGCCGGGCGGCGGCATAACGCGGGTACCGCGCCGCATCCGGGCCAGAACCGGCGCAGGACCGATACCGTTCCCGGCGTCGGCGAGGCGGCGTTGCAGCGGCTGGTCGGTGAGTCCGCGCTGATGCGCCAGGTCAAGGATCGGGTGGCCAAGGTTGCGCGCTCGATGGCCCCGGTGTTGATCAGTGGCGAATCGGGCACGGGAAAAGAACTGGTTGCGCGCGCATTGCATGCCAACAGCCATCGGGCCAACGGGCCGCTGATCGCCGTCAACTGCAGTGCGATTCCGGAGCAATTGCTGGAGGCCGAGTTTTTCGGCTCGCGCAAGGGCGCGTTCACCGGCGCGAGCCAGGACCGTGACGGTTTTTTCCAGGCTGCCCGCGGCGGCAGCCTTTTTCTGGACGAGATCGGTGACCTGCCGCTGGCCATGCAATCCAAGCTGCTGCGGGCCATACAGGAACGCAGCGTGCGCAGCGTCGGAGCCACGCAGGAGGCGCCGGTGGATGTGCGCATCATCAGCGCGACCCACCGCGACCTGGTCGCCGAGGTGCAGAGTGGTCAGTTTCGCCAGGATCTGTACTACCGTCTCAATGTCATCGACATCATGCTTCCGCCGCTGCGTGAACGGCTCGACGACCTCCCGGCCCTGTGCGCCAGCCTGCTGGCGCGCATTGCCGCTGAATCGGGCATGCCGGTGCCGACGCTTTCGCCCAGTATGCTGGAGCAGATCTGCCTGGCGCCGCTCAAGGGCAATGTGCGGGAACTGGAAAACCTGTTGCACCGTGCCATTGCCCTGAGCGAGGGCAACGACCTGCAGATCGATATTCTGAGCGAGCAAACCCTGCCGGCGCCGTTGTCCGCGAACGCCATGCCGGCGACCGCCGACCCGGCGGCTGAGCCACCGTCGGGCACCCCGCAGAGTGTGGCGATTCCGGCAAACCTGCAGGAGCATCTGGATCGGCAGGAGCGCGAAATTCTGGTGCAGACCCTGCGCGAAACCGGATTCAACCGGACGGCTGCCGCGGTCCGACTTGGCCTGAGCCTGCGCCAGATCCGTTACCGGATTGCGCGGCTGCAGATCGATATGCCCTCTGACCCTGCCATTCCCGATGAAGGCCGCTGACGACGCTGCGGTAGGCATCGAGTGCAAGGCTCACTCGGTTGGCCCGCACCGTTTTCCCCGCCGGCAAATGTAATAGTTTCAACCCGCTCCGTCGGTCGACGCAGGGGTTGTCAGCGCCGCTTCGTTGGCGGCTGCACACCGTGACGCAAGGCTTGATGCGGGCGGCAAGGGAGAAAGGGTTTGGCGGTCGCATGTATCCGTGTTTCCGCTCGCGAGAGCGCGTGTTGCAAGGCCTCTGGGCATGCACGGCGCAGTGGGGTTGCACGCTGATCCGCAAGGCGTTCGCAAGTGGCCGATCCAGCGCGAACGGCTTGTCGCCGTGGCTTGCGCGATACACTACCGGTAGTGGCTTGTCATAAGCCCAGGCCCCATATATAGTGTCTGCTGGTTGCGCGATGCACTTGCCGCCCAAGGGCGCGGGCAGGCCGCCACCAGACCGGAATCCTCCCATAGAAGACGTTCGCAGAGACGAGGAAAATAATGCAGACAGCCTTGAATACGCCCACCCACCAACCGTCACGCAAGCCCGCCACACCCAGAGCCGAAACAAGCCATGCGCACAGCGCAGCAGAATTGAATCAGTTCCAGATCATCCGCCGAAATGGCGCCGTCGTCCCGTTCGAGCCGGGCAAGATCGCGGTCGCGATGATGAAGGCCTTCCTGGCGGTGCATGGTACCCAGGGCGCCGCTTCGGCCAGTGTGCGCGAAGTGGTCGACAGCCTGACCCAGATCGTGGTGCGTGCGCTGATGCGTTCACGTCCGGGTGGCGGAACCTTCCATATTGAGGACGTGCAGGACCATGTCGAGCTGGGCCTGATGCGCGGCGGCCACCACGAAATCGCGCGTGCCTACGTGCTGTACCGCGAGAAGCGCTCGCAGGAACGTGCGCGCGCCAAGGAGCAGGATGCGCCCCGGCCTGTGCGACTGCATGCCATCGACAATGGGGAGCGGGTGCCGCTGGACCTCGAGCGCCTGCAGGACCTGATCCGAACCGCCTGTGATGGCCTCGGCCCCGATATCCGTTTCGAGCCGATCATGGCCGAGACGCTGCGCAACCTGTATGACGGCGTTCCGATGGAAGAGGTCTACAAGGCGTCTGTGCTGGCCGCCCGCACCCTGATCGAAAAGGATCCGGACTACACCTACGCGACCGCCCGGCTGTTGTTCCATACCATCGCCAAGGAAGTGCTCGGCCATGACGTGCCGCAGTCCGGGATGGAACAGGCCTACATCGACTATTTCCCGCAGTTCGTGCGCAAGGGTGTTGACGCCGAACTGCTTGATGAGCGCCTGCTGCAGTTCGACCTGCAGCGCCTGGGCGCCGCGCTCAAGCCCGAGCGCGACCTGCAGTTCGACTATCTGGGACTGCAAACCCTCTATGACCGCTATTTTCTGCACATCAGCAAGACCCGCATCGAGATGCCGCAGGCTTTCTTCATGCGTGTGGCCATGGGCTTGTCGCTGGGCGAGATCGACCGCGAGTCGCGTGCAATCGAGTTCTACGAGGTGCTGTCGTCGTTCGACTTCATGTCGAGCACGCCCACTCTGTTCAACAGTGGCACCTTGCGCTCACAGTTGTCGTCCTGTTACCTGACGACCGTGCCCGATGACCTCGATGGCATCTACGAGTCGATCAAGGAGAACGCGCTGTTGTCCAAGTTTGCCGGCGGCCTTGGCAACGACTGGACGCGGGTGCGCGCGCTGGGCTCGCGGATCAAGGGTACCAATGGCGAATCGCAGGGCGTGGTGCCGTTTCTCAAGGTCGTCAATGACACGGCGGTCGCAGTGAACCAGGGCGGCAAGCGCAAGGGCGCGGTGTGTACCTACCTGGAAGTCTGGCACCTGGATATCGAGGAGTTTCTGGAATTGCGCAAGAACACCGGCGATGACCGCCGGCGTACGCACGACATGAACACGGCTAACTGGATTCCGGATCTGTTCATGCGCCGGGTTATGGAAAAAGGCAGCTGGACCCTTTTCTCGCCATCCAATGTGCCGGACCTGCATGATCTGTTCGGCGCCGCCTTCGAGCGCGCCTATGTGGTCTACGAGGAACGGGCCGCTCGCGGCGAATTAAAGCCCTGCCGCACCGTGCCAGCGGCCGACCTGTGGCGCAAGATGCTGACCATGCTGTTCGAGACCGGCCACCCCTGGATAACGTTCAAGGATGCCTGCAACGTGCGCTCGCCCCAGCAGCATGTGGGCGTGGTGCATTCGTCCAATCTGTGCACCGAGATCACACTCAATACCAGCGATACCGAGACCGCGGTCTGCAACCTGGGCTCGGTCAATCTGCTGCAGCACCTCAAGGACGGTGCGATCGACCACGACAAGCTGCGCCGCACCGTCGGCATCGCGATGCGCATGCTCGACAACGTGATCGACATCAACTACTACGCCGTCAAGAAGGCGCGCGATTCCAATATGCGGCATCGGCCGGTCGGCCTGGGCGTGATGGCATTCCAGGATTGTCTGTACAAGCTGCGCATCCCGTATGCCAGCGAGGCGGCACTCGAGTTTGCCGACCAGTCGATGGAGGCGGTCTGCTACTACGCCTACTGGGCCTCGACCGACCTGGCGCGTGAGCGCGGCCGTTACTCCAGCTTCAAGGGCTCCTTGTGGGACCGCGGCATCCTGCCGATCGATACGCTGGACATGCTGGCCACCGAGCGCGGCGGCTACGTCGAGGTCAACCGGTCGTCCTCGATGGACTGGGACGCGCTGCGCCGCAAGATCGCCGCCGACGGCATGCGCAATTCCAATTGCGTGGCGATAGCGCCCACCGCCACGATCTCCAACATCATCGGTGTGGATGCCTCGATCGAACCGTGTTTTGGCAACTTGTCGGTCAAGTCCAACCTGTCGGGCGAGTTCACCGTGATCAACGGCAGCCTGGTGCATGACCTCAAGCGCCTGGGCCTGTGGGACGACGTGATGGTCATGGACCTGAAGCACTTTGACGGATCGCTGCAGCCGATCGACCGCGTGCCGCAGGAGATCAAGTCGCTCTACGCCACTGCATTCGAGGTCGAAACCTACTGGCTGGTCGAGGCCGCGGCGCGGCGCCAGAAATGGATCGACCAGGCGCAGTCGCTGAACATCTACATGGCGGGCGCCTCAGGCAAGAAACTCGATGACACCTACAAGCTTGCGTGGGTGCGCGGTCTCAAGACCACCTACTACCTGCGCACGCAATCGGCGACCCACGCCGAGAAATCCACGGTGGCCGCCGGTCGCATGAACGCGGTGTCCTCCGGTGGCGATGCGCCGTCCATGAGCGCCATCGACAAGGCGGCGGCCGATGCGCGCGCGCAATTGGCGGCGCGTCCTGCAACCGACGTGACGTTCTGCGGCGTCGACGATCCAACGTGCGAGGCTTGCCAGTAATCCGATCGCGCATCGTTGCGCGCGTGCTGCGCGCAACGATGCAATTGAACAACACATCACAGCAGCGACGCGCATGAATGCTTTTCATTTGATGGCGCTGCTCTCATAATTCTCGGATTGGAAACCTCTATGTTGACCTGGGACGAAGAAGTCAAGCCCACACCGCCAACTTTTCTTGCTCGTGACCCGCACCAGGGTCGCTCGGTAGAGTCTCCTTTGCATTCTGCTCAAGTACGCGTTCTCGATGACGGCGCACCCGTTCCGAGGGCGGCGAAGCCAACATCCCCCAAGCAGACCACCGCGCCGCGCCGGGTCAATGCGGCCGACAAGCGCATCATCAACGGTCAGACCGACGTCAACCAGCTGGTGCCGTTCAAATACAAGTGGGCCTGGGAAAAATACCTCGCCAGTTGCGCCAACCACTGGATGCCACAGGAAGTGAACATGACGCGCGACATCGCGTTGTGGAAGGATCCAAACGGCCTGACAGACGACGAAAGACGCATCGTCAAACGCAACCTCGGATTTTTTGTCACCGCCGATTCGCTGGCTGCGAACAACATTGTGCTGGGCAGTTATCGCCATATCACGGCACCCGAATGCCGGCAGTTTCTGTTGCGTCAGGCGTTTGAAGAAGCGATCCACACCCACGCCTATCAGTACATCGTTGAATCACTGGGGCTTGACGAAAGCGAGATCTTCAACGCCTACAACGAAGTTGACTCGATCCGCAACAAGGACCAGTTTCTGATCCCGTTCATCGAAACGCTGACCGACCCGCACTTCACGACCGGCACGCTGGAAAATGACCAGAAGCTGCTCAAGTCCCTGATCGTGTTCGCCTGCCTGATGGAAGGTCTGTTCTTCTATGTCGGCTTCACGCAGATCCTGGCCCTGGGGCGTCAGAACAAGATGACTGGTGCGGCTGAGCAGTACCAGTACATATTGCGTGACGAGTCGATGCACTGCAACTTCGGCATCGACCTGATCAATCAGATCAAGCTCGAGAACCCGATGTTGTGGACGGCTGCCTTCAAGACCGATATACGTGCCCTGTTCGAGCAGGCGGTGTCGCTGGAGTATCAATACGCCGAAGACACCATGCCGCGCGGCGTGCTCGGGATGAACGCGTCCATGTTCAAGGGCTACTTGCGCTACATCGCCAATCGTCGCGCGACCCAGATCGGTCTGGAGGCTCTGTATCCGAACGAAGAAAATCCGTTCCCGTGGATGAGCGAGATGATCGATCTGAAAAAGGAACGCAACTTCTTTGAAACCCGCGTCATCGAGTACCAATCCGGTGGCGCATTGTCCTGGGACTGACGGCCCGAACGCATGACCATGGCAAACCCGAATCCACACACCGACGCAGGCACCGAAGAGTGCCGGGCCGGCGTGTGCTACCCCGTTCAAGGCGCTGGGATAAAGCCCAACCCCCTGAATCGCTTCATGTGCTCCAACAGGCATGAAGTGCTCTTTGTTACTTGATCAAGGAGAAAATGATGGCAACTGCAAAAAAACCCGCGGCAAAAAAAGCCGCTCCCGCGAAGAAGGCCGCGGCCAAGAAGGCACCGGCTAAGAAAGCTGCTGCGAAGAAAGCACCGGCCAAGAAAGTCGTAGCGAAGAAAGCTCCGGCGAAGAAAGCCGCTGCGAAGAAGGCTCCGGCGAAGAAAGCCGCTGCGAAGAAGGCTCCGGCCAAAAAGGCTCCGGCGAAAAAAGCCCCAGCGAAGAAAGCTGCGGCCAAGAAGCCTGCTGCCAAGAAGCCCGCCGCCAAGAAAGCAGCCAAGAAGCCGGCCGCCAAGAAAGCCGCGAAGGCGCCCGCTGCAGCTGCCCCTGCCGCAGCTGCTCAAACGACGCTGAACCCGCAAGCGGCCTGGCCGTTTCCGACTGCCAGCAAGCCCTGAGCGAACCTGAGTGTTCGCCCCAAGCCCGATGCCTTCTGGCGTCGGGCTTTTTTTTGTGTGCGCCCGATCAGCCATGCGGTTGCACCCACAGGTGCATGCGGCTGCTACTGATCGACCAGCGCCGGGTCGATGCTGTAATTTTGCGGACCGCGCTGTGCAATCTTGATCGAGCCCAGCTGGTTGCCCAATCGGGCGCAACGCTCCAGCGGCCATCCGCGCTCCAGGCCGAACAACAGCGCGCCTCGATAGGCGTCGCCGCAACCGGTAGGGTCCACGACGGCCGCCGCCTCGATGGCCGGCACTTGGGTCTTGACGCCGTCGACCCAGACCTCGCTTCCCTGCGCGCCAATGGTGACGATCAGTCCGCGCACCTTGCGTGATAGCTCGGCGTTGTTCCAGCCTGTGCGGTCGCTGAGCATTTTGCCCTCGTAGTCGTTGACCGCGACCCAGCTGGCCTTGGTCACGAAGTCGCGCAGCTCGGCACCGTCGAAACGCGGCAGTTGCTGACCGGGATCGAAGATGAACGGAATGCCGGCCTGCGCGAATTGCGCCGCATGTTGCACCATCGCATCGCGCCCGTCGGGCGCGATGATGCCCAATCGGATGTCGGCCCGCGCCGTGATCCGATTCTGCCAAGCCTGCTCCATGGCGCCCGGATGGAAGCCGTTGATCTGGTTGTTGTCGGTATCGGTGATGATCATCGCCTGGGCGGTGTAGGCGCCATCGATCGTGCGCACGAATTCGCTGTTGATGCCCTGGTCCTGCAAGCGTTTCAGATACACATCCCCGTCCACGCCGATGGTGGCCATGGGCAGGGGCTCGCCTCCCAGCAACTTCAGGGCATAGGCAATGTTGCCGGCGCAGCCACCGAAGTCGCGCCGCAACGAGGGAACCAGAAACGACACATTCAGGATATGCAGTTGCTCGGGCAGGATCTGGTCCTTGAACCGGCCCTCGAAATTCATGATGGTGTCAAAGGCCATCGAGCCGCAGATGATGGAAGCCATGGCAGATGCCTAGATAGTTCAGGGGTAAAACGCGAGCAGGCGGTAACCGGCGATGCGGTCCGAGCCAGCGCCGGGCTGGACCGTGAGCGCCAGCGAGCCCGTCCAGACGGACGCCGCTGCCAGCGCCGCAGAGCGTGCGCCGAAGTCGGTCGGCAAGAGGACGCGGCGCACCACGGGCTGATCCTGCGGGTCGGTCAGTGACAGTTCGATCGCCGGCATGGCGATGTCGATGGCGGCGGTATTCTTGAGCGAAAAGCCCAGTCGGTAGTCGTCGCCGCGCACCCGGCTGAATGACGAGCTATCGATCACGACGGACTCGATCTGGCGCAATGGCGACACGCTGCAACCCGCTGCTGCGCACAGTGCCTGCAATAGCGGCAGCATCGCAGGCTGCACAGCGGCAACGCGGTCCCGCTCCTTGAGCAGGATCTGGGCAGCCAGCAAGGCGAGCAGCACCAGCAGCACGACAATGAGTCCGATCCGCACGGCGGGTCGGCGCCAGATGGATGCCTGCTGGTCAGCACGCAGGAACGACACTTCGGGCGCGTCGGCCGCACCCTGCGACACAATGGCGACTACGGTTTCGGGCAGCGGCGGGTCCAGGTCCGACGGGGGCAGGGTATCGGCTTGGTCGCGTGGCTCTTGGTCTGATGGCAGGATGACGGTCTGCGGATCGGTCATCGCAGAGTCGAGCCAATCGGTCGTCTCGGCCGTCGCCTGCAAGGCGGTGTGGTCGAGCGTCGGTGATGGGGTCGCGTTGCTGGTTGGCGCTGGACCAGTGGCGATTGCTGGCTGCCGGGTCGGCGGCGGCGTCGCCATTGCCGCTACCTGTTGGGGCTGCGCCGTCGAGGTCGCCGCGGCGCCAGCCGCTGTTGCACTCCGCGATGCGACGATTGCGGTTGGGGCTTTGGGTTCCGTTGTCGCGCTCGGTGCCGGTGCGCCAGGGTCTGGAACCATGTGCTGCGTCGCGTCGAACACCTCCGAACAGTGGCCACATCGGACCCATCCTTCGGACACCCTTAGTTGATCCGGCACGACCCGGAACATGGTTTCGCATGTCGGGCATCGTGTGATCAGGCTCATGGCGCGATGATTGTAGTGGCGCAGCCAGGCTCAGTTGCGCGCCGTCATCAGGATCCAGCCATCCTGCGTCGCGGCCACCTCCAATTGCATGATCGGGGCATAGGCGGCAGTCAGTTCCGCGGCCTGGCGCTCGAGAATGCCCGACAGCACCAATCGCCCGCCAGGCGCGACCCGAGCGCACAGCAGGGGTGCCAGCACCTTGAGCGGTGTCGCCAGGATATTGGCCAGCACGGTCTGGTATTGACCGCTGGCCTGCTCGGGCAATCCGCAGGCGATGCTGACCTTGTTTGCCGCGGCATTGAGCTTGGCCGACTCGACCGCCGCCGGATCGATGTCCAGTGCCTCGACCACGCTCGCGCCAAACATCGCCGCGGCAATGGCCAGGATGCCCGAGCCACAGCCATAGTCCAGCACACGGCCCAGCCCTTCGCCACCCCGCGTTTGCGCGATCCATAGCAGGCACATGCGGGTCGTCGGGTGGGTGCCGGTACCAAATGCCAGGCCGGGGTCGAGTCGGATGCAATGGGTCGCCGCAGCCGGTGGTTCGTGCCAGGTCGGAACGATCCAGAAGTCGTCGGTGATCGGCACCGGTTCAAACTGCGACTGTGTCAGTCTTACCCAGTCTTGCTGCTCCAGCGCAGTGATACCCTGGCTGGCACAGTCGGTGAAAAAGTCCTGGGCGCCGATAATCCGTGCCGCATCCTGCGCCAATGAGGCGCTGGAGAACAAGGCCTTGATCGACGAGTGGCGCCAGCCGATGTGTGTCGGCACCATGCCCGGTTCTCCGAACAGGGCCTGCTCGGCATCGGTCAGCGCGTCGGCATCCTCGACGCTGACGCTCTGCGCCTGCAGCGCCTCAAGAGCGTCGGCAAGCTGTTCGACTCGATCTTGTGGACACAGCAGGCTCAGCTCGAACATGCAACCCGATCAACGCTTGTGCTGCGCAAGCCACTCTTCCAGGTAGTGGATGTTGGTGCCGCCACTGCAGAACCGGGCATCGACCATCAGTTCCCGGTGCAGCGCGATGTTGGTATTGATGCCCTCGACCACGGTCTCGCCCAGGGCGGTGCGCATGCGCGCCAATGCCTGCTCCCGCGTGTCGCCATGCACGATGATCTTGCCGATCATCGAGTCGTAGTTGGGCGGCACGAAGTAATTGGTGTAGATATGCGAGTCGACCCGCACGCCGGGGCCGCCCGGTGGGTGCCACATCGTGATGCGACCGGGCGAGGGGACGAACTTGTAGGCGTCTTCCGCATTGATCCTGCACTCGATCGCATGGCCCCGGATCTCGACCTGGCGCTGGGTGAACGGCAGCTTTTCTCCGGCCGCGACCATGATCTGGGTCTTGACGATATCCACCCCGGTGATCCACTCGGTAACCGGGTGTTCCACCTGGACCCGGGTGTTCATCTCGATGAAATAGAACTCGCCGTTCTCGAACAGGAACTCGAAGGTGCCGGCGCCGCGGTAGCCGATCTTCTTGCAGGCCGCCACGCAGCGCTCGCCGATGCGCTCGATGAGCTTGCGCGCAATGCCGGGTGCCGGTGCTTCCTCGATGACCTTCTGGTGGCGCCGCTGCATCGAGCAGTCGCGCTCGCCCAGGTAGACCACGTTCTTGAACTTGTCGGCCATGATCTGGATTTCGATATGGCGCGGGTTCTGCAGGAATTTTTCCATGTACACCGCAGAATTGCCGAAGGCCGCGCCAGCCTCGGCCTTGGTCATCTGTACCGCATTGACCAGTGCGGCTTCGGTGTGCACGACGCGCATCCCGCGACCGCCGCCACCGCCGGCCGCCTTGATGATGACCGGGTAGCCAATGCTCTTGGCAATGCGCCGTATCTGCACGGAATCTTCCGGCAACTCGCCTTCCGATCCGGGAACGCAAGGCACGCCAGCCTTGATCATGGCCTGCTTGGCCGATACCTTGTCACCCATGATGCGGATCGATTCCGGTGTCGGGCCAATGAACTGGAAGCCGCTTTTCTCGACCCGCTCGGCAAATCCGGCGTTTTCACTGAGGAAACCGTAGCCGGGGTGAATTGCTTCGGCATCCGTCACCTCGGCCGCCGAAATTATGGCTGGCATATTGAGGTAACTCAGCGCCGAAGGCGCCGGCCCGATGCACACCGCCTCGTCCGCCAACTTGATGTACTTCGCTTGCCGGTCTGCCTCCGAGTACACCATCACCGCGGTGACGCCCAATTCACGGCAGGCGCGCTGGATGCGCAGCGCTATTTCGCCCCGATTGGCGACCAGAATCTTCTTGAACATGGATTGTGCGGTCCCGGGTCAGGAGATCTCGAACAACGGTTGTCCGTATTCGACGGCCTGGCCATTGACGCACAGGATGTTGGTCACCACACCGGATTTATCGGCCTCGATCTCATTGAGGATCTTCATCGCCTCGACGATGCAGACCGTTTCGCCTTCCTTGACCATGCTGCCAATCTCGATAAATGGCTTGGCCCCGGGTGAGGCACTGCGGTAGAAGGTGCCCACCATCGGAGACTTCACGACATGGTTGGCAGGCGCCGCAGGCGCCGCAGCTTGTGCCACTGCCAAAGCGGTCGAAGCTGCCGGCGCCACGGCCGGCGCTGGTGCAGATGCAGGCGCGCCAGCGGGGTATTGAACCGGGGCAAAGCCACCTTTGACAATGCGCACCTTGCCTTCGGCTTCCGTGATTTCCAGTTCCGACACGTTCGAATCGGAAACCAGGTCAATCAGTGTCTTGAGTTTTCGCAGGTCCATGGTGTCTCCAACGACTAATAATTGTGGTCCGCAAATTTACCTCAAATATTGAACAAAAGCGGTTATCTTCGTTCAAATTTAGCGATCCGCTTCCGATTTTTAGATTGATGATTGCGAGGCGACGCCTGTTGTTCGCCCCGCGCAGGCCCTGCTGGGCGATGGTTGCCAGCGCTAGCGCAAGCTCCGCCATTGCTGCAGGTCTTGTGGGCTGACCCGGCCCATTTTACGTTGGGCTATGAGACCGGCACTGTTCAACACAACAGTAAAGGGCAATCCGCCGCTCAGGTTACCAAGCGAACGGCTGAGTTCGACGCCGGACATGCCGGCCAGCGCGATTGGAAATCGCACCGGTGTCTGCTGCAGGAAGCGTTGCACTGTGGCACCCTGGTCGACCGCAATTCCGACGACTTGCCATCCGTTGATCTTGTTTTCATCGTGGAAGCGATCCAATAGCGGCATTTCCTCGACGCACGGTGGGCACCAGGTAGCCCAGAAATTGAGCAGCAAGGGTTTGCCAGAGAAGTTTTGCATGGCCAGCGAATTCCCATCGGGTGTCGGAAAAACCATGCTCCACAACGGCGCTGGAGCCGGTCCCGTTGCGCTGCCGGGCCGCCCTTGCCACCATGCGATGCCGGCGCCCGCCAGCGTCGCGGCACCGGCCACCGCCCCGAACAGCCAGCGTCGGCGCGCGCTGCTCCACGATGCGGGGTTGCCGCTGTCGCTGGTGTGGCCGGGAGGGGGCAATCCGTTCATGGTTTTTGCTTGCCCATCAATTCTCGCAGGGCGGCAAGGTCCCCCCTGGGCGCGCGGCCTTTTGCATCATGGCGCAATGCTCCGCGCAGGTCGTCATGGTCATACACCAGCAGATGGATACCGACCATCTCGTTCAGGCCGCGGCACAGGTCCGCGACACTCAACGTGTCCACAGGCGCGCCTCGCATGCCGCTGACGGTACGCGGCTCATAGGTGATCCGGGCGTCGATCAGCGCGATCTCTGCCGACTTGGAGTCATCGCAGAAAAGCTCGATCACGATATCGGAACGGCGCGTCGCACTGCCACGCCAGACCGACGACGTCAGATGCGGCCGGAACGGCGCCATGCGCTCCATCCAGCGTTGCGCCAGTTCGCGCAAGGCTGCCAGTTCCAGTGGCTGGGTGTCGGCGCAGAACAGCGCGATGTATTCGAACACCGCGTCCTCGACCTCGTCGTTGCCAGGCAGGGGGGAGCGCGCCGGCAGGCCCAGTATCCGGGTGGCCTGGCGTTTGGCGGGGCCGTATTCCATCCCGTCTTCCACGACCAGCCGGGCCGCGGCTGCGGCGATCTCGGCTTGCCAGCCATCGGCGCCTTGTTCCATCGGGCCATTGTGCATGCATTCGGCGATCGGGCGGCGTGCTTGGCGAGCGCGTGCCGCCGACAGGAGCGACCGTGACGGTACCCTAAAATTCCACGATGCATATCCACATACTGGGCATCTGCGGCACTTTCATGGGAGGCCTGGCAGCACTGGCGCGCGAATTGGGTCATACCGTCACCGGTTGCGACAGCGGCGTGTATCCACCGATGAGCGAGCAGTTGCGTGGATTGGGCATCGACCTGGTGGAGGGATATGGCGGCGAACAGCTCGCATTGCGGCCCGATATGTTCGTCGTCGGCAACGTGGTCAGCCGGGCGATCCTGGCCGATGGCTTGCCACGCTATCCGCTGATGGAAGCCATTCTTGACGCGGGCGCTCCCTACACCAGTGGCCCGCAATGGCTGGCCGAGCATGTGCTTGCCGGGCGCCATGTGCTGGCCGTGGCGGGAACCCACGGCAAGACCACGACCACCGCGATGCTCGCCTGGATACTGGAGGTCGCCGGCTTGCAACCGGGGTTCCTGATCGGCGGCGTGCCGATGAATTTCTCCGTCTCGGCGCGGCTGGGTGGCACATCACCTGGCGTGGCCGGTGGCGCTGCGCGCAAATCTTTGTTCGTCATCGAGGCCGACGAATACGACACCGCATTTTTCGACAAGCGCAGCAAGTTCGTCCATTACCGGCCGCGCACCGCGATCCTGAACAATCTCGAGTACGACCACGCCGACATCTTCCCCGACCTCGCCGCGATCGAGACGCAGTTTCACCACCTCGTTCGCACCGTGCCGTCCAACGGCCGGCTGGTGGTCAATGCCCGCGACGCGGCCCTGCAGCGCGTGCTGAAGCACGGCTGCTGGAGCGAAGTCGTGCGCTTCGGATCGCTGCGCGAAGAACCGGGCGCGCTGCGAGCGCGTGGCGAGCCGAATTCGTTCGACGTGCTGCGCGGCAGCCTGAAAATCGGCCGCGTCGAATGGGCCCTGCAGGGCGAGCACAACCAATTGAATGCCTTGGCCGCGATCGGCGCAGCCGAGCACGTGGGCGTGGCGCCCGAGGCGGCGGCGGCGTCGCTGGCCAAGTTCAGCAACGTCAAGCGGCGCATGGAGCGGGTCGGCGAGGCCGGAGGCGTCACGGTTTACGATGACTTTGCCCATCACCCGACGGCC
>JAYUQC010000155.1:0-27996 GCA_043759735.1 Rhodoferax sp.
GGCATTGATAACCCTGCAGCACGCGTCGCAGCGCCTGCCCGGTCTGGTGGCGGATGGGCGCGATATGGGTACGGTGATTTTTCCGCACGCCAGCCTCAAGGTGTTCTTGACCGCGAGTGCCGAGAGACGCGCTGAACGGCGCCACAAACAATTGATAAAAAAGGGCATTGCGGCTACAATCGCCGGTCTTCGGGCCGACCTTGAGGCGCGTGATGCAAGGGATTCGTCCCGGACCACCGCTCCCTTGAAGCCGGCACAGGATGCCATGCTGCTGGACAACTCGGATTTGACGGTTGAAGAATCGGTCAACCTCGTACTGGACTGGTGGCAAGGCAAGCAGCCGTTTCGCAAAGCGTGACGTCTGTTGAGGTTGATGCAGGAGCAGCCCGCTCCCGCATCTGGTCCACACGGCTCCCCTCGCGCAGTTCCATGCGCACTGGTTGTGTGGTTCAACAACTTAACCCGCGGTCCGTCCGCAGCACAGAATGTCCGAATCTTTCGCCGACCTATTTGAAGAATCACAGAAACGCTCCGAGACCCGCATCGGGGAAGTCGTTACCGCCGAAGTGGTACGTATCGAACACAACTTTGTCGTCGTCAACGCCGGCCTCAAGTCCGAGGCCTATGTGCCGCTGTCGGAATTCAAGAGCGACAAAGGCGAACTCGAAGTCCAGGTCGGTGAATTCGTATCGGTAGCCATCGTGGCGATGGAAAACGGCTACGGCGACACCATCGTCAGCCGAGACACCGCCAAACGTCTGGCATCCTGGATGTCGCTGGAGAAATCGCTCGAGTCCGGCGAGTTCGTGACCGGCACCACGAGTGGCAAGGTCAAGGGCGGCCTGACCGTGCTGGTTAATGGCATCCGCGCCTTCCTGCCCGGTTCGCTGGTGGACACCCGTCCAACCAAGGACCTGACGCCGTACGAAAACAAGACCATGGAATTCAAGGTCATCAAGCTCGACCGCAAGCGCAACAACGTGGTGTTGTCGCGCCGTGCGGTGGTCGAGGCCAGCATGGGCGAAGAACGCGCCAAGCTGATGTCCACGCTGAAGGAAGGCGCCATTGTCAACGGCGTAGTCAAGAACATCACCGAATACGGAGCATTCGATGACCTCGGCGGCATCGATGGCCTGCTGCATATCACCGACATGGCCTGGCGCCGTGTCCGCCACCCGAGCGAAGTGGTCACGGCCGGCCAGGAGATCATGGCCAAGATCCTGAAATTCGACACCGAGAAAAACCGTGTCTCGCTGGGTCTCAAGCAAATGGGCGATGACCCTTGGATGGGCGTGAACCGCCGCTATCCGCAGGGCACACGCATGTTCGGCAAGATCACCAACATCGCCGACTACGGCGCATTTGTGGAACTCGAGCCGGGCATCGAAGGTCTGGTGCACGTCTCCGAGATGGACTGGACCAACAAGAACGTGGCCCCGAGCAAGATCGTCACACTGGGTGACGAGGTCGAGGTCATGGTGCTGGAGATCGACGAGGACAAGCGCCGCATCAGCCTGGGCATGAAGCAGTGCAAGGCCAATCCGTGGCAGGAATTCGCCCAAAACACGAAACGTGGCGATCGCGTCAAGGGTCCGATCAAGTCGATCACCGACTTCGGCGTATTCGTCGGCCTGGCCGCTGGCATCGATGGCCTGGTGCACCTGTCCGACCTGAGCTGGAACGAGCCTGGCGAAGCGGCCGTGCGCAACTATAAGAAGGGCCAGGAAGTCGAGGCTCTGGTGCTGGCAGTCGACGTCGACCGCGAACGCATCTCGTTGGGCATCAAGCAGCTCGACTCCGATCCGTTCACCACCTTCGTGTCGGTGAATGACAAGGGCCAGATCGTGACCGGCAAGGTCAAGACCGTGGACCCGAAAGGCGCCGAGATCGACCTGGGCAACGACATCATCGCCTACCTGCGTGCCTCCGAGATCAGCCGCGACCGTGTCGAAGACGCGCGCAACGTGCTCAAGGAAGGTGACGAAGTCACGGCAGTGGTGGTCAATGTGGATCGCAAGACCCGCAACATCCAGTTGTCCATCAAGGCCAAGGACGCGGCGGACCAGCAGGAAGCCATGACCAACCTGAGCCAGAGTTCGCAGCGTGAGAACGCTGGCACGACCAGCCTGGGCGCCTTGCTGCGTGCCAAGCTGGACAACAACTGATCGTTGTTTGACACCTTGGTCGTGGTGCGCGTGTGCGCGCCACGACCTGGAACTGCACCGCACGCACCATGACCCGTTCGGATCTCGTCGAGCAATTGGCCAACCGGTTTGGCCAGTTGACCCATCGCGACGCGGAATTCGCCGTCAAGGCCATTCTTGACGCCATGAATGATGCGCTGGTGGCCGGGCATCGGATCGAAATCCGGGGCTTCGGCAGTTTTTCCATCAATCGACGCCCGCCGCGCATGGGTCGCAATCCACGTAGCGGCGAGAGCGTGGCCATCCCTGAAAAACGAGTACCCCATTTCAAACCCGGCAAAGCCCTGCGTGAAGCGGTGGACCGGCGCACGGTGGATGCATTGGAGCCCGGCGAGGTCGACAAGCGACGCGCCTAGGCAGCACCCACCCCGACGCATCCGCCTGCAGCATCTGCACATGCAGATCCTTGCGCACCAGCCCGGATCGACAGCGGCCCCGTAGAATCAGATCGCATGAAGAACACGGTCCGGTTGCTCAAGTGGCTACTCAAGGCAGGCATTTTTTTCACCCTGTTTGCCTTTGCGCTGAACAACCAGCATGACGCCAGCCTGCACCTGTTTTTTGGCAGGCAATGGCGCAGCCCGATGGTGCTTATCGTGCTGGCTGCATTTGCACTTGGATTGGTGGTCGGTGTCATGGGCATGGCGCCTTGGCGCTGGCGGCGCAACGACATGGCCAACCGCAGGCCAGCAAGCAAAAACCCAACCCAGGGCACAGACCCGATGTCCCCGACCGGCGCTCCGCATGGACTTTGACATCAGCTGGCTGCTGCTGAGCCTGCCGATCACCTTCATTCTGGGCTGGATCGCGTCCCGATTCGATCTGCGCCAGTTGCGGCTGGAGAACCGCCGCGCCCCGAAAGCTTACTTTCGGGGGCTCAATTTCTTGCTCAACGAGCAGCAGGATCAGGCCATCGATGCCTTTATCGAGGCGGTCCAGAATGACCCGGACACCTCGGAACTGCATTTTGCGTTGGGCAACCTGTTCCGTCGGCGCGGCGAATACGAGCGCGCCGTCCGAGTACACCAGCACCTGTTGTCCCGGGGCGACCTGAGCAGTACCGATCGCCAGCGCGCACAACATGCACTGGCGCTGGATTACCTGCGCGCCGGCCTGCTGGATCGCGCCGAGGAGGCCTTGCTCAAACTGGAGGGAACCCCATTCGAATCCGAGGCCCGGCTGGCGCTGCTGGCCAACTATGAACGCTCCCGCGACTGGGTGCATGCCGCGGACGTCGCACAACGCCTGGAAGATGCGGAACACGGCAGCTTCACCGGGCGTCTGGCCCATTACCTGTGCGAGCAAAGTGCGGCCCATCTGGCTGCGCATGAACCGGAAATCGCGCAAAGGCTGCTGGAGCAGGCCATACGCGACGCCCCCAAAGCAGCCCGTCCCCGCATCGACCTGGCCAAACTCCTGGGCCAGCGCGGCCATCCTGCTCAGGCGCTGGCAACACTTCAGGCGGTCTACGATGTGGCGCCAGCAGCCGTACCGCTGATTGCCGGCCAACTGGCCCAGCTCGGCATCGCCAATGGTCAGACGCAAGCGGTGCTTGAGCGCATGCAGACGCACTATCTCGAGTCGCCGTCCATCGACTGCCTGGAGGCGATCGTGATACTCGAAGCGCAGCTGGGCGCAAACACTGCGCAGACACGCCAGTGGTACTTGCGCCACCTTGAAAAGGAACCTTCCCTGGTGGCCGCCGCACGCTGGCTCGCCGGCCAGTCGAGCGAACAGGCGCCGGCCCAGCCCCTGGTGCAACGGGCCCTGGACCACGCCGCCAAGCCGCTGACCCGGTACCGCTGCGCCGCCTGCGGTTTCGAGGCCAAGCAGCATTTCTGGCAATGCCCGGGATGCCAGGCCTGGGACAGCTACCCTGCGCGGCGCGTCGAAGAACTGTAATGATGCCCGGCTGGCGGCGCGCGCGAAGCTGGCCATTGCCAACACCGCGTGCGCCCAGAATTTGCTGGCCGGCAGATTTTGGGCATTTGACAGGCGACAGCACAAACGGATACTGTGGGTTCCCCTGCTGTCGGCGCGGGCCGGCCGGGCGTGGCGGTAACGCGGCCTCGCACACGCTTGCGATTTCGCCCGAGCGGGGGCAAGGCAGAACCAACCACCGGAGGATCGCATGAGCAAGGTACGAGCAGCCATCACCCAGACCGACTGGACCGGCGACAAGGAATCGATGATCGCCAAGCACGAGCAGTTTGCGCGCGACGCCGCGGCCCAGGGTGCCGGCATCATCTGTTTCCAGGAGCTGTTCTACGGACCGTATTTCGGCATCATCGAGGATCAGAAGTACTACGCCTATGCGGAGTCGATACCTGGGCCGACGGTCGAGCGCTTCCAGAAACTGGCGCGCGAACTCGAACTGGTCATCGTGCTGCCGATCTATGAGGAGGAGATGCCCGGTCTTATGTACAACACCGCCGCCGTGATCGACGCGGACGGCCGTCTGCTGGGCAAGTACCGCAAGCACCACATACCAAACCTGCCACAGTTCTGGGAGAAGTTCTATTTCCGCCCCGGCACGCTGGGGTATCCGGTGTTCGACACCGCGGTGGGTCGCATTGGCGTCTACATCTGCTATGACCGGCATTTCCCCGAGGGCTGGCGCGAACTGGGATTGGCGGGAGCCACGATCGTGTTCAACCCGTCGGCCACCAAACCTGGACTATCGAACCGGTTGTGGGAACTGGAGCAGCCGGCGGCGGCGGCCGCGAACCAGTACTTCATTGCGGCCAACAACCGGATCGGCAACGAGAGCAGCGAGTTCGGCGACAAGGCGGTGACCTTCTACGGCTCGAGCTATATTGTCGACCCACGCGGCAACTATGTCGGTGCGGTCGCCAGCACGGACAAGAGCGAGCTGGTCATTCGCGATCTCGACATGGACGTGCTGCGCGAGGTGCGCAATGCCTGGCAGTTCTACCGCGACCGACGGCCCGAGACCTACACCCGGACCGTCGAGCGCTGACGCGACAGCGCGGCACAACGGTTCAAAACCCCACTGCTTGCCCGTCGCGCCGCGAATCGCTGGCGGCAACATAGCCGTCCTGCAAGTCGTCCGACAGGCGCCAGATAAATTGGCCACTGCCGAAATCCATGTAGTTGTCCGGTATCAACTCGAACCTGTGGCCAAGACCCTTGAGGCCATCGACCAGCGACGCCGCCATGGTGGGCTCGAAGTCGACGCTGACGCCGGAGCTGACTTTCCAGCGCGGCGCGTCACACGCCGCCTGTGGCTGCTGCTTGTACACCAGCATGCGCACCAATGTCTGCAAATGTCCCTGCGGCTGCATGTTGCCGCCCATGACGCCAAAACTCATCTGCGGCATGCCGCCCTTGGTCAGGAAGCCCGGGATGATGGTGTGGAACGGCCGCTTGCCGCCCGCGACCTGGTTGGCGTGACCGTCCTGCAAGGTGAACCCGAATCCGCGGTTCTGCAGGCTGACGCCGGTACCCGGCACCACGACGCCACTGCCAAAGCCCATGTAGTTGGACTGGATCAAGCTGATCATGTTGCCGCCTTCGTCGGCCGCACTCAGGTAGATCGTGCCACCGCGTGGCGGTGTGCCGTGCGAGAACGCCTGCGCCCTGCCCGGCGCGATCAAGCGGGCGCGCTCGGCCAGGTACGCATCACCCAGCATGTCGGCAGCGCTGACCTCGGTCATGAAGCGCGCATCGGCGACCCAGCGGTAGGTGTCGGCAAAAGCCAGCTTGATGGCCTCGATCTGCAGATGCTGCGACTCGACGCTGTCGACCGGGAAGCGTGCCAGGTCCAGCTTGTCGAGCATGCCCAGCGCCATCAACGCGGCGATGCCCTGTCCATTGGGCGGTATCTCATGCACGGTGTAGCCCGCGAAATCCTTCTGGATCGGAGTCACCCACTGCGGCCGGTAGCCATCCAGGTCGGCCATCGTCATGCTGCCGCCGTTGGCGGCGGCATGCTTGACCATCGCCTCTGCGACCTCGCCGCGATAGAAGGCATCACCGGTTGTCGCAGCGATCTTGCGCAGGGTCTGCCCGGCCGCCATGAGCACGAAACGCTCGCCCGCCCGTGGCGCGCGCCCGCGCGGCATGAAGGCCTCGGCGAAGCCCGGCTTGTCGCGCAAAACGGGAATCTGGCGCGCCCATTTGTCGGCCACGATGCAGGCCAGTGAGTGGCCCCGCTCGGCCAATTCAATCGCCGGCTCCAGCAGATCGGCAAACGGCAACTTGCCAAAACGCCTGGACATTGCGACCCAGCCGGCGACAGCGCCGGGCGTCGTCACCGAATCCCAGCCGCGCTCAGGCATCGCCCCGCCGTGCCGGCGCTTGAAATAGGCCGGATTCCAGGCGGCGGGCGCTTGGCCGGAAGAGTTGAGGCCGTGCAGTTCCTTGCCGTCCCACAGGATCGCGAAGTTGTCGCTGCCCAGCCCATTCGATACCGGCTCGACGATAGTCAGCGCCGCGGCGGCCGCAATAGCCGCATCAATGGCGTTGCCACCCTTGTGCAGCATGCGCATGCCGGCCTGTGACGCCAGCGGGTGCGATGTGGAAACCACATTGCGCGCCATCAGCGGGCTGCGGATCGTCGGGTAGGGGTTCTGCCAGTTGAATTGCATGGCTTCTCTCGTAGTGGACATGAAGGTGGTGACGGGCAATGCGGTGGGAGCACGCGATCAGCGTTGGCGCGGATCGAGCGCGTCGCGCAAACCGTCCCCAAGCAGGTTGAATGCCAGCACCAGGATGAAGATCGCCAGGCCTGGCCAGATCGCCATCCATGGCGCGCTGTCCATGAAGTCCTTCGCGGTATTGAGCATACTGCCCCAGCTCGGCGCCGGCGGTTGCTGGCCCAAGCCCAGGAACGACAGGCTGGCTTCGGCGATGACCGCCGCCGCGATTGCCAAAGTCGACTGCACGATCAACGGTGCCGTGATGTTGGGCAATATGTGCGAGACCGCGACGCGCAACGGGGAGCAACCCACCGCGCGCGCCGCCTCGATGTAGTCCTCGACCATGACGTTGAGCACCTGCGCCCGCGTCAACCGAACGAAGATCGGTGCCGCCGAAACGCCGATCGCAATCATCGCATTGGTCAGGCTCGGCCCCAGAAACGCGGCCAACGCAATCGCCAGGATCAGGAATGGACAAGCCAGGAAGGCATCGGTGACGCGCGAGATCAGCGCATCGACCAGGCCGCCAAAGAATCCGGCGACCATGCCGATGGCCACGCCCAGCCCGAGCGAAATCGCCACCGACACCACGCCGGCCATCAACGAGGCACGGGTGCCCCAGACCACCCGCGACAACACGTCGCGCCCGAGGTCATCGGTGCCGAACCAGTTTGCCGCCGTCGGCGCCTTGCGAATCGTGGTCCAGCCTGCCGCCAAAGGGTCGTGCGGTGCGATCCACGGCGCGAAGATGGCCAATGCGACGAAAAAAAGCACCACCGCCAGACCGAGCAAGGCGACCTTGTTGCGCACCAGCTTGCGCCAGGCGCGGCGCCACGGACCGGCTGGAGCCGGGCGCGCGCTCAAGGGTGCAATGGCAGCAATGGAACCCAGCGCCACCATGCGTCAGTGCCGCAACCGCGGATTGAACAGGAAATAGGCCATGTCGGCCATCAGGTTGAGCAGTATGTAGGCGGTCGCCGTGACCAGCACCACCCCCTGCACCACGGCATAGTCGCGGTTGAACACCGCATCGATGATGAGCTTGCCAAAGCCCGGAATCGTGAACACCTGCTCGGTCAGCACCGCGCCGGACAACAGCGTGCCCAACTCGAGCGCGCCCAGTGTAATGACCGGTGTCAACGCATTGCGCAATGCGTGCTTGAGCACGACGACGCGCTCGCTCAGACCCTTGGCGCGGGCGGTGCGCACATAGTCGGCTGCCAGTACCTGCAACATGGAACTGCGGGTGTGGCGCATCAGCACCGCCGAGATGCCGGTGCCAAGCACGAATGCCGGCATGATCATCGCCGCCAGATTGGCGCCAAGGTCCTCGAACGGGCTGACATAGCCCGAAGCCGGCAGCCAGCCCAGTTCCACCGAGAACAGCAGGATCATCATGATTCCAAGCCAGAAATTGGGCATCGACAGACCGGACAAGGCGAACACCGTAGCGCCATGGTCCCAGGCGCTGCCGCGCTTGACCGCAGAGATGACGCCGGCCGGAATGCTGATCAGCAACGCGATCAGCATCGACAGCAGCGCGAGCTCGACGGTCACCGGCAGCTTTTGCAGAATCAGTTCGAGTACCGGCAATTGCGTACGCACCGACTCGCCCAGGTCGCCGCGCAGCACGCCGGACATCCAGTAGCCGTACTGCACCGGCAGTGACTCGTCCAGGTGCAGCTTGTGCCGGTAATGCGCGATCACCTCCGGGCGCTGGTCCTCCCCTGCCAGCATCTGCGCCGGGTCTCCCGGCAATAACTGCTGCAGGCCAAAGATGAGCATGGACACGAACACCAGCGTCGGTACCAGGGATACCAGGCGGCGAACGAAATAGACAAACATGCGGTGGACCTGCAGCGGCGTTGAATTGGCGTCAGTTGAGCTTCAGGCCCTCGACCCGCAGCAATCCGTCGGGCACCTCACGCACGCCGGAGAGTTTGCTGGTGTAGGCCCACAGCCAGTTGCGGTGGTACAGATAGACGATCGGACGGTCCTTCACTACCTGCGCTGCGACCTGCTCGTAGGCCTTGATGCGGTCAGCGGTGCTGAGCTTGGTGCGGGCATCGTTGAGCAATGCGTCGATCTCGGGCTTGCAGTATCCGGAATAATTCAGCGGCTGCTTGCAGGCCAGGAAGCTGTAGACGTTGCCGTCCGGGTCCGCGCGTCCACTCCACGCCAACACATAGGCCTCGAAATCGCCCTGGTCTGCCAGCTTGAGCGAGCTTGCGAACTCGGTCGACTGGATCTTGACATCGAAACCGGCCTCCTTGGCCATCGCCTGCACCACCTGCGCGATCTTCTGCGCATCGGTCGTGGTGGCGGTCATCAGCGTGAAGCTGGGGTTGGTCACGCCGGCTTCCTTGAGCAGCGCCTTGGCGCGGGCCACGTCGCGCTTCGGAATCGGCGCGCCCTTGGCATAAAAGCTGCTACTCGGTGCAACCCATTGGTTGCCCGGCGCCGCCTCGCCGTCCATCGCCACCTGCACGATACCTTGGCGATCAAGCGACAACTCGAAAGCCTCGCGCACTCGCGCGTCCTTACCCAACGGATTGGCCTGGGCCTTGTCGCTCTTGCCGGTGTTGATGGTGATGCCCTGGTAACCGATTTCGGTGATCTTGCTGACCTTGAAGCGGGGCTCGGTCGCGATCTTGGCGATATCGCTCGAAGCCGCTCGTTCGATGAAGTCGAGCTGGCCGGCCCGCAGGTTGGCCAGTCGCACCGTCGCGTCCGGAATCGGGGTGTAGACGATCCGGCTCAGGTGTATCGCATCCTTGTTCCAGTAGTTGGCGTATTTCTCGAACACCATCCGGTCCTGTGCCACCCGCTCGACGAACTTGAACGGACCGGAGCACACCGGGGCAGTGCCAAAGTTGGCGCCGCCCGCCTTGGCCGCCTTGGGCGAGACCATCATGCCAGCACGGTCGGCCAGCGCTGCAAGCAGCGGCGCAAACGGGGCGCTCAGATTGAGCCTGACCGTGCTCGGATCAACCACGTCGACGGTCGTGACAGGTCGCAGCTCGCCGCTGCGATTCGAACCCTGCATCGTCTTGTGGCGTTCAATATTGAACTTGACCGCCTCGGCGTCGAACTTCTCGCCGTCGTGGAAGGTGACGCCGCTGCGCAACTTGAGCGTCAACGATTTGCTGTCGGCCGACCATTGGTAGCTGGTGGCCAGCTGTGGAATGATCGCCAGCTTTTCGTCGACATCGAGCAGCTTGTCGCACAGGGCCGCGAAGACGATGCGCCCGACAAAGGTCCGCGCCAGGGTCGGATCCAGGATATCCGGATCTTCGGCCAGTCCAACACGCAGCACTTGCGCTTGTGCGAGCAGCGGGACAAAGGTCAGCAGCGCGGCGCCGACCAGGGTTCGGGTACGTGGTTGCATGGTGTGTTCTCCAGTTGATAAAAAGCTTCGGTGAATCGATCAGGCCAATGGGACGAGGGGCGCGGAAAAGGCCGCTTGCAGTTGCTGCAGGCGCAGTCGCGCCGGACTGGCCACAGCGCTGGCGCGCACGACCGGCGCGTCCAGTACCAATGGAAAGTGGCAGGCGACCGCGTGCGTGGCATCACCGGTCAGCACGGGCGCGACCTCGGCGCATCGGGGCTGTGCGTGTACGCAGCGTGGGTGCAGATGGCAGCCGCTGGGCGGATCGAGCGGGCTGGGCACATCGCCACCGAGCAGCGCGCGTTCGCGCCGCTGGCCGGGTTCAGGCAGAGGAATCGCCTGCATCAAGGCATGGGTGTAGGGATGGCGCGGCGCCGCGAAGATGCGCTGCTTGTCACCGATCTCGACGATACGGCCCAGGTACATCACCGCCACACGGTTGGCGATGTGCTTGATCACTGCCAGATCGTGCGCGATGAACAGGTACGACAGCCCCAGGCCGCGTTGCAGGTCCTGCAGCAAGTTGACAACCTGGGCCTGCACCGACACGTCCAGCGCCGACACCGCCTCGTCACAAACAATCAGGCGCGGCTCGACCGCCAGCGCGCGGGCAATGCCGATACGCTGGCGCTGCCCGCCCGAGAATTCATGCGGATAGCGCAGCGCCGCGTCCGCCGGCATGCCCACCGTGTACAGCAGCTCGGTCACTCGCCGAGCCTCTGCGCCCCGATGCAGGCCATGCACCCGTAACGGTTCCTGCAGCGTCTGCCCGACCGTCTTGCGCGGGTTCAACGATGAATACGGGTCCTGAAAAATCAATTGCATGTCGCGCCGCTGTGCGCGCAACGCCTGGGGACGCAAACCCATCAAGTCGCGCCCGTCCAGCAGCAGTTCACCCTGCGTAGGCTCGATCAGGCGCAACAATATGCGACCCAGCGTCGACTTGCCACAACCCGACTCGCCGACCACGCCCAGCGTCTCGCCGCGGTGCAGCGTCAGGTCGACACCATCGACCGCCCGCACATGGCCGGTGACCCGGTTGAACAGGCCGCGGCGCACCGGGAAATGTTTCACCAGGCCCTTTGCCTGGAGCAGGATCTGCTGCGGCGCCGACGACCCCGGCATGAACCCGCTCACGCCAGCGCCTCCTGCAGCACATCGGCCATCAGTAACGCCGGATCCAGCGGCGCCTTCAAACAGGCTGACTCGTGCCCATTGCCCAGATCGCGCAGCGGCGGCACCGTGGCCCGGCAAGCAGCATCTGCGAATGGGCAGCGCTCGGCGAAGCTGCAACCGGGCGGCAGCGCCATCGGTCCCGGGACCTGGCCATCGATCGAGGTCAGGCGCTCCTGCTGCGCGTCGAGCCGCGGAATCGAACCGAGCAGCCCCACCGTGTATGGGTGTTGCGGCTCCTCGAACAGCACCCGAACCGGGCCGCGCTCGACCACGCGGCCCGCGTACATCACGACCACCTCATCCGCCACCTCCGCCACTACCCCCAGGTCATGGGTGATCAGCACGATGGCGGTGCCGGTTTCCTGCTGCAGCGTGCGCATCAGCTCCAGGATCTGGGCCTGGATCGTCACATCCAGTGCGGTCGTGGGTTCGTCGGCGATCAGCAGGCGCGGTTCGCAGGCCAGCGCCATCGCGATCATCACACGCTGGCGCATGCCACCACTGAGCTTGTGCGGAAACTCGTCGATCCGCTGTTCGGGAGCCGGGATGCGCACCTTGCGCAGCATCTCGATCGCGCGCTCGCGCGCCTGTGCGCGGCCCATGCGGCGATGCCGCAACAAGCCTTCCATGATCTGGTCACCCACCGTGAAAGCTGGATTGAGCGAGGACATCGGCTCCTGGAAGACCATGGCCATGCCGTTGCCACGCAGATCCTGCATCGCGCCTTCATCGGCTCCCACCAATTCGCGCCCCTCGAACCGGATCGAACCCGCGGCAACCCGCCCGTACGGTTTGGGCAACAGGCCCATGATGGACAAGGATGTGACGCTCTTGCCACAACCCGATTCACCGACGATCGCCAGTGTGCGGCCAGCCTCCACCGAGAAGCTGACACCGTCAACGACTGCAAACTCGCCGTCATCACCGCTGAAAACAGTGCGCAGTCCGCTAACTTCGAGCAGTGCGGTCATGCGGCTGCGATGGTGCCTGGCACACCCGATGAGCCGTCGCCCGACGCAGCGGCGTCCCGCATTGCGTGAAAACGCAGGATCGTCGCCTCGATCGTGGCGCGATCGGTGACGCCGCTGGGACGACCCCGCCCGGCAAGACAGGTCAGGAATGGCTGGAACCGCTCCAGGCTCACGCCATACAGACGCCGCAGTTCCCACAACGGGTCTGCATGGTCATCGACGCGCAGGTCCAGCGCCGGATAGTCCTCGTCGGTGTGGATGCGCAACGCAGCAGACTGCTTGCCGCGCTTGTCACCACCGGCGGCCTCGCCAGCGTCCATCGCCGCCAGCAGGCGCTCGGCCAATGGTGCTCCCCGGCTGTGTTCGAACGCCTCGGCCGTAGCCGCAATGACCCGCGGCCCGGCCAGCATGTTGCCAGCCACGCTGAATCCGTCACGCATGAGATGCCCACACCAGTCCACGCAAGCCGAACCGGTATGCGCCGCACCCGGCCCTTTGAGCGGAAGTACATGCACCTGGCGTTGTTCCCGGCCGTCGTCGCCGGCTATCAATTGCGCGATCGTCGCGTCGGCGACATGCCCCAGCGCTAGCAAGTCCAGACCATCCGGCCCATACAACGGATTCATCAGCGCCTGTGTCGATATTGCACCCACGCCACGGCGGGTATGCACACATAGGGCACCAACCGCAAAAAAACGGCTGGCAATCGCCACGCCGAAAAATCCGCTTTCGTCACGCGCCAGTATCGACCAGGTCATGCTAATTTCGTCCTTGCAGAGTACGCCCGCGGACCTCAACCATGGCTGCGGACACGACCAAAAACGCGCCGGACCGCCCGCCATGGCCTGGCAACACCATGGACAGCATACGCGACGCTGCTCCGACCTGTGCCCGCCGAGCCTGGACAACCGCGACGAGAGCCGGAAAGGGTGCGCATTCTTGCGGGTTCGGTGCAGACACAAATGGAGCAATATGAAAAGCGGACAACACGTTAAGCGGCACCAGTATAGGCATCGACCGCCGTTTACACATCAATCCGAATACGCCGGTGCAAGTTTAATGCCATCGCGACATAGCAGGAGTCGGCAATGCGACTGGTGGTGACGCACCAATGGGTACACGGTGCCTTGGTCCTAAGGCCATCGCACATCGCCACAAGCCGTCATGCGTTTGACTGACGCCGCGTGGTCGGCTGGCGGTCATTGCCAACTAAGCTGGCGATGTGGTCACCTGCTGTGGGGACGACCACCTACCCCTGCAACCGCCTGTATGAAGGAAACCACCATGCTCAAAATGATCCTGTCAGCCATCGCCATGCTGTACGCGGCCGCGTCGTTCGCTGCGGTAGACGTGAACCAGGCTGGTGCCGCCGAACTCGATGGCGTCAAAGGCATCGGCCCGGCCATGTCGTCGCGCATACTGGACGAACGCAAGAAAGGCAATTTCAAGGACTGGAACGACCTGATCGCCCGCGTCAAGGGTGTGGGTCAGGGCAGCGCCGCGAAATTCTCGGCCGAAGGGCTGACCGTCGGTGGCGCCAGCTTCAAGATCGGCGTACCCGCAAACGACGCGAAACCCTCCCCAAGCACCGCCAAGAAATAGCCCCGGTCAGCTCAGCGCGTCGCTGGCGCGGCAGCGCTGCTCGGCGGCACGCGCCGCGCATCAGTCCGGCGGACCGAAGCCGCCGCCCCCCGGCGTGTGGATCTCGAAGATATCACCAACCCCCATGTCGACCTGGCCGATATGTGCCAGTTGCTCGACCGTTCCGCCTGCCCGCACCACCCGGTTGATGCCAACCTGTGCCGGCAAACCGCCGGCCAGGCCAAATGGCGGCACCACGCGCGCATTGGACAGGATGCTGGCCGTCATCGGCTCCAGAAATCGCACGCGCCGCACGCCGCCGTCGCCCCCATGCCAATGGCCGGCACCGCCAGATCCCGGGCGGATCTCAAAACTCTCAAGCCGCACCGGGTAGCGAAATTCGAGCACCTCCGGATCGGTCAGGCGCGAATTGGTCATATGCGTCTGGACCACACTGGTGCCGTTGAAACCATCGACAGGCTGTCCGTTTTCATCCAGCCGGCCGCCGGCAGGCGATCCGCCCGAGATCGTTTCGTAATACTGGTAGCGGCTGTTGCCGAACGTGAAGTTGTTCATCGTGCACTGGCTCGCCGCCAGCATGCCCAGCGCGCCGAACAAGGCATTGGTGATGCAGGTCGAGGTTTCCACGTTGCCGGCCACCACCGAAGCGGGCGGGTTTGGCTTGAGCATCGACCCCGGCGGAATGATCACCTCCAGCGGTTTGAGACAACCGGCGTTGAGCGGTATGTCGTCGTCCACCAGGGTTCTGAACACATATAGCACGGCAGCCATGCACACCGCAGTGGGCGCGTTGAAGTTGTTGGTTTGCTGCGTCGAGGTACCGGTGAAGTCCACCACCGCGCTGCGCTTGATGGCATCGACCCGGATCGCGACCTGGATCTGCGCACCGTTATCCAGCGCCAGCGTGAAGGCGCCATTCTTCAAGCGGGTGATGACGCGGCGCACCGATTCCTCGGCGTTATCCTGCACATGGCCCATGTAGGCCTGCACCATGTCCAGGCCGAACTGCTCGACCATCTTGCGCAGTTCCTGCACGCCTTTTTCGTTGGCCGCGATCTGCGCCTTGAGGTCGGCCATGTTCTGCTGCGGGTTGCGACTGGGGTACTGGCCGCTTTCCAGCAGAGCCAACATCGAAGTCTCCTGCAATACCCCGCGATCGACCAGCTTGACGTTATTGATCTGAACGCCCTCCTCCTCGATCCGGGTCGAGAACGGCGGCATCGAACCCGGCGACGTGCCGCCGACGTCGGCATGGTGGCCGCGTGAACCGACGTAGAAAGTCGGCACACCGTCCAGGTACACCGGCGTGATGACCGTGATGTCCGGCAGGTGTGTGCCACCATGGTAGGGATCGTTGAGCACGAACACATCGCCATCGGCCATGCCTGCGGCGTTCTCGCGGATCACGGTCTTGATGCTCTCGCCCATCGAGCCCAGGTGAACCGGCATGTGCGGCGCATTGGCGATCAGGTCGCCTGCGGCATTGAACAAGGCGCAGCTGAAGTCCAGGCGCTCCTTGATGTTGACTGAATAGGCTGTGTTCTGCAATTGCAGTCCCATTTGCTCGGCAATGTTCATGAACAGGTTATTGAACACTTCCAGCAGCACCGGGTCGACCGTCGTTCCGACAGCAAACACCGAGGTGCGTGGCGTGATGCGCTCCAATACCAGATGGTCCAGTTCGGTGAGTTCCGCCTGCCAGCCCGATTCCACCACGGTGGTCGCATTCGCTTCGGCAATGATGGCCGGTCCGGGGATGGTGTCGCCGCTGCGCAGGTCCTCGCGCACCACCAGTGCGGCGTGATGCCATTGGCCTGCGCAATACATGCGTACGGTCTCGCGGCGCGGAAATGCGCGCGCCGGGTGCATGCTGTGGCGTGGCTCCGAGGGCGCATCGCCGGGAATCACCGCCTCCACCGATACCGCTTCCACGACCATGCCCTTGCCCTGCATCAGGAATGCAAAACGCTGTCGATACGCGGTCTCGAAACTGGCCTTGATCTGCGCGACCATGGCATCGTCATCGGCTGCGCCGCGCGCCGGGCAGGCGACCACCAATGCCGAATCACTGCCCTCGTATCGCACATGAACACGGCGCGCCGTGCGTATCTGCCCCCGGCTGACCTGCTGGCGCTGCAACTCGGCCTCGGCCGCCTGTGCCAGCATATCCAGGGTCGACAGTATCTCGGCCAACGACGCGGCGACCAGCTTGACTTCCACTGCCTGCTCACGGATCACGTTCTGGTCCGCCAGGCCCATGCCGTAAGCGCTGAGTACGCCGGCCAGCGGATGCACAAATACCCGCGTCATGCCCAGTGCGTCTGCGACCAGGCAGGCGTGTTGCCCGCCGGCACCGCCAAAACACTGCAGGGTGTAGCGGGTCACGTCATAACCACGCGCCACCGAGATCTTCTTGATTGCATTGGCCATCTGCTGCACGGCGATGTTGACGAAGCCCTCGGCGCTGGCCTCGGCGCTCAGCCCGGTGCGCGCAGCCAGTTCGCGGAACTGCTCGGCCACCACCTCCAGGCTCAAGGCTTCGTTGGCCTGCGGGCCAAACACCTTGGGGAAATAGCGCGGCTGGATCTTGCCCAGCATCAGGTTCGCATCGGTCACGGCCAGCGGACCGCCACGGCGGTAACTGGCCGGCCCCGGATTGGCGCCGGCGCTATCGGGGCCGACGCGAAATCGTGCGCCGTCGAATGCCAGGATCGAACCGCCCCCGGCCGCCACCGTATGGATGCTCATCATCGGCGCGCGCATGCGCACACCGGCGACTTGGGTCTCGAACTCGCGCTCGAACTCGCCGGCGTAGTGCGACACGTCGGTGGAGGTGCCACCCATGTCGAATCCGATCACCTTTCTGTGCCCGCCCAGTGCCGCGGTACGCGCCATGCCGACGATGCCACCGGCCGGTCCGCTCAGGATCGCGTCCTTGCCCTGGAACGCATGGGCGTCGGTCAGGCCGCCGGAGGACTGCATGAAGAACAGCCGCACACCCGGCATCTCCCGGGCCACCCGGTCGACATACCGCCTCAGGATCGGCGACAGGTAGGCGTCGACGACGGTCGTGTCACCGCGACTGACGAACTTCATCATCGGGCTGGTTTCGTGCGAGGTGCTGATCTGCGTGAAGCCGATCGCGCGCGCGATGGCCTTTGCCGCCACCTCGTGAACGGTAAAGCGATAGCCATGCATGAACACAATGGCGACGCTGCGCAAGCCCAGGGCAAACTGCGCCTGCATCGCGACGCGCAGGCCCGCCTCGTCCAGCGCATGCAGGACGTCGCCATGCGCCGACATGCGCTCATCGGCCTCCACCACAACCTGGTACAGCAGTTCTGGCAACACAATTTGGCGATCGAACAGTCGCGGCCGATTCTGATAGGCGATGCGCAAGGCATCACGAAACCCGCGCGTCGTAACCAGCAGCGTGCGCTCGCCCTTGCGCTCGAGCAGGGCGTTGGTGGCGACCGTGGTGCCCATCTTCACACACGCGACCTGATCGGGCATGACCGGCTGATCGGCGCGCAAACCGAGCAGATGGCGTATTCCGGCGACGGCTGCATCCTCGTAGTGCTCCGGGTTGTCCGACAGCAGCTTGTACGTTACCAGGGAGCCGTCGGGCTTGCGGCCCACGACGTCGGTGAACGTGCCGCCGCGGTCGATCCAGAACTGCCAGCGGCTGTCGCCCACGCCGGATGTCGTTTGGGTGGTGTCGGATGTCTGTGTCATGGGGGTCGTCCTTGGGTCAAAGCGAGCTCGCAGCCCGGGCTGCCTGGTCGTAAAGGCCCGACATGGTGCGCAGTGTCCGTGCAACGTCGCCGATGTTGCTGTTCATCTCGGCGTCCAGGTTGCCGATCAGGCACTCCTCGCGCACCTCGCGGTACTTGGCAATCACCGCGTCGCCGAACGGCGTCGGTGCGTAGAGCACCTCTTTGCCGAGTTTTTCGGTCTGCACCAGGTCGGCCGCGACCAGCTTCTTCAGCGAATAGGCCACCACATGGGTGTCTTCGTAGTTGAGTACGAAGCAGATGTCGGCCAGCTTCTTGTTGCGCGCGCGGTGGTTGACATGGTGCAGGATCAGCACATCGGTGATGGTCAGATCCGGCACACCGGCCGCTGCCATGCAGCGCACAGCCCAGCGCGCGAACGCATTCCAGGCCACGATAAGCCCGAACTCCAACTCCGACGCCTCCTGGCTGCGCGGCGAGACCAGATGCGAAGAGGACACGATGGCCCTGTGCGGCAAGCCACCCGAATGACCCTCACGTGCTTTGACCATACACCCCCCTTGAAATGAAATTATCTACAACTTATTAATTATTTGTTGACACTTTACAGAAATGTTCGATAAACTTCAAGCGTGAAATCGTCCTGTCACTCTCGTGGCCACTGCCTGCGCCAGTTCATCGGGATGCAGAATGCACTCTTGAAAGTTGGCAATGAAGATACCAAAAATGGCCAGGCGAGCCACTGAAGGATCATGTCCTTGCATGGCGCCGGGCTGATCCCATCGGACGTCCAACGCCATGACGCCAGACGCCACCAAGTCCTCCGCCAGCACGCCGTTGACGCGGGCCCTGGCCATGATCGACCAGCAGGTGGAGAGCGCCGTTTTAGACTTGTCCCGGATGATTGCGGTTGACACGTCGTTCCCACCGGGCCGTGGATATGACGCCTTTGCCGACCTGATGCAGGAATTGGTCGCCCCGTTGGGTTTCGCCACCGAGCGCGTGCTTGTGCCCGAATCTCTCTGGCGCGTCGAGGATGGTCCTGCCATGGGTCAGCGCACCAATCTGGTGGCCACGCGCAAGACCGGCAAGCCGGTGTGTGGCCTCTACTTCCACGTCGACACGGTGCCTGCTGCTCCCGGTTGGAAAACCAACCCCCTGTCATTGACCCGCGAAGGCGAGCACCTGACAGGGCTGGGCGCCGCAGACATGAAAGGCTCGATCGCTGCCGTCCTGTTGGCCCTGCGATGTGCCGCGACGGCCGGCGTCGCGCTGGCGTACGACCCGATGCTGCTCCTGTGTACGGACGAGGAGGGCGGGCTATATCCCGGCGTGCGTTACCTGGCGGAACAGTCGCGACTCGAAGGCCACATTATCAATTTCAATGGCAGTGCCGATGCGCGCATCTGGGCAGGTTGCTTCGGCCTGTTCAACCTGCTGATCCGGGTGCATGGTCAAACCACCCATGCCGGGGAAGGCAATCGCACCGGAGCCGGTCTCAATGCGATCGAAGGCGCACTGCCGCTGTTGCAGGCCCTCGCCGACCTCAAGCCGATCGTCGCCGAACGTGTTTCCGCTTTGCCGCCACCGCCACATGCCAAGGGACCCCTCAGGGCCCAATTGAGCGTCTCTGCAGTGCATGGCGGAACCTGCGGCGGCCAGGTACCCTCGTTGCTCGAGATCACAGTCAACCGGCGCTACGCACCGGAAGAAGACTTCACACAGGCGCGTCAGGAGATCGAATCGACCGTGCGCAACGCAATGGCGTCAGACAGCGCCCTGTCGATCGATATCGAACTGATCGGCCATCTGATCCCGACCGGCGATCCCGGCGGTCCGCACTGGCCGCGCTGGCAAACCGCATTCGGTCATGGGTTTGGCTATGAACAGGCAGACTTCCGGCGCTGGGGCGCTGCAAGTTGCTCCGACTTCGGGTATGTTCAGCGCAGCGGCATGCAGGAAGTGCTGCTTGGCGGACTGGGGCGACCGAGTCGCATGGTCCATTCGCCGGGTGAACACACCACGACCCACGACGTGGCATCGCTGGCACGCAGTGTGCTTGCCTACCTCTCGGCTGAATTCGAGCCGAATTTGATACCCGAACCGTCCGGTTCATAACCCTTGAAGGAGCCATCCATGTTGAACCTCGATCGACGCCGCTTCATTGCCGCTACAGCTGGTCTAAGCAGCCTTTCGCTTGCTGCCTTTGATGCCCATGCACAGGCACCCAGACGCGGTGGTGTTTTGCGCGTGAGTGTGGACCAGGCGGTAGCCAAGCTCAACCCCTTGTTGACACGGGTCAACCCCGAGTACATGGTCTCCGAACTGCTGTATTCCGCTCTGACACGGCTGGGCGTGGACATGAGCGTGGAGCCGGATCTCGCGACGTCGTGGACCGGGTCGCCCGATCTGACGGAGTGGACCTTCGTGCTGCGCAAAGGCGTGAAGTTCCATGACGGCAGCGCCATGACAGCCAAGGATGTCGTCGCGACATTCGAGGCCATCCTCGATGCCAAGACGGCGTCTCCCGCGCGTCGCAATGTGGGTCCGATCAACAAGGTCTCGTCGAAGGACGACAGCACGGTGGTGTTCGGGCTCTCGGCGCCGTTCGCCGATCTTCCTGTGACGCTGGCCTACACCAATGCCAAGATCATTCCAGCATCGGTCATCAAGTCGGGAATGACAGCTCTCGACCGAACCGCAAATGGTACCGGCCCGTTCAAGCTGGTGTCATTCGAGGGCGACCGCAAGATCGTCGTCGCCCGCAACGAGGCCTATTACGACAAGGCTCGTCCTTATCTCGACCGCATCGAGGTCGTCGTCTATCCCGACAGCACGGCCGAAGGCTCGGCATTGATTTCCGGTGACACGGACCTGATCTCGACGCTGCCGCCGCCCGAATTCGGGCGTCTAAAATCTGCCAAAGGCGTCAAGGCTCTGCGCACGCCGTCCGGCCAGTTCTGCAACGTGAACTTCGGTTGCGACCAGAAGCCCTTCAACGACGTCCGTGTGCGCCAGGCGCTCGCCCTGACAATCGACCGCAAAGCCATGGTCGAATACGTCACCGAAGGTTTCGGCACGCCGGGCAACGACACGCCAATGAATTCAGCCTACCGCTACTACGGTTCCCAGCCGCTGAAGCAGCAGGATACCGCCAAGGCCAAGGCGCTGTTGGCAGCCGCTGGCTACCCCAATGGGCTGGATGCAACCCTGATCGCCTCGGACCGGCCTCCGGTACGAACGCAGCTGGCGGTGGCATTGCGCGAGCTGGCCAAACCTGCCGGCTTTCGCATCAACGTGGAAACCATGCCCCACGCCACCTATCTCGATCAGGTCTGGAAGAAGGGCTCGTTCTACATCGGCTTTTACAACATGCAGCCGACGGCCGATGCGATCTTTGCGCTGCTGTACACCTCCGATGCAGCGTGGAACGAGACGCGCTGGAACAACAAGGCGTTCGACAAGGTGGTCTACGAGGCGCGTGCCACTATCGACGAGAAGAAGCGCCGCGAGCTATACACCGAAGCCCAACGCCTGATGCATGCGGACACCCCATCCATCATTCCGGTGTTCTTCGATCTGCTGGCCGCGCAACGCGACTGGGTGCAGGGCTATCAGTTGCATCCAAGGGGCGCCGTGTTTCGCCTGGACCACGTGTCGCTCGGCGCCAGCGCGCCCAAGCGCGCCTGACGCAGACGAAGGCAAGCGGCGTGTCCCCGGCCTATGTTTTCAAGCGTGTCGCGCTGATTGGCTACACACTGCTGGTGGTTTCGCTGATCGTCTTCGGAATTACGCAGATACTTCCCGCCGACGCAGCCGTCATGCTGCTCGGCGAGAACGCCACTGAAGACGCACTTGCCGCGGTCCGGGCCGATCTCGGTCTGAACGCGCCGATCTGGCAGCAGTACCTGCATTGGTTGCTGAACATCCTTCAGGGTGATTTCGGCGTTTCCATGCGCAACAGCCAACCGGTCGGTCCGGCCATGTTCGACGCGTTGGGCCGTTCGCTGTTCCTGGCTCTGTTGGCGATCAGCTTCATGCTGCTGATTGCAATGCCGCTGGGCATCATTGCAGCGGTCCGGCGCGGCAAGGCAGCGGACCTGGGCGTCAGCGTGACATCGTATATTGGAGTCTCCATTCCGGAGTTCGTCACGGCGACGCTGCTGATACTGGTCTTTGCAGACTGGCTGCAGTGGCTGCCCGCCACCGGTTACGTACCACTCAGTGAAGACCTGCCGCGCGCCTTGCTGCACCTGGTGCTGCCGGTGCTTACGGTGTCGGTCATCCTCATCGCCCACGTCTCGCGAATGGTGCGCTCCGAGCTGGTCGACGTGATGCACACGGACTACATACGCGCGGCTCGCCTCAAGGGCTTGTCGGCACGAACAGTGTTGTTCAAGCATGCACTGCGCAATGCATTGCTGCCGACGATCACCATCGTCGCACTTGATGTCGGCTACCTGCTCGGCGGCGTCATCGTCGTCGAAGAGATATTTGCCCTGCCCGGAATCGGACGACAACTGATTGTTGCGGTCGAGAGTCGTGACCTGCCTTCCATTCAGGCGGGCGCCCTGATCATGGCCACGACCTACGCGGTCGCCAACTTCATTGCCGACATGGCCTACGCCTGGCTTGATCGAAGGATCCAGTATGAATGACGTGATGCGCCGACTGCTGCGCTCTCCGCAAGGCGCTCTTGGACTTGTGCTGGTAGGGCTGATCCTGCTGGTGGTGATCGTCGGCCCTTACATCGCACCGCACAGTCCGGAAGCCTTTTCACCGCTACAGCGTTACAAGGCGCCCAGTGCCGAGTTCCTGTTGGGAACAGATCAGTATGGGCGCGATATTCTCAGTCGCCTGCTGCACGGCGCTCGCGCCACCGTCCTGTGGGCCCTGGTGGCAACCGCCCTGGGCACGTTTGCCGGCGCATGCATAGGCACCACATCGGCCTATCTCGGCGGTCGCAGCGACGAATTCACGATGCGCACCGTCGACGCCGTGATGTCGATTCCCAATCTGCTGCTGGCGTTGCTGATCGTGACCTTGCTCGGCAAGAGCAGCTTCAACGCGCTGATCGCGATTGCAATCGCCTTTGCGCCCGGCATGGCGCGCATTACACGGTCTGTCGCGCTCTCCGTGCGCAAACAGGACTACGTCAACGCCGCGGTGGCAAGGGGCGAAAGCGCCGCCTTCATCGTCTGGCGCGAGATGCTGCCCAACGTCATCGCGCCGATCGTCGTCGAGATGACGATCCGCGTCGCGTTTGCGATCATGCTGTTCGCCACGCTGAGCTTCCTCGGACTGGGCGCGCAACCTCCGGCATCCGAATGGGGCCTGATGGTAGCCGAGTCGCGGCGCTTCATGCACCTGAGTCCATGGATGATTCTGTGGCCCAGTCTGGCGGTCGCGGCGGTGGCCATCGGCTTCAACCTGCTCGGTGACGGACTGCGTGATGCACTCAATCCGCGCACCTGAGGCCGCCATGCAAGCCGTTCTCGAGATCCAAGACTATTCGCTGGACTACACGACCCGGTCCGGACCGTTTCGCGCCCTCGACCATGTCAGCCTGAACGTCGCCAAAGGTGAGGTGCTGGGTCTCGTGGGGGAATCGGGCTCGGGCAAGACATCGCTGGCCTGGGCCATCATGCGGCACCTGCCGCACGACGTCAAGGAAAGCGGAAGCATCAGCCTCGGTGGCCAGCCCCTGATGACAGCCACCCCGGCGCAGGTGGACGCGATCCGCGGGAGCAAGATCGGCATGGTCTTTCAGGACCCAAGCACCTCGCTCAATCCGACCCTCCCCCTGGGCGAGCAACTGGCCGAAGTGCTGGTTCGCCACCGGGGACTGTCCCGCGCACAGGCCTGGGCCGAAGGCGAAGAGATGCTGTCGCGGGTCGGCATCAAGTCACCCGTCCAGATGATGCGCAGGTATCCCCATGAGGCCTCGGGTGGCGAAAAGCAGCGCGTCGTGATCGCCACCGCCTTTGGCTGCCAACCCGAGTGCATCCTCTTCGACGAGCCGACAACCGCGTTGGACGTGATCACGGCACGCCAGATTCTGGACCTTTTCGCGAAGTTGCAGGAGGAAACCGGGGTCGCGTCGATCTATGTCTCACATGACCTAGCCCTGGTGGCCACGGTCTGCAAACGTGTCGCGGTGATCCATCAGGGCAAGATCGTGGAACAAGGGCAGATCGCCAATGTATTCGCGCGCCCGCAGGCACCTTATACGCGGATGCTGCTGTCGGCCGTGCCCCGTCCGGACCACCGCCTGGTCCATACGCAACCGCAGGCCGACTTGGCGCCATTGGTCGAAGTCGACGCATTGAGTGTCCATTACGGACGCCAACCGTTCCTGGAGCAACTGCTGGGTCGTGCAAGTACCCGATTCGTCGGCAATCGTGCCATCAGCCTGACCGTGCAGTCGGGCGAAATACTCGGAATCGTGGGAGAGTCGGGGTCCGGCAAGTCGACACTGGCGAAGGCCTTGACCGGCCTCAATCCGTTCGAAGGCAAGCTGCGATTCGATGGTCGCGCGATAGGCGGACTCAAGGACATGGACAACGCCTACCGGCGTGATGTCCAGATCATCTTCCAGCACCCGGACTCCTCGTTGAACCCACGACAGCGCATCCGCGAAATTCTCGCGCGCCCGCTGAAGTTGTTTGGCGAGCCAGGAACCAAGGTCGACGATGCGCAGATCACGCGCCTGCTGGAGGAAGTACGGCTGCCTGGCAACTATGCCGATCGATTCCCGCACCAGTTGTCCGGCGGTGAAAAGCAACGGGTGGCTATCGCGCGGGCGTTTGCGTCGCGTCCGAGGCTCGTCATCTGCGATGAGATCACCTCATCACTCGACGTATCGGTGCAGGCGTCGATTGTGGAACTGCTCATCGATCTTCAAAAAACCCGTGGCACTGGATACTTGTTCATCACCCATGACCTGAACCTAGTCCGGCAAGTGGCCCATCGGATCGCCGTGATGTACCGCGGCGAGTTGGTCGAACTTCTGTCCGTGGCAGACCTCGCCCAGGGGGCCAGACATCCCTATACCCGTTCCTTGATGGACGCCGTTCCGGCGCCCGTCGCAACCGCCCACTGAACCGCATGAAGTGCCCAATGGATCGAAACGCCCTGCTCAACAGACTCGACGAAAAAGCCGCCTTGAACCTGCTCAGTCGGATGGTCCAGCACAAGAGCTACTCGGAAACCGAAGGTGAACGGGTGCTGGCGGCATTCATGGTCGATCGGATGCGGGAGCTTGGTCTCGAAGCCGACCTCGCTCCCGTCGTGGGGGAACGCGTCAACGCCATTGGCCGACTCAAGGGTACGGGCGGTGGCAACAGCCTGCTGTTCAACGGCCATCTCGACACCAATCCGGCAACCCAAGGCTGGACCGTCGACCCCTGGGGTGGACTGGTCGACGACAAGTTCATCTACGGTATTGGAGTGTCCAACATGAAGGCTGGCGACGCGGCTTACTACTGCGCACTGAAAACGCTGATCGATGCCGGAGTCAAGCTCAAGGGCGATGTCGTGCTGACCTATGTCGTCGGTGAACTCCAGGGTGGCGTCGGCACCGTCGCCGCCATCGAGCAAGGCGTTACGGCCGACTACTTCATCAATTCGGAGCCGACCGACCTGCAGGCCATCACCATGCATGCCTGTGCCTTCACCTTCGTGATTGAACTGGTGGGCAATACGCGCCACCTGTCCAAGCGCGAAGAGGCTGTCGATGCGATCGTCGCCGCGTGCGATCTGGTGCCGCGCCTGAACGCCATGCGCTTTTCTAGTGCACGCAGTGACGAACATGCGTCGATCAACCGGGTACACGTCGGTGTGATGCGCGGCGCATTGGGCGCCGAGCTGCTGGAATGGCGCCCGCCGCAGGTCGCCGATGTGGCCAAAATCAAGGGCTCAGGCCGATATGCTCCCGGGCAGACCGAAGATGACGCCTTGGCGGACATGCGCCATGAACTCGACCTGCTGGAGCAGCGTTTTCCCGGCCTCAGGGCCTCGATCCAAGTCGACAGGAAAGCCGGACACGGCGTCATGCCTGCATTCGAGGTGTCCAAGGAAGCACGGATAGTCAAGACCGTCAACGCGGCCTATCAGACCGTGCGCGGCCAGGCGCAGCCGACCGGCGCTATCGCGCCGCCGTGTTTCTTCGGAACCGATGCGGGTCACTTCTACGAGGCCCTGGGCCTAGAAGGCATTGTGTGCGGTCCCGGCGGTCGCTACAACACGATGCCGGACGAGCGTGTCGATATCGCGGACTATCTGGACATGATCCGCATTTACATGTTGTGCATCCTCGACATCTGCGAGCCCGCATAACCACACGCCAGACAATGCAGCGCTGAGCCGCACACCTCACGGCGACCGCATTTGAACGCCGTGCGCCGCGGCGCCGCGACAAGCGGCTCAGCTGTGTGCGCGCGGTTGTGCGCCCTGCCGATTGGCTTTTTCGTGACGCATGGAATGGGGGAAAACCCCGGGATAATCGCCTGGACTCGGTGCCTGGCACCACTTATGCTTGATTGGGTCGGAACTTCCGACCCAAACTGACCAGGAGCACCCTATGACACTCACCCGCCGTACCCTCGCCACGGCACTCGCATTTGCCGTCACCGGCATGACCGCTACTGCGATGGCCCAGACCAAGTGGGACCTGCCGGCCGCCTACCCGGCCACCAACTTTCACTCGGTCACGCTGACCGAGTTCGCCAACGACGTCGACAAGGCCAGCGGCGGCAAACTCAAGATCACCGTGCATGCCGGTGCCTCGTTGTTCAAGGCGCCCGAGATCAAGCGCGCGGTGCAGGGCGGACAGGCGCAGATCGGCGAGATCCTGCTCGCCAACTTCGCCAACGAATGGCCGATCTATGCGGCCGACGGCATGCCGTTCCTGGCCGACAGCTACGACGAGGCGATGAAGCTCTACAAGGCGCAAAAGCCGCTGCTGGAGAAGAAGCTCGCCTCCGAGGGCATGATGCTGCTGTATGCGGTGCCATGGCCACCGCAGGGCATCTATACCAAGAAGCCGATCAACTCCGCGGCCGACCTCAAGGGCGTCAAGTGGCGTGCCTACAGCCCGGCCACGGCGCGCATCGCCGAACTGGTGGGCGCGCAGCCGGTCACGGTGCAGGCGGCCGAAGTGAGCCAGGCCTTTGCCACCGGAGTGGCCGAGAGCATGATGAGCTCGGGCTCGACCGGCGCCGACACCAAGTTGTATGAACATGTCAAATACTGGTACGACACCCAGGCCTGGTTGCCCAAGGACGCGGTCATCGTCAACAAGAAAGCATTCGACGCGCTCGACAAGGCCACCCAGGACGTGGTGCTCAAGGCGGGCGCCGACGCCGAAGTCCGCGGCTGGGCGGCCAGCAAGCGCACCAACACCGAGTCGCTCGAAAAACTCAAGGCCGGCGGCATGCAGATCCTGCCTCCGTCCGCGGCGCTCAAAGCCGACATGAAGAAGGTCGGCGACACCATGCTGGCCGAATGGCTGGCCAAGGCCGGCGACGACGGCAAGGCGTTGGTCGACGCGTTCAAGAAGCCCTGATCGTAGGGAGCACCGGTCAAAGATGCGCAAACTGCTGGACGCCACCTACAACAGCGCCGCCGCACTGGCGGCGCTTTTTTTGGTCGGCGTACTCGTCATGGTGCTGCTGTCCATCATTGGCCGTCAGCTCAACGTGTATGTGCCGGGCACCGACGCCTATGCTGGATACCTGATGGCGGCCAGCGGGTTTCTCGCACTGGCGCACACGCTCAAGCATGGCGACCACATACGGGTGACCCTGTTGCTGGGCAGCTTGTCGGAGCGCTGGAAACACCGCTTGGAGCTCTGGGCATTGGCGTTCGCCACGACCATAACCGGCATGATCGCCTTCTACAGTTGCAAGCTGGCCTGGCAGTCGCATGTCTTCAATGACATTTCGACCGCCAACGACGCGACACCGCTGTGGATTCCGCAGATCGCCATGGCGCTGGGCACTTTGGTGCTGGCGCTCGCCTTCGTCGACGAGCTGGTGCTGGAGGCGCGCGGACTGCGGGTCACGGTGAACGACGCCGAACCGACGCGCGTCGAATGACATTGGGCCGCCTAGGATGAAACAGCCCCCACGCTCACTGCGTTCCCTGCCCCCCGAGGGGGCCGTCAGTTCCTTCGGAACGGCCGGGCGGTACTAGGATGAAACTTGCGTCCACAATGCGTGATTGCCGTCATCAGGCGATTGCATCGACCAATGTTGGCCT
>JAYUQC010000156.1:0-9955 GCA_043759735.1 Rhodoferax sp.
CCACCATGATCTACACCCACGTACTCAAGGTCGCCGCGGGCGGCACGACCAGCCCACTGGATGCGCTGATGCCGACTTGACGATCTGCGAGCCGTAGAACCCTGATGGTTTCATTTCGTGCTGAATTGGCAGAGCAATTTCTGTCCAGCCTTGATGCGTTGTCTGAGGCGGAGGTTGAGCAACGGCGGTGGCGCGAACGAAGTGGCGCGCTCCGCAGAGGCTGAGGGCGGGAGAGGCACTCCCCTACACGCGCACCGTGTTAGCCAGGGGCGCTGGGGAAGCCGTGTCGCGGACCCGGTGGCAGTCGCTCGGCCCCGATGTCAGGCAATCTCGATTTCCGCCACGGTGCGGCCAGGTGTCCATGGGATGGCGCCATGGCATGCGGCCGATAGCATCGATCAGGCAGGCCCAAGAGTTGCAGCCCGAACGGGGTTGCGCCACCTGCAATTCCGTCAACTCAACGGATTCCCATGAAATTCACACTCAAACGACTCGCGCTATCCATCGCCAGTGCCGGACTACTGACGATTTACGGTTGCGGAGGTGGTGGTGGTGGCACGGCGGCTGAGCCTGTAGCCGTGGTCGCACAGAGCTTCTCGGGTAATGCGGCGGCCGGGCGGCCGCTGGTCGGCACTGTCACTGTCAAGGACGCCAACGGCGTGTCGCGCTCGACCCCGATTGGCGCCAATGGCGCCTACACGGTGGACGTGACTGGCATGACCGCGCCCTTTGTGTTCCGGGCCGAAGGCAACGTCGGTGGGCGCAACTACATCCTGCATTGGGCTGCCAGCGCGGCCGAGGCCTTGGTCGATTGCAGCGTGTGTTTTTGACACCACCATGGCCTCCCGGCAGCCGAAATCGGGAATTACCCGTTGGCTTGTCCGTGTCTATGCGCAGCCGCTTGTGCGTACCGCATGCGGCTGCATGCACGCCGCGCCCGGGCCGGTCGCGCCCGCCACATGCACAAGCGCTGTCAGCCAGCCCAGTCGTGGCGTTCGCCGCGCGCATGGCGACACCAGGCATACAAGGCGTCGTAGACCACCATGCCATGGCGCAGCATCTCATGGTCATCGGCAAAATGGTGCGACAACCCGAGCGAGATCGCCAGCAGACCGGCGCATTGCGGCGCCAGTTCGTGGCGATCGGTATCGGCGCCACGCACGATCACGGCCAGGTCCTGCAGCGCCGGATCGGTGAGCTTGTATTTCTTGAGAAAGGTATCGAAGCTGCAGTCGGTGCCGACATGGGTCATCTCGACGCCCGGTATGTCGTACGGCGTGGCGCCAGTGTCGCGGGCTATGTCCAGCACCTGCTCGGTGGGCACATACAAGAACTCCGCCTGTGCGTCGATATGGCGCGCAATCAGCCACGGACACGCAATACGGTCGATCTTGGGTCGCGCGCGGGTGACCCATTTCATGATTGCACCGCCTTCTGTGCCAACGGCAATCCGGCTTTCCGCCATGCATCGATGCCGCCGCGCAGGAACCGTGCATTGCGGCCCTGGGAACGCAACTGCATGGCGGTAGCTCGACACACCTCATGGCCGTACACACAGTACAGAACGACGGCTTGCTGCGGGTCCAACGAGGCAGTCCATTGCGCCACGGTTGCCGGGTCCCGCCACTGCGCCCCGGGCAGCATCTCGGTCGCGCTCTCGAATACACCGGCACGGCGCACATCGAACACGGTGGCACCTTCCAGCTCGTCGGCGGTCGCACCGAACATATCGCTGGCGCCCTCCACCGCATGCTGGTAATGTTGGTACACCGCGGCCCAGTTCAGATTGGCCATGAAAGCATCGACCCAGCGCCCTGCGTCGGCGCCAAAATCCAGCTGGTAGGCATGCTCGTACATGTCCAGCGCCAGCACCGGCACGCCACCGGCCAGCGCCTGGGAATGGTCGGCGGCCCATTGATTGATCAGCCGGCCTTCGCGTGGCAGGTACGCCAGCACCACCCATCCTGATCCACCGGCCAGCGCCTTGCCGATCGCAACGAACTCCTCGCGCCAGCGCGCCACGGTGCCGAAACTGGCGCACAGCGCCAGCTCCATGGCCGGCACCATGGGTGCGCTGTCTGCGCCCATCGAGGCGAAATGCAGTTCATGCAGCAGCATCGAATTGCAGGCGATCAACTCTTCGCGTTTCAGCCCGTTGATCTCGAATCCCGGTGTGGTGGCGACGTTCAGCGATGCCAGTCGGGCGCGGATCGCGTTGAGGCGCTTGACCGCCCCGCTGTAATTGTTGGCGTGGTGGCTGCGCAGCATGCGCTCGGACAGATCTGGCAGCGCAGCAGGGTCGAACGGCAGAGGTTGAATCAAAGCATCCATGGTTTTTTCCTCAAGCAAGGGGTGGCAACAACATGCGGCTGGCAAGACCGGCCAGCGCACACCCGGCGATCAAGGTCATGACGCTGACCTTGAAGCGAAACAGGGCCAGCACCGCGGCCACGGTGATCACGGCGGCCACCGGATCGAACGCTCCGGCAAATCCCTGTGGCCACCAGACATGCCAGGCAAAGAACAGTGCCAGGTTCAGGATCACGCCGACAACGGCAGCCGTGATGGCGGTCAGCGGCGCAGTGAAGGCCAGATTGCCGTGCGTGGTCTCGATCAGCGGACCGCCGGCAAAAATCAGCACGAACGAGGGCAGGAAGGTAAAGAACGTGACCACGGTCGCGGCCAGCGCACCGCCCAGGAACAGCGCGTCGGGCCCGAGCACCTGGCCCAACCAGCCGCCGACAAATCCGACATACGCCACCACCATGATCAGCGGCCCGGGCGTGGTTTCGCCCAGCGCCAGGCCGTCGATCATCTGAGTGGCGGACAGCCACTGGTAATGTTCCACCGCACCCTGGTACACATAGGGCAGCACGGCATAGGCGCCGCCAAAGGTCAACAGCGCCGCCTTGGTGAAGAACCAGCCCATCTGCGAGAGCGTGGCCTGCCAGTCCAGCAGCAGGATCAGCGCCGCCATCGCGCACGCCCACAGCAGCAGCGCGGCCAGCAGCAGTTTGACCAGGCGCGTGCGGGAGAACAGCGCATGCCGGGGCGTCGGCGTATCGTCGTCGATCAAGGCCGGACCATAGTCCTTGAGGCCAGCCCCGTGTCCTGCGCCAACCCTGAAAACCCCGGGCATGAAGCGGCCGCCCAGGTAGCCGATCACCGCCGCGCCGAACACGATCGCCGGAAACGGCAGCCGCAGCGCAAAGATGCAGACGAACGCCAGCGCAGCGATGCCCCACAACCAGCCATTCTTCAGCGCCCGGCCGCCGATGCGCCAGGCCGCATGCAGCACCACTGCGGTGACGGCGGGCTTGATGCCATAGAAGATTCCCGCCACGACCGCAAGCTGACCAAACGCCATATAGACCCACGACAACCCGATCAGAATGAACAGCGACGGCAGCACGAACAGGCCGCCGGCCACCAGACCACCCCAGCTGCGGTGCATCAGCCAGCCAATATAGGTCGCGAGCTGCTGCGCCTCTGGCCCCGGCAGCAACATGCAGTAGTTCAGCGCGTGCAGGAATCGCTTCTCGCTGATCCAGCGCCGACGCTCGACCAGCTCGCTGTGCATGATCGCGATCTGCCCGGCCGGGCCGCCAAAGCTGATGAAGCCCAGTTTGAGCCAGAACCAGAACGCTTGCGCAAGGCTGACCGGGGCGGGTGGTGTGTCGGGCGGCGCGTCTGGAACAGGCGCCGCAGGATACTGGGAATGGGCTGTCATGATTTCAGGCAGTAGCGCCTTGCGCCGGCAACGCGTACAAGGCATTGAAAACGGCATCGGCCGCGTCTTGCAAGCGCGCATCGTCGGCATGCAATTCACGCAGACCGCCCAGCACGGCTTCCAGCCCGGCGGCTTGCGCGACCACGATGCCGCCCGCATCCAGGTAATGCACCACGCCGGCAATCGCCATCAGCCGGGCATCCTGGTCCAACGAGAAACTGGCCATCAGCACTTCGACGGTGACCCGATGGCCGACATGGGTGAAGCGGGCGCCGTCGAAGTCGTAACCGATGGCGCCACGGGGAGCGCCCGTTGGCTCTGGCAGCCACAACAGCCGCGCGTGCGGGTCGATGAAGCGGCGGATCAGCCAGCCGCTGGCCAGCCGGTCGACCCAGGGCCGGCTGCGGGTGACCCAGCACTTGCGCTGGAATCGGGCCCGCAGGAGCCGATCGATGTCCCCGACCACCGGATGCGGCTCGCCACGCGAAAAGCGCTGGTCCAGCGCCTGGCGCAGCTGCGCCAGTTCTTCCTGCGCCTGCAGCGCCGCCGCGCCGGGGTAGTAATCGATGCGCATCAAGGCCTGCAGCGCATCGGCCACGCCGCGCACCCGGCGCCGGGCATCGGTCTCGGACAGCTCGCCCACCTGCGCCAACACCTCGCGTGCCGATTGCTGCCAGGCCTGGTAGGTCTCGGCGCGGTCAAACCGGGCCAACAGCTCGCGCTTTTGCGCGTCGTCGCGCGGCGACAGTTGCAGCACCGACGCGCTCCCGCCGTGCTCCTGCGCCTGCCCAGCCAGGGCTTCCAGTGCCGGGGCCTGGTCCAACGGCAGCACATAGGCGCCGTCGCGCAGCGCGGCGCAACCCAAAGCCTTGAGCGCACGCCAGATGCGCAGCCGTACGGCGCTGGGCTGGGTGGGGAGCGTGACGATCAGGATGGAAAACATTGGAATCAAGTGTTTCTAAATTTGACTCAACTATTTCATCTGTCGACTCCACTGTCAAGTCCTTTTTTCACGCCGGCCTGAAACAAGGTTCAAGCCAGATGGCGGGCCCATGCACTAAAGTACGAGTGGACTCCGCCGCGCAAGGAAGCTGCCATGAACGCCCCCGCCACCCCCGACCAGACCCAGGCACACCAGCGCGCCCAACGCCAGGCCGAGGTGGTCCGCGCCTTGCGGGCCGTGTTGCCGGCGCACGCTCTGTTGTGGACCCCGGAGGACACGACGCCCTATGAATGCGATGGCCTGACCGCCTACCGCCAGCGCCCGCTGGTGGTGGCCCTGCCCGAGACGCTGGCGCAGGTGCAGGCGGTGCTGCAGACCTGCCACCGGATGGACGTGCCCGTCGTGGCGCGCGGCGCGGGCACCGGCCTGTCGGGTGGCGCCATGCCGCACGCGATGGGAGTCACGCTCAGTCTGGCCAAGTTCAACAAGATCCTCAAGCTGGACCTGGCCAGCCGGTCTGCCGTGGTGCAAAGCGGCGTGCGCAACCTGGCCATCAGCGAGGCGGCGGCGCCGCTGGGTCTGTACTACGCGCCCGATCCGTCGAGCCAGATCGCCTGCACCATTGGCGGCAACGTGGCCGAGAACTCGGGTGGCGTGCATTGCCTCAAATACGGGCTGACGCTGCACAACGTGCTCAAGGTGCGCGGCTACGCGATTGATGGGGAACCGGTCGAGTTCGGCTCGCAGGCGCTCGATGCCAGTGGCTATGACCTGCTGTCGGTGGTGGTCGGCTCCGAAGGCATGCTGGCCGTGATCACCGAAGTCACGGTCAAATTGGTGCCCAAACCTCTGCTGGCGCGCTGCATCATGGCCAGCTTCGACGACATCCGCAAGGCCGGTGACGCGGTTGCAGCCGTGATTGCGGCCGGCATCATCCCGGCCGGCCTGGAAATGATGGACAAACCCATGACCGCCGCAGTCGAGGACTTCGTGCATGCCGGCTACGATCTGACCGCCGAGGCCATCTTGCTGTGTGAAAGCGATGGAACACCGCAGGAGGTGGAGGAAGAAATCGGGCGCATGCGCGATGTGCTGCGCAGCAATGGGGCCACTGCAATCGCGGTGAGTCGCGACGAGGCCGAGCGGCTCAAGTTCTGGAGCGGGCGCAAAAACGCGTTCCCGGCCAGCGGGCGCATCAGCCCGGACTATATGTGCATGGACTCCACGATCCCGCGCAAACGCCTGGCCGATATCCTGCTGGCAATTCAGGACATGGAAAAGAAATACCAGCTGCGCTGCGCCAATGTGTTCCACGCTGGCGACGGCAACCTGCACCCGCTGATCCTGTTCGACGCCAACGACGCCGACCAGCTGCGGCGCTGCGAACTGTTCGGTGCCGATATCCTGGAGACCAGTGTCGCGATGGGTGGCACCGTCACCGGCGAGCACGGCGTGGGCGTGGAAAAACTCAATTCCATGTGCGTGCAGTTCAGCGCCGAGGAAAACGCGCAGATGCTCGGCGTCAAGGCCGCCTTCGACCCCAAGGGTCTGCTCAACCCGGGCAAGGTGATTCCCACTTTGCAGCGTTGCGCCGAATACGGGCGCGAACTGGTGCGCGGCAATCAGCCGAGAAATCCGGCGTTCGCCGGTCTGCCGCGGTTTTAGTCGGCCTGGCTATTTGACTCCAGCCAATAAATTTTCTCAACTTATCCGTTAGATTTGTTCACCATTCAGCCGGTCGATACTGGTGTTTACCCTGCCATCCCCACGCACAAAAAGAACAACAATGGCCGGCTGCCAGACCACCAACCCACGACCGGAGACAATCCATGTCCGTTAACCAGACTCCCCGCCGCCGCAACCTGCTCAAGGGTGCGGCCATTGCCGCCGGCGCCCTGTCCGCGCCCATGCTCGCGAACGCGCAGACCGGGCCCATTTCGATGCGCTGGCAAAGTACCTGGCCATCGAAGGACATCTTTCACGAGTACGCGCTGGACTACGCCAAGAAGGTGAACGACATGACCGGCGGCGACCTGAAAATCGACGTACTGCCGGCCGGTGCGGTGGTGCCGGCCTTCGGCCTGCTCGAAGCGGTGTCCAAGGGCACGCTCGATGGTGGCCACGGCGTGTTGGGTTACCACTACGGCAAGCAAAACGCGCTTGCATTGTGGAATTCCGGCCCGGCATTCGGCATGGACGCCAACATGCTGCTGTCCTGGCACAAATATGGCGGCGGCAAGGAACTGCTGGCCAAACTCTACGCGTCCATTGGCGGCAATGTGCAGTCCTTTCTGTACGGGCCGATGGCGACGCAGCCGCTGGGCTGGTTCAAGAAGCCAATCACCAAGGCGGCCGATTTCAAGGGCCTCAAGTTCCGCACCAATGGTCTGGCCATCGACCTGTTCACCGCCATGGGTGCCGCTGTCAATGCGCTTCCAGGCGGCGAGATCGTGCCGGCCATGGACCGCGGCCTGCTTGACGGAGCCGAGTTCAACAACGCATCGTCCGACCGACTGCTCGGTTTTGCCGACGTGTCCAAGGTCTGCATGCTGCAGAGCTACCACCAGAGCGCCGAAACCTTCGAGATCATGTTCAACAAGCCGAAGTACGATGCGCTGCCTGAAAAACTGAAGGCGATCATCGCCGGAGCGGTGGAAGCGGCCTCGGCTGACATGTCCTGGAAAGCGATCGACCGTTATTCCAAGGACTACATCGAGTTGCAGACCAAGGACAAGGTCAAGTTCTACAAGACTCCGGACGCCGTGCTGCAGGAACAGCTCAAGCTGTGGGATGCGATCATCACCAAGAAATCGGCGGAGAACCCGTTGTTCAAGGAAGTCGTCGAATCCCAGCGGGCCTTCGCTGAGCGAGCCGTGAAATGGGACCAGGACACCTACGTCAGCCGGCGCATGGCCGTTGGCCATTTCTTCGGAGCCGCGGCGGCACCCAAGAAGGCCTGACGGCGTATCGACCAACCGAACAGCCATCCGGGCAGCGTCAGGGTGGCTTTTTTGTTGGGTCCGGCATCCACCCGGATCGCGCTGATCCCCACCTGCAGGACCTTGTTGCCATGCAAAAACTGCTCCTCTTCGTAGACCGGCTCAGCACCTGGGTTGGTCATGCGTTTTCCTGGTTGATCGTGGCGCTGACGCTGCTGATTTCATGGGAAGTGTTTTCGCGTTACGTTCTGGACGCTCCGCACGCGTGGGCATTCGACGTCATGATCATGATGTATGGCACGCTGTTCATGATGGCCGGTGCCTATACCCTGTCCAAGAACGGCCATGTACGCGGCGACGTGCTGTACAGCTTCTTCATGCCCCGCACCCAGGCCACCATTGACCTGATCCTGTATGTCGTGTTTTTCATTCCGGGCGTCGTGGCGCTGGCATGGGCTGGCTACATCTATGCCGGGGAGAGCTGGGCCATCCTGGAACATTCCAACATCACGTCCGATGGACCCCCTGTCTATCCCTTCAAGACCGTGATTCCTGTCGCGGGCGTGTTCCTGCTGCTGCAAGGCGTGGTCGAGATGGTCCGTTGCGTGGTGTGTATCCAGCAAGGGCAATGGCCCTCGCGCGAACAAGACGTGGAAGAAGTCGATGTGGAAAAACTCAAGGCCATGGTTCACGTAAAGGACGAGGATATCGAGCAACTCGACGCGTTGGTGACGCAGCAACGGGGTGCCGCATGAAGATTCGCAAGGAGTTGTGGTTCGGTTTCTCGTTGATGGCCGTTATGGTCTCGGTCCTGTTGGTGGTGACGCCATGGGGCAATCTCACCAATGGGCATCTGGGGCTGATCATGCTCGGGCTGGTGGTCGTGGCGATCATGCTTGGCTTTCCGACGGCGTTCACGCTGATGGGCATGGGCATGTTTTTTGGCTGGCTGTCCTACCGCAGCGTCAATCCGGAAACCGCCGTAGGACTGGTGCTCGACCTGATGGTGCAGCGTGCTTATTCGGTCATGTCCAACGACGTGCTAATCGCGATCCCGCTGTTTGTCTTCATGGGATATCTGGTGGAGCGCGCCAACCTGATCGAGAAACTGTTCAAGAGCCTGCACCTGGCTTTGGCGCGCGTGCCGGGCGCATTGGCGGTGGCCACCATCGTGACCTGCGCAATTTTCGCCACCGCCACCGGCATCGTCGGTGCGGTGGTCACGCTCATGGGCCTGTTGGCGTTGCCGGCCATGCTGCGTGCGGGTTATGGCGTGCAATTGGCCGCCGGGGCGATCACCGCCGGCGGTTGCCTGGGCATCTTGATACCGCCGTCGGTGTTGCTGATTGTTTATGGCGCCACCGCCGGCGTGTCGGTGGTCAAGTTGTACGCCGGTGCATTCTTTCCCGGCATCATGCTGGCGGGCCTGTATGTCGCCTACGTCATAGTGGTCGCCAAATGGAAGCCCCATCTGGCACCGCCGCTGCCCGAGAGCGAACGCACCATCGCACTGCCAGTGGTGGCCGCATCGCTGGCAGTGCGCAACCGCAATGCGATCGGCGGCCTGTTCCGGGGATTGAAAGATGCTTCGTTGCCGATGCCCACCGTGGCCGGGCAACTGCTGATTGCGCTGGTTCCCGCCATTGCGATCACGCTCCTGATGGCCGTGATGTATGTCAGCGTGACTGCCCCGCTCGTCGCTGTCGACACCACCGGCCTGGTGGAGAGTGGCGGCATGGTGTCCGCCGCGTCGGACGAAAAGTCAAACCAACTCGGCGGCGTGCAGGAGCCGCCGGCGGAAGGGGGCCTTGCAGAGCCACCGGCCGAAAGCACGGACTTGAAAGAGCCGCCGACTGAGGCCGTCACCACAAAGCCAGCAGCGCAAGCGCCAGCCGCAACCGTAGCCAGTGTGTCTGCTCCTGTCGTCGCCGCCGCACCGGCCGGGGAAACGCCGGCCGGCGCACCGGTAGCTGAGCGGGTGCCCGCACCAACCTGGTACTGGATCGTGCTGGGATTGGGGGCGGGCATGGCCTTGCTGATGAACTGGCTGATGAACTGGCAGCGGCTCGAGATCTTCAAGATGCTGCTGGTGTCGTTCTTTCCGTTGGCGGTGCTCATCGTTGCCGTGCTGGGCTCGATTGTGTTTGGCTTGGCCACCCCCACCGAAGCAGCGGCCGTCGGCGCCTTTGGCGGCTGCCTGCTGGCCGGCGCTTACCGCTATGTGAACGCCAGGAATACACCAGGCGGCAACGTCCTGTTCAGGACCATGGGCGAACTGGGCGGGATCATCAAGGAGTCCTCGTTCCTGACCGCCAAGACCAGCGCCATGGTGTGCTGGCTGTT
>JAYUQC010000157.1:0-3520 GCA_043759735.1 Rhodoferax sp.
GCCGGCGTGCCTGGATCTTCACCTCGGCCACATTGGGTGATGAGCCGACCTTGCGCTGGTTTACCGAACCCTGTGGCTTGCGCGAGGCCCGCATCCTGCGGGTGCAAAGTCCGTTCGACTACCAGCAGCAGGCTGCGCTGTATGTGCCGCGCCAGATGGTCAAGCCGTCGGACCCCTCGCACAGCGCGCAGGTGGCGGAGCTGGTCGCCCGGCTTGCCGCCAATCTGGGGGGACGGACACTGGTGCTGACAACGACCTTGCGGGCGCTGCGGGCGATCAGCGAGGATTTGCAGCGTCGGTTTCAGGAATCGACCGCCATCCAGGTGCTGGTGCAGGGACAAGGCCCCAAGCGCGAGCTGATGGATCGCCTGCGCAACGCGGTCGACGACGGGGGGCCGGGCTGCGTCCTGGTCGCATCTGCTTCGTTTTGGGAGGGCATCGATGTGCCGGGAGACGCACTGCAGCTGGTCGTGATAGACAAGCTGCCGTTTCCACCGCCCAATGACCCCCTGGTGGAGGCCCGCGCAGGCAGGCTCGAGGCGACCGGCCGCAGTCCGTTCAACGACTATTTCATTCCCGAGGCGGCGGTGGCGCTCAAGCAGGGCGCGGGGCGACTCGTGCGACGCGAGACCGATCGCGGTGTTCTGGTGCTGTGCGACAGCCGACTGAGCAGCATGGGCTACGGGCGCCGGCTATTGGCGGCTCTGCCACCGATGCGCGTGATCGGCAGCGAAGAAGAACTGCACACACTGTTGCAGGAACTCACCAGAACTTCCACCACGGCTGGTCATCACGCGCAAAACCTCGGGTGAAATACCGGCTGTTCGGATAGTTGGTCATCAACACGCGCCGGGTGTCATCTTGCAGCTTGTCCATGCCCAGCGCTTCATAGGACTTCAACATGATGTACAACGCCTCTTCCAGCGCCGGTACATCGCGGTAGTCGGCCAATGCGGACTGCGCGCGGTTCACCGCGGCCAGGTAGGCGCCTCGCTGGAAATAGTAGCGCGCAACATGCACTTCGTACTGCGCCAGCGAATTGACGATGTAAGTCATGCGCAATCGCGCATCCGGTGTGTATTTGGATTCGGCGAAGCGTGTGGTCAGTTCCTTGAACGCCTCGAACGATTCCTTGGCGGCCTTTTGGTCACGCTCGGACAGGTCCTGACGGGTCAGGAATGACAACATGCCCAGGTCATCATTGAAATTCACCACGCCCTTCAGGTACAACGCATAGTCAATAGCCGGACTGGCCGGATGAAGCTTCATGAAGCGATCGAGCGTGGACAAGGCCTGCGCCGGCTCTGCTGCGCGGTAGTGCGCATAGGCCTTGTCCAACTGGGCCTGCTGTGCCAGTGGCGTTCCGGCGGCCCTGCCTTCGAGCTTCTCCAACAGCAAGGTTGCCTTGTCATAGGCGCCGGACTTCATTTCGTCTTTGGCTTCGGCGTACAGCCGATTCGGACTCCAGTTGGCCGTCTTGTCCTCGTTCGTGGTCGAGCAGCCGGCGATCGTCAGCCCTGCAGCGGCCGCCAGCACTAGGCGCAGGATCGATAATTTGACTCGCAACATGAGGACAACCTTGGTAAGCAAAAGCGAACAGATTATATCGGGCGGGACGGCGGGCGAGCTGGTCGGGCAGGACCTCGACGATGCTGCAGACACCGCGCCGGACGTCGAATTGCGCCACTGGATGGTCGCCGACGTGCACCATCGCGAGCGACTCGACAAGGTGCTTGCGGCAAGCTTGGACGCTTTCTCCCGCAACTATCTGCGCCAGTTGGTGGAGCAGGGCGCGGTGCGGCGCAACGCGCAGGTGGTGCTCAAGCCCTCGTCGCGCCTGCAGGCCGGCGACAGCATGGAGGTGACCCTGCGGCCAACGCCGCAAAGCCAGGCGTTCACACCCGAATCCATGCCGCTGGCGGTTGTCTTCGAAGATACGCATATGCTGGTGATACACAAACCGGCAGGGCTGGTTGTGCATCCGGCGCCCGGCAACTGGAGTGGCACCTTGCTCAACGGTTTGCTGGCCTGGGACCCGCGATTGGCGGACCTGCCGCGCGCCGGCATCGTGCATCGGCTGGACAAGGACACCAGCGGGCTGATGCTGGTGGCCCGTACCCGGTCTTGCATGGACGCGCTGGTCCGCATGATTGCCCAGCGCAGCGTACAACGGCAGTATCTTGCGCTGGCCCACCGGCGCTGGAGCGGCGCTTCGCCGCGCGAAGTGCATGCTGCCATTGGCCGTGATCCGGGCAACCGGCTGCGCATGTCCGTGCTCGATGCAGGGAGCACCGGCGCAAAGGATGCCCGTACCACGGTAGAGTTGCTGGACAATACGCGATCTTCCTGCCTGGTACGCTGTAGCCTGCATACCGGACGCACCCACCAGATTCGGGTGCACATGGCATCGATCGGCCATCCGTTGCTGGGCGACTCGACCTACGGTGCGCCAGCCAATACGACTATCCATCGACAGGCCTTGCATGCGTACCGGTTGGCGCTGGCGCATCCGGTGCTCGGTCGACCACTGGAGTTTGTCTCGGCTATGCCATCGGACATGGTGACCGCCATGGATCTGTGGGGCCTGCGCTACAATCCGGCCTGACAGACGGTCAATGCGCAGGGGCGTATTGCCCGCTGTCCCCCGCACCGCAGACGTTCGATCTGCCTGCTGCGCCCCCTTTTGACTGGCATCGATGCGCACCGTGAAGGTGCCACTTCCGGAATCCCTCGACAATGATTTCCGCTCAGGCAAAGCGCGTACTGGAAACGGCCCTGATCTGTTCGCAACAACCGCTGCAGGTACGGGAGATGCGTGCCCTTTTCGACGATGCCGTTGGCACCGAGACCGTCAAGCAGCTACTGCTCGATCTCAAGCTCGACTGGGCGCAGCGCGGCGTTGAGCTGGTGCAGGTGGCGACCGGCTGGCGGTTTCAGAGCCGCCCCGAGATGCGCGAGTTCCTCGATCGCCTGCATCCGGAAAAGCCACCGCGCTATACCCGTGCGACGCTGGAAACGTTGGCGATCATCGCCTATCGCCAACCGGTTACCCGTGGCGACATGGAAGACATTCGCGGCGTGACGATCAACTCGATGATCATCAAGCAGCTCGAGGACAGAAACTGGATCGAAGTGATCGGCCATCGTGAGGCGCCTGGTCGACCTGCGCTGTTCGCGACCACGCGCCAGTTCCTGGACGACCTGGGTCTGGCATCGCTGGATCAGCTTCCGCTGCTCGACAAGGAGGCCGCAGGGGCGGATATGTTCGATTCGCTCGTGCAGGGCGTTGGCGACGCCGCAACGGGCAATGCGTTGTCCGTTGCAGAGCTTGCGTCTCCCGCCAAGGCACAACACGACGGGGACCCGACGACCGGGGCTGACACGACCGCAATCGGGCACCGGCCCGAGTCTGAGATCTCACCAGAAAACGCCGGGCCGCTCCCAAGTTTTCTGGCACCCCCTCGGGGGGCCTGGCGAAGCCAGGGCTGGGGGCGATCTTGAGAAAACGCCGGGCCGCTCC